>JAPYUK010000004.1:51184-89090 GCA_029936155.1 Dehalococcoidia bacterium | reverse complement strand
AGCATCGCCCCATACACCCGGGGCGGTCGCCACTACATCATGCGACTCAGGAAAAAGTAGCTCTCAACGAATGAGGAACAACACAACACACCCGACTCAATATCGCGGCATCTACGGCATTCCCGCTACTCCGTTCAATGAGGACGACACTCTCGACATACGTTCACTCGAAAGCGTTCTAGACTTTTCGGTCGAAAATGGCTGCCACGGCATCGTAATGCCGGTCATGGCTAGTGAGTACCAGTCGCTCACCGATGAAGAACGCCGAACTGTGTTCGATATCACTACAGGAATCGTCGATAACCGAATCCCGACCGTCGCTGGCGTAACCGGCGTATCGAATATCCACTCAATCGAACTGGCGAAGTACGCGCAGGGCGTTGGCTTCGACTCCGTAATCGCAATGCCGCCCCACAGCATGGCGCCATCGACACAAGAAGTTCTCACGTTTTTCGAACAATTAAGCGACGCCCTCGAAATCCCAATCTGGGTCCAAAACCATTCAGGCGGAGCACCCCTAAGCGCAGCGCAGCTGACTGAACTCTGCGAAAATGTGGACAACGTCGATTATGTCAAGGAAGAAACAGCGTTCGCAGGCCAGCTAACAACCCGGCTACTCGAACAGGCTGGCGACTCCGTAAAAGGTGTTATGGGTGGCATGGGCTGTAAATTCCTAGTTTCCGAGTTCAACCGAGGTATGTGCGGCAACATGCCAGCCTCTCACTTCGGTGACATCCACTCAAAAATCTGGAACCTGCTCGAAGAAGGCGACGAAACGGGCGCACGAGAAATTCACACTCGCATGGCTCCATTGAACAACTATGAAAGCCTCTACGGTATGCGAGCGTTCAAGGAAGTCCTCTACCGCCGAGGCGTTATCACCTCACCGACCACCCGTTCACCCGGCAAGAAGAGTCTCGACCAATTCGATCTCGCCGAGTACGACATCATTCTTGCTGGTATCGACGATCTGATGACCTGGAAAGCTTCATAACCAAGTGAAAATCGAAGCTATCGACCTCTTCTACGTCGCGCTCCCTGAAATCACTCGGACGGCCGACGGCTCCCAGGATTCTCTCGTAGTCCGCATCCGCACCGACAACGGCCTAGAAGGCTGGGGCGAATGCGACGCTTCGCCTTTGATCTCGATGGCGGCGTACGTGATGCCGATGTCACACTCGAACGTCATCAACATCAACGAAGCGCTGATCGGTGAAACCCTCGATTCACCAGAAGACGTGATTCGACTTCGCAACAAAGCCGGTGAATACGGACTCGATATCCAGCAACTCGACCACGCAGTAGCTGGTGCCGACATCGCCATGTGGGACGTTCTTGGCAAGCATCTGGCTGAGCCCGTCTGGAAGCTGATTGGCCACGAGGCCTCATATAGAAAGCTCCCCTACGCGAGCGTTCTCTTCGGGGATGATCCAGCTGAAACCCGCAAAATCGCCGATTCAATCGTTGGGCGTGATTTTAGGGCGGCAAAGTTCGGCTGGGGCCCGATGGGTAGGGGATCACTAGAAGACGATATCGCGTTGGTCCAAGCTGCACGAGACGGACTCGGATTCGACGCAAAACTGATGGTCGACGCCGGAGTCATCTGGGGTGACAACGTCGACGCCGCTTATAAACGTGCAGTTGCATTCGCCGATCTTGGTGTCACATGGCTCGAAGAGCCGCTCAGAACCGAAGAGGTCGGTGCCTATAAAGCGCTGAGCGATCGAGTTCGTGAAAACGGTGTCAAAATTGGCATCGCCGGAGGCGAGGGAGCCGACTTCTACCGTGCCGCCGACGACATGATGACCAACGCCGGACTTGATTTCGTTCAGATCGACGTTGGCCGTATCGGCGGTATCACTGAATCCAAGCGCGTCGCAGACAGGGCTCACGAACTCGGCATACAGTACGTCAACCACACGTTCAAGAGCCACCTGTCAGTAGCATCCGCGATCCATGTTTTCGCCGGCTACGAAGAGTTCGACCTCACCGAATACCCTGTAGGCGAATCACCCCTGATCCTAGGCCTAACCGCCCCCACCGGCGTCTTCCGAGACTCAAATGGCCTCATTGCAGCCCCCGACACGCCCGGCCTCGGCGTAGAAGTAAATCTCGACACTCTCCGCCAATACCAACGCCAGGTGAAAATCGAAGTCGACGGCGAAGTACTGTTCGAGTCGCAAGAGCCGTAACCACCGAAACCGCCGTCGCACGCCAGTACACGCCAACCACCCATTTTCCAGAGCGAAGTCCTCGAACCCGAGGATTCTGTTGCGGGGACGCTTCATCCCTGTCTTCGGGAGGAACCGAGGGAGGATAGATTGCGACGCGCGACCAAGCACGAATGTGCGCCCGGAGCTAAAGGAAGACGGGGTTGGGTGCGCGCCTTCCCGACCCAAAACGCATCACAATTCTTCTTCGCACGTGCCACCAACGACCGACATCTCTAGTTGACGCGCCCGTCTCCCGTTCATATCATTCGTTGGCTGGCACTCGAAGCCCGCGACTGCTAACAGTCGGTATGGTCGAGTGCTAAAAGTGAAATCGACAGGATATGAGTTTGATTTGGTGTGTCCGCACCGGTTATAGCATCCTGAATAACGAGATTTCGCGCGTTACACTAAGGAGAAACAATCAGTGGCACTGAACCTCACACCGCTTGGTGACAGGGTGATCATCGAGCCTTCCGAGGACGAGGCATCAACCTCTCCCGGCGGGATCATCATTCCTGACACTGCGAAAGAAAAGCCCCAGCAGGGCTCCGTTGTAGCAGCCGGCCCAGGCCGAACTACCGACGACGGCACGCTCATCAACCTCGAAGTCAAAGTCGGCCAGACCGTCATCTACTCCAAGTACGCAGGTACCGAGTACGCGGAAGCCGGAACTGAATACCTGATCGTTCGAGAGAGCGACATTCTCGCAATAGTTGGATAGTTCGCATCTAACGAACTAACGTCCAACCTTTGGCTCATTCTGGAGATATATAAGTAATGGCAGCAAAAGAACTAAAGTTCGGTGATGATGCTCGATCTCGCCTTAAAGAAGGCATCGACGTTCTCGCCAACACTCTGAAGTCGACACTCGGCCCACGCGGTCGAAACGTTATCGTCGACAAGAAATTCGGCCCTCCGCAGGTAAACTCAGACGGTGTAACCATCGCCAAGGAGATCGACCTCGAAGATCCGTTTGCAAATATGGGCGCACAGCTTCTGAAGGAAGTCTCAAAGAAGACCAACGACGACGCTGGTGATGGCACAACAACTTCAACCGTTCTCGCTCAGGCAATCATCGCCGAAGGCTTCAAGAACGTTGCAGCAGGCGCCGACCCAATGGCACTCAAGCGCGGTATGGAACTCGGAATGGCATCCATCCGAGATTCGATCGCCGACCAGTCGACCCCGGTTGACTCTAAGGAACAGATCGAAAGCGTTGCAATCCTTTCCTCCCACGATGACGAGATGGGTTCGCTCATTTCCGACGTTATGGACAAGGTTGGTAAAGACGGCGTGATCACCGTCGACGAGTCGAAGTCTCTTTCATACGAGACCGAGTTCGTTGAGGGAATGCAGATCGACCGTGGATTCCTCTCTCCTTACTTTGTGACCAGCTCAGAACGACAGGAATCGGTTCTTGCCGACCCCTACATTCTGATCACCTCGCAGAAGATTTCTGCAATTTCCGACCTTCTACCTGTTCTTGAGAAGGTTCTGCAGACCAACAAGAACGTTCTTGTTATCGCAGAAGACGTTGAGGGCGAGGCTCTCGCTACTCTCGTTGTGAACAAGCTTCGTGGCACGCTGAATGTCGCAGCCGTAAAGGCTCCTGGCTTCGGTGACCGCCGAAAGGCAATGCTCGAAGACATCGCTATCCTCACCGGTGGTACGGTCATATCAGAAGAAATCGGTCGCAAGCTCGACTCGGTTACTCTCGATGACCTCGGCAAATGTAAGCAGGTCGTCGTCAGCAAGGACGAGACTACATTTGTCGACGGTGATGGTTCAGCAGATGCACTCACCGGCCGAAAAGCCGAAATCGAGTCGCAGATCGCCGACACTTCATCCGACTATGACCGTGAGAAGCTTCAGGAGCGACTCGCCAAGCTGTCCGGTGGTGTAGCCATCCTCAAAGTCGGTGCAGCCACCGAAATTGAGATGAAAGAGAAGAAGCAGCGCATGGAAGACGCCCTTTCGGCAACCCGTGCAGCTGTTGAAGAAGGAATCGTTCCCGGTGGTGGAACAGTTCTCATTCGAGCCGCTGCTGGCCTGGTTGACGTGAAGTCAGACAACGACGACGAGCAGACAGGTATCGATGTTCTTCGACGATCACTCGTTGCACCTATCAAGGTCATCGCCGCAAACTCCGGTTTTGAAGGCGCTGTAATTCTTGCCAAGGTCTCCGAGAGCGACGACAAGAACTTTGGATTCGACGCTCACATCGGTGAGTACGGCGACATGGTGAAGATGGGTATTGTTGACCCAGCTAAGGTCACCCGTGCTGCAGTCGAAAACGCAGTTTCCGTAGCTGGAATGATCCTCACAACCGAGGCTCTCATCAGCGAAAAGGACGAGCCAATGCCAGCAATGCCGGCAGGCGGACCTCCTGGTGGAGACATGGGCTTCTAAATAGCCTTTGCTTTACTAAGCAATTTAGAAAAGGGTCGCATCGAAAGGTGCGACCTTTTTTTGTGGCGTGAATTTGCGATTTCTCGACCGAAGCAAAGCGAAGTGGAGAGACCTTCGGCAATGGACGGGCGGGGTACTGTTGGCGAGAGAGAACACAGCCAGTCGTGACAACTTGAATTATCGCTCAATCGAACGAGATCCTGAATCAAGTTCAGGATGACGTGTACTCAATAGACCGGCATGCTGTTTGTCGGTAGGTATCACCGTTTCAACTCTAACTCGGCTTCCCGTTACGACTGCTCGCTCCACCACCAATCTGAGCAGGTTCTGCCGTTCTTCGAATGTGAGTACGTCTAGATCAATTGCAACTCGAAGTAGCCAAAGTAAGTTTTGTGTACAGGTTCCATTGATATTACCCAGGATGGTGCAATAGCTGATTTGTTGGTTTGGATAGATAATTTAGATGATGGAATTCAGATATAGTCCTGCATGTCCGGCAGGTATCTTCTGCCGCTGATGCCATTTTGACTAGACCAGTCAATGGTCCTATCTTGGAGAATCCTCCTGAGTGATCAATTTTACGAATGCTCGATTCTTAATTCTCCGGACGAAATTCCTTCCAAGCATTGGGAACTCAATACAGACGGTCAACCGACGCAAAAAACTATCGAAGATATGGTGTCTGGCGTCAAAGAGGATATGGATCTGCTAGAAAGTGAACTTAAGCTATTACGCGTACCAATTGAAACGGTGGAACTCGTATAGCTTGCGAATATGTCCTTCTAGAGCGAGTCAATTTGAAAGGTGAGAAAATTTTGGATTTCGTATTTCTTGGAATCGGTGTATTTGTTGGAATATCGGTTGGTCTAACTATTGGAGTCATCCGATGGCGGGGGCAAGTTCTTACGACTAAATCGGAGTTAGAAGGCGAGAGGCGTACGGCCGCACTGCTCAAGAGCAATGAGACCGATTTAGGGAACATATTTAAATCTCTGGCAGCGGAGTCTTTAAAGAGCAATTCAGAGTCTTTTCTAACCCTAGCAAAGGAAAATCTTGGAACATTCCAGCAGAAGGCCGCATCAGAGTTGGACAAAAAGTCCGAGTCATTCGATTCACTTGTTAAACCGGTAAAAGACTCCCTCAAAGAAGTAGATGCAACCCTCAAAGCGATTGAAAAAACTCGTATAGGTGAGCAAAGTACTCTCAAGTCAGAAATTGAAAGCCTATCGAAGCAGACTGGTCAATTGGCGAATGCTCTACGCCGTCCAACGGTTCGCGGTCGCTGGGGAGAAATGCAATTGCGGCGAGTTGTTGAAATCGCTGGGATGGCTGCGTATTGCGACTTCTCCGAACAGGTCACGGTTGATGGCCCTGATGAAAACAAGCTTCGACCTGATATGACGATCAATCTCGCTGGCGGAAAGAAGATTGTCGTTGATGCAAAAACGCCCATGGATGCCTATTTAAACTCTGTCGAAGCTGGTGACGATTCGGCTAGGGAAGAAGCATTAGTCGAGCATCTCCGCCAAATACGCTCACATGTGACGAACCTAAGTTCAAAGCAATACTGGGATCAATTCGAATCGACGCCTGAACTTGCGGTTATGTTCGTTCCAGCAGATTCATTGTTTATGGCGGCGCTCGACAAAGATCCAAATCTAGTTGAATGGGCTGCGCAACAGCGAGTATTCATCGCCTCTCCTATCACTTTAATTACTGTGCTGAAAGCTGTCGCTATCGGATGGACCGAGGAGTCTTTGGCTGCAAATGCTAGAGAAATCGCTGAATTGGGTAAGGAACTTCACCAAAGAATCGGAAGGTTTATTAGTCTATTCGAAACGATCGGAATGCGACTCAGTTCAACAGTGAACGCCTTCAACACCGCCGTCGGATCCCTTGAAAGTCGTGTCCTGCCGCAGGCACGTCGTTTTACGGAATTGAAAGTCGGGGCTAATAACAATTCTGATTCCAGCAATGACTTATCCGTTACTGCCATTGAGCAAACAACGAGGAAGTTACAGGCCCCTGAGGTTGAGCAATTTTCCGACACATCTGAGGAAGAAGATACCCTCGAGGGTATACAGCACAACTCAGATGGACGATCTGGATGAGCAGCCACGATAGTCATAACGATGACCATGCTGCCAGTGCGCACGACTCATCATTGGGCAATCACTCAACAAGTCGAGAATTAGCCAACGCCGACAGTTTTCTGACCAAGATGATCTTGGAAGTAAGATCTTCGACGGTATAAATGGCGCGAAACAGCTCCTAAGCGGGCGCTTTTACGCCTCATCCGGCCCGCCATCACGGTCTGCTGGAGCCACAGAAAGACCTTCGTATAGACGGGTCATTCCCTCCAGCCATTTAACCTGCACAGCGGGATCCCAAACTGGGTCGAAGTCTGGATATTTCGCTAGAATTCTGTCTGCCAATTCTAGCTTGATAGAATCAGCTGAAGTCGCGAGTTCTTGCGGTGTTTGGGCAACCATATTCTCCGGCGTAACCACCGCCGGAATGGCTGTCTTCGGTCGCTGTTGTACAGCCGTTGCACGTGACTTACTGGCTCCATGCCGACCCGCAACTATCCGCTTCGAAAGCTCAATACCAGCAGCCTGAGCCGCGCGAATAAAGAAGCCCTCACACTTGTTGATCACACCTTCTTTTGTTCCGAATTTTCTGAACGCGTCGTGGAACTGCCCCTTGCTCGCTCGCGGCAAATCGAGCTCAAACACAGGCTCGTAAAACCGCTCAAGCACGTGCCTCAAAGTCGACCGGCGAACATCTCCCTCTGCATGCACAAGAGCGTCTAGATCCTGCGCTGGCCGCCCCTCGGAATCGATCAACTTCAGCACCTTGAGTGCTGTCATCAACTGTGTCCCAGAACTTCCCGAAAATCTCGAGCCCCAAACAGTACGGTCAATTCTGTCCGGAATGCCTTCCTCAAGAAGGAATTCCAAAAATGTTTGGAATGTCCGGTACGGGACATACGGGGGAATAGTTTGAAGTTGATCTTGAAGGGTCATTTGAACTGGGATACGCTCATTCCAAGCCGGTGCCCTGCTCACACTATCTCCCAGAAATTCCAAAGTCAAATGCCGTTTGGACAGACAGTTCCCCAAGTTGGACAGTTTTTAAATCTACTCCTTGGAAGATGGAGAATATTCACTACCGAATTGGAATGCGACGTGAGTTCAATCCAGCTAGTCCTCACATTACATTCCGAAATAATTTCAGAACTGACTTCAGCTTAATAGCCGAATTCACTAGAGGAAAACAAGTTGAAGATTCCGATTGAACAGATCTTCCCGAACCCCGATCTACCACGTTCCAAGAAGCCCAATGGACGGCGTGAGAACACCCGCTCAGTCCGCTCGAAACGCGACCCGGTAGTGTTAACCACAGACAACGGATATCTTCTACTCGCGGGCGAACGAAAACTCGCCGCAGCAAAAGAAGCTGGCGAGACCGCCGTCGAGTGCACCGTCAAAGAAGAGGTCACCCCACAGGAGCGTTGGGAACTCTCTCTGGCTGAGCAATACCACTCTTCTCTCGTCCCGGCCATGGAGCTCGGCAGAACCTTCATGGAGTACCGAGACACCCACGAAGTTACCCAGCAGGAACTTGCCCGCCGAACCGGAATTACACCGGGCACAATTCACCACTACGAGAGCCTGATTCGCACACTCGACCCAGCCCTTGGCGAAAGGGTAAACAGTGGAGAGCTAACCTTCAAAGAGGCGCGCTCAATCGCCGATATTGAAGACCATGTGCGACAGCGAGAAATCGCACAGCCGTTCATCGAAGGGCGACTCTCAAGCGTCCACGTTGAACGCATTGTTGGCCGCGCAAAAACCTCTGCTGCACTGTCGATCGAAGAGATTATCGACGAGGTTGTAAACGGTAAGCGCGCACCCGAGCGCGAGCCGGAGCTTGCGCCAGTAATTCAGCCCGCAATTCCGGTTGAAGCCGATACCGCCCTTATCGAAAACGCAGTGCTGAAAATCGCTGGCGAGCTAGATGCAATGCAGCTCCAGGTCATTCCCGAATACCGACGGCTGAAACTAATCAGCAGTCTTCGAATTCTCGACAGTCGACTGAAATCAGCACTTCTCAACTTGAATGGAGGCGTGGCGGCAACAACCCCGGTTCCAAGACAGTTCGCTGCCCCAAGAGTACCGGTCTAACCGACCAGCGAAACGCATGGAGAGTCGGTTTGCTCGCTCGAACAACCGGCGCGCAACATCCAGGCTGGATCACCAAAAGGCGAACAAAACTGAATATCGCGTAGAGACAACTAGATGAAAAGCTGATGTTTGTGCGGACACACAAACATCACGCCGCCAGAATACTTCACGGGCTCTGAAGTTACTGGCACAGTCTCCGCTGCGAGCCCATGCGCCCCTCCAATTACGCCTCCGGAGGGGCGCATCGCGTTAAGGAACAAATGAACCTGACTCCTTGACCGTAACAGTTTTGGCCCCCAGCGAGAACCCCCTCTCCTTTTTTTATGCATCTCAGGCTCACTGACGTCGCTATCCGGTACCGAGTGAATTCGCGATGCACTAACAGCTGTTTATGCCTACCTCCGGTCACACTCCGCCAGTAGTACAGTTGCTCACAAGTCAGCGTGCTAAATGTCTCGATGAGCACTCGATGCGCTGGAGAAATGAGTGATTCGGGTTTGCTTGGAGATTTCAGCAACACAGTATGAGTTCGTTGAGTTCGATTGGGCTCAGACGCGCTCGACTACCTCGAATCGAACTAGGCCGAGTTCATGTTCCTAGATACGGGACTGCCTGATTTCGGCGGCCTTGAAGTCCTCAAGAAGGTTCGACAGATTTCAGATATTCCTCTGATAGTCGTGAGCGGAAACGACACGGCCGAATCTGTAGTCAAAGCGCTCACGCTCGGTGCCGACGACTACATCACCAAACCCTTTGAGCCGATCGAACTCATGGCAAGAGTCGAGTCAGTGACCCGCCGTGTCGGAGGTCGAAAAAATTAAGCGAGCCACGTTCGCTTCCAACGGAATGCTATTCGATTTCGACCGCAAGCACGCAACTGCTAATAGCCAAAAGTCGACCTTGATCTCACTGAATGGGATGTCATAAAGGACCTCCTCGTCGATCCTGGTGTGGTGGTCGAGTACTCAACCCTGAAAGAGCACGCATGGGGCAACACTGAGGTTTCAGATGCCGCATTTCACATGGCGATCCGGCGGTTGCGCCAGAAACTAAAGCAAGATTCTTCGGAGTTGGAACACGAAAGGCTGATTCGCTCACACCGAGGAATTGGCTACTCGATCAGCAATTACTGATCACGAGAATCGCGCCATCACCACTAGCTCGACGCCTTCGACCGCATCGGCAGCACAAGCGATAGCAACGCCCCGACTGCCGCGATGGATCCGGAAAACAAGATAACCCCGGAAAAACCACTCGCCTGATTGATGAACCCTGCCGCAATCGGGGTCAGCGATCCGATTACCGCACCGCCTGAAAACATCAAAGCGGTTCCCGATCCTTCAGACCCTTTGTCGATCATGTCCATCGCGGCTGCGTTGATAATCGGCATCACTGAGAAAAAGAACAGCCCAAGCACAGCGATCAATGCGGTCATCGCCAATCCTGAATCGAACTGCAGAAACAGGAAGATCAGGATCGTCATCGAGGTCATTGCAAACGATATGACGGGTCGGCGCCCTATTCGATCGGAAAGATTACCCATGATCGGCGTCGATAAAATCCCCGCCATCGTTATCAACGCAACGTGCACACCCACGAACGTATCGGAGTAGTCGAGCTCTTCACGCATGTAAATAACAAGAAACACCTGAAACGAATTGTGAATTGCCCCTCGCAGCGCTCCGAGCAGTGCCATTCCAAGCACACCTCTGTTGCTGAGAAGCTTTTTCGCCGATCCAAAGTACTCAGATAGCGACACCGATCCTGACGACTCAGCACCAGCAGTCTTGAACTTGGCTATCACCGCTATACCGGTCATGAACATCGGAATCGCAACGATCACCGACAACCATCGCCAGTCGATTCCGCTGAATACAACCCAGCTGCCGATAGTACCGGCAAGCAGGAATCCGATGATCAGCGGCGATGTCGTGTTGCCGACCTGTGCGCCTGTCAGGTGGGCGGCCATAGCAAAGCCACGCCGTTCTGGATATCGCGCAGCAAGCGTTCCAAACGCGGGTGCATGCCACATCGAAGTCCCAAATCCTACGATTGCAACTCCTATAAGTAGAGCCCAGTAGGCTGGCGACACACCGATCACGACGTACCCGGTTCCAACCATCAACATCGAGGCGAGAAGAATCCATGCGATCTTCTTTCGGAACATGTCGGTGAGAATACCGGCCGGAATGTTGGCGATACCCGAGGCAATCGACTGTGTTGACGAGATTCCACCGATTGCCACGTCGGAGAGTCCAAGAGTGGCTCGGATGCTGGGGATCATTACCAGCAATGCACCCTGACCGAAGTGCTTAATTCCGTGGCCAGTAGAAAGCCCGTACATGAGGCCGAGTGACTTGGTGCTACTGGTAGGCGGTGCAGACTCCGTCTGTTCACTTGCACCGCTCTTCGATTTCTCGACTGTAGAGGAGAGATCTTGAGGTGAGCGGGCGGGCGTGTCCGGCGTGGAGGATGTGTCTGATGTTTCTGGCAAGGCGAGCGCAGTGTACGCCTGCCCTCACAACCATGCGCAATCCTTACGGCAACTGATCGAGCACGCTATCTGCGAGATCGACATGGCACCGAACGTGAGTAGCCGTTTTGTTCCACCGAGGAGTACTACGCAAAGCTCACCGAAAACGTCCCGCTACTCAGGGTAGAAGAAGCCCGAGACCCGGTGACTTAACGCCTTCCTAGCCTCCGAACGCGCCAGCTACATCTCCGGCACCGCCATCAACATGGACGGCGGCGCAGCGCCTGTGGTTTAAGTCCGTCATCCTCCGGTGCCCTGTCCTGAGCATGCCGAATGGATCGACCAATCAAACCCTCAACCGCAATTCAACTGCACTAAGTGCTTCGTCGATGATGGTGGTTAGGTTGTCGGTTTCGTCGGCGGTGATTGTTAGGGGTGGGGCTATTGGGAGGATGTAGGCGGGGACTCGGATCCAGACGCCTCGTGTTCGAAGTTCCTCGGTGAGCATTGCGTTTACTCCGACTGATGAGTCGAAGTGTTCTTTGGTTTTTCTGTCTTTTACGAACTCGATGCCCTGGATTAGGCCTACGCCTCGGGTGTCGCCGATGATGGGGTGTTTCGCCTTCATCTCATCGAGCGACTCGGAGATCTGCTCACCACGAATCCGGGCGTTTTCGACCAGATTCTCTCGTTCCACAATTTCCAAATTAGCGAATGCAGCAGCCGCCCCGCCGGGGTGTGCCGAGTAGGTGTACATATGGGACCAGATCTTATCGGGTCCGCCAGCAAAAGCGTCGGCAATCTTCTGAGTCGAAATCGATCCACCCACCGGGAAGTAACCCGACGTGATGCCCTTCGCAAAGCTCATGATGTCGGGAGTAACCCCAACGAAATCGGCGCCAAACCACTCGCCCAGCCTGCCGAATCCCGTGATCACCTCATCGAAAATCAGCAATACACCGTACTTATCGCAAATCTCACGAACCATGGGCCAGTAGTTAGACGGAGGCACGACACCGCCCAGAGGTTGTGACAC
The DNA here is from genome assembly GCA_029936155.1 of Dehalococcoidia bacterium. Classification (GTDB taxonomy): domain Bacteria; phylum Chloroflexota; class Dehalococcoidia; order Lucifugimonadales; family Lucifugimonadaceae; genus Lucifugimonas. The sequence continues at coordinate 76,772 of JAPYUK010000004.1, read as the reverse complement.
AGGCTCGCCGATAACTGCCGACACGGACTCAGGTCCTTCGAAGATGATCGCATCTTCGATCTCCTTAGCCGCCCGCTCGCCGTTTTCCTCGGCTGACGAAGCGCCGTACTCGTCGTGGTAATAGTGGGGTTGCCCGACCGTCACAACGTTCGCCGGCTTCGGCTGGTAGTCGGTGCGCGGGAAGCCCGGGTGTCCGCCCAGCCACATCGTTCCATAGGTAGATCCGTGATACGAGCCACGGCGTGAGATGACCTTGTAGCGTCCGGCGTCGCCCCTGCGCACGTGGTACGCCTGCGCCATTTTGAGCGACGATTCGTTGGCTTCCGATCCGCCCTGGCAGAAGAATGTGCGGGTGAGGTCACCGGGGGTGATTTGGGCGAGTTTGGCGGCGAGTCGGATGGTTACAGGCGTGGCGCCTGAGTAAACGTTCATGCTGATGTTTTTCAGCTGTTCGTATACGGCTTCGGCGATTTCGTTTCTGCCATGACCGGCGTTCCGGAAGTACATGCCGGAGATGCCGTCGATGTAGGTGTTGCCTTCGACGTCGGTGACGTAGATGCCGTCGGCTGACTCCATGAGGAGGGGCCCGCCTTCTTCTGCAAGGAGCGTGTGATTCGTCATGCCGACGTGCATGTGGTCAAGCACGGCTTGTCTTAGGGCTTGGGGGTCGTTGGCGTCTGGGAGGGAGTTGTTAGGGGTCATGAGGTTTTCGGCGAGACCGGGATCGGTGGGTTTGCCCTGAGAAATGTGAATAGAGCGGAGTTTTCTCGGATTAATCCGTACTCCGATGGCTGAGGTTCTTTTACCTTCACGATGAGGTCGGCAGTGCCCCACACTTCGTCTGCTGTTGCAGCGATCTGGCAGCCGGCGCTTCGATATGAATCGTCGGTGTATCCGCTTCCTGATCCTGCACCAGACTGCATGAGGACAGTTTGTTTACGACTGGTCAGCTCACGAGCACTTTCGGGCGTAATGGCCACTCGGTGTTCGCCGATTTTTATTTCGCAAGGTATTCCGAACAGCACGAATTTTCTCCTGCTTACCGATTCGATTCTTGAAGTCGTCTAACTATAAGACGGATATGTCGGAGTTGGAGTGACAAAAAGTGAGTGTGTGTTTGAGATTCTGAGGGTGATCGTCGAGGGTGTACGTGTATCGCAGCGAATTGGTAGTGCGTATAGACAAAATTGGCAATAGGATTGAGGCGCTATGTTTCAGTTCATTCGAAATCGACGCCCTGCCGTAATTGGTTTGATTCTTGGCGCAACTGTCGGGTTGATGGTTGCGGTTGGGTATGGCGGTACCAGCGCCTGGCTCTGTACGGGGATCAGGAAGTGCCCGGTAAGCTGGGAGCCGTATGTTCTTGTTTCGTCGATATTTTTCGTGGGCATCACCATTGCGGGTGTGGTGATTTCGTATTTCGGCGCGAAGGCGTACAGGATCTTCGATACCTCCCTAGGCGGGGAGAAGGCGTACGAACCGAGTATCGGAACGATGATGACTGAGATTTCGGACGACGAGTAAGCTGTCGCAAGTGGCGTGGCTTACTAGGTACTTGCGCAGGACTCTTCGCCGGGCTCGAGCAAAGATCCTGAAAAGGAATTCAGGATGACAGTTGGCGGGGCCCCTGCGTGGCAGTGGTGGTGGTGGGTTCAGCATGACAATGGTGGTGAGTTCAGCTTGGCAGTGAAAATTTCGGCAATTTCGCACGTATACTCGGGCGATTGATTTTGTGGATTGCGGGTTATTGAGGGCGCGTGAACGGCCTCGATGCTGTAGTCGTGATGCTGATATTGAGCCCGGTTTATGAACGTACTCGGCCGGTCCTCCCCCAGAAAGAAAAGAATTTCGAATGGCAGAAACTAACTTCGATCTCGTCGTCATCGGTGCGGGTCCCGGCGGATACCACGCTGCGATTCGGGGTGCTCAGCTTGGCCTGAGCGTGGCGGTTGTCGAGAAGGACGACGGCACGGGCATCGGTGGACTGGGCGGAGTTTGCTTGAACTGGGGCTGCATCCCTTCGAAATCGTTATTAAAGAACGCCGAAGTCGTGAATCATCTTTCGCACGCCGAAGACTGGGGCATTGAGGTCGGCGAATGGTCGGCGAGTATGTCGAAGGCCGTCGATCGTTCACGCAAGGTCTCCAAAACCCTCACAAACGGCATCGGATTCCTGTTCAAAAAGAACAAGATCACGTTAGTTCAGGGTAAAGCGACTCTCAAGTCGTCGACACAGATCGATGTCGAGGGCGGCGAGACTCTGACCGCCAAGAATATTGTTATTGCTACGGGCGCACGGGCGCGAAGTCTTCCGGGGCTCGAGATCGACGGCGAAAGCATCATCACTTCCCGACACGCACTTGAGCTTCGAGAACAGCCAGAGGCAGTCGCTGTTATTGGTGCATCGGCTATTGGTTGCGAGTTCGCCTACTACTTCAATTCGTATGGTGTGAACGTCAAGATGTTCGAGATGCTCGGGCATCTGGTTCCCCGTGAGGACAAAGAGGTTTCAGTCGAGCTAGAACGCCAGTTCGGTCGACAGGGCATCGAATTTGCTACCTCTGCAAGCGTGTCGGGCGTCGAGAAGAAAGACGGCCGCCTGGCTGTTCAGTACGAAGCAGATGGTGAGAAACAAGAGTTCATCTGCGACAAGGTTCTTCTGGGTGTTGGCGTGCAGCCGAACACTGATGGTATTGGGCTTGAGAACGTTGGGATCGACACGGTTGGACCGGGATTCATCGAAGTCGACGGGAACATGCGCACGAATGTCGGTGGCGTTCACGCCGTTGGCGACGTGAATGGCAAGTTGATGCTGGCGCACGTGGCGTTCGATCAGGGCGTGGTAGCTGCCGAGACGATTGCGGGTCACAATCCCGAACCGATCGAGGATTACATCAATATGCCTCGCTGCACGTACGCTCAACCGCAGATCGCTTCGATAGGTCTTACTGAAGCACAGGCACGAGAAAACGGCGTCAACGTGAAGGTCGGCAAGGTGCCGTTTGCAGTTGCCGGTAAGTCGGTTGCAATCGGAGAGCTGCAGGGCTTCGCCAAGGTGCTAATCGATGATGATTCAGGCGAGGTCATCGGTGCACACATTATTGGTCCCGAGGCGACTGAACTGATTGCTGAGATCGGGATGCTGCAGATGCTTGAGGGTACGAACCTTGAACTGCACAAGATGATGCACGCTCACCCAACGCTGTCAGAGGCGATCAAAGAGGCGGGCGCGGCTGTTACGGGAGAAGCTATCCACTTCTAGGTGGCATAGCCACGTTTTCTGCGGCATGGTTGGGGTTGACTAATTAGTCGGGCTGTTTCATGTCTATCGTGATTGCCACGTCGTACCTCCTCACAATGACAGGTGGAGTTGCTGGCTGATAATCCGGAGGCGGTTCAGTCGTTTATGGACGACTGGAGCTTTACGTTCATGTTTGTGGCGGCGTTCGCCGCGATCGGGCTGCTGCTTACGCTGGCTTCCAGGGCGCGTACATCAGATGAGACGGTCGTTGAGGAGCGGGTTGGTTCGGCGGCGGATTGAGCCTGACTGTAGCGGGCAACAGTACACAGGCCTCTCCACTTCAGCGTTTGCACCGGGCGCCCGACGCGGGCTTGGCCGCTTTCACCTTCCATCGATCCCTTCCATCAAGGAAGGCAAGATAGGACAGCTAGGCGACGAACGGTTTTATTTTTTCAAAGGTGCCGTTGACGATTGGTTTGGCGTCGACTTCGAGCCAGTCTTCGAGGATGTCGGTGTAGAGACCTCGAAAGTCGTTGTTGAACTTGAGGTCACCTTCGATCCAGTCGACAGGATCGATTGACGGGTATTCAGCGTAGTGTCCACCCTTTACCTGATTGCCGACCACGAATGCGACTCCGCCTGAGCCGTGGTCGGTTCCGGTACCGTTGTCGAGCACACGACGTCCGAACTCGCTGAACATCAGCACCGTGACTTCGTCGCCAATGCCATGCTCATGGAGATCTTGGAAGAACGCCGCAAGTGAAGTCGAAACGTCTCCCCAGAGAGCGGACTGAAGCGCCACTTCGTTGGTGTGCGAGTCGAAGCTGCCGTACTGAGTGTAGAAAATTCGGGTACCTAGCTCGGCCATGTGCACCTGCGCGACGCCCTTCATGCTTTTGGCAAAGGGGTTATCGGGATACTCGACGTTCGATCGGTACTTTTGAGGCGCTTCCTTGAGTATGTCGGCTCCTCGCATGGCGTCGAGACCGGTCTTGCCGAGGTAGTCCATCACGGTGTCGGAGCCCAATAGCGGTGTGTACATGCGGCTGAACGTGCTGAGGGCCTGTTCCCGCTGGTTGGTTCCGGAGACGCCGGTGAGCAGACCGTAGTTCTCAAGATCACCGACCGAAGCGACCGGAACGCCGGGAGCTGCGAGTGCACGAGGGAGTCCGTTTCCAAAGTTGACTGCAGTTACAACATTTTCGCCTTCGGGATCGAGCTCTTTAATCGCTTGTCCAAGCCAGCCTTTCGAGCCTACCGTTGTCGGCTCAGCCGTGTGCCAGATGTCCATGGATCTGAAGTGAGATCGATTGGGCACCGGGTATCCGATGCCGTGAATGATCGCTACTTTGCCCTGTTCGTAGAGATCTTTGATCGGTCCCATGCCGGGATTGAGCCCGTAGCCGTTGTCGAGGGGGATGACCTGCTCGTCGGTGATGCGGATGTTCGGGCGGGCGTCTTTGTAGAAGCCGTTGTCGTAGGGAACGATGCAGTTGAGGTAGTCGTTACCTCCGGAGAGCTGGATAACGACGATGACTTTTTCTCTCTTTTTGATGATTGTCATTGGGGTCTGGACTGGGCTTTCCTCGGTACTTGCGTTGTTGGCTGGATCGGGCGGTTGTTGGCGGTTGTTCGTGACCCTCGATGGGGCTCATTATGTTGTTTTGTTGTTCGCTGACTCGATCGGTTGGTGATGTGAGAACGGGATACTGAATCAAGTTCAGCATGACAGTGATCGGCACTATTCGTTGGATCGTTGGTAGACCTGTAGTCGGTGACGGAGGGAGTCGGTGATGATTAGACGGCCTTCGGGGTCGATTTCGATTGCGGTTGGATCCCAGAGGTAGCTTTCGACTTTCGAAGAGACTTCGTGCGGGGCACCTTGGTCTACTTCTACTAGAGAGTTGAAGCGGGTTCGGGCCTCGGCCTCATCGGCGTTGGCGTTGAGGTAGTCCTGCGCCCACGGCGAAACCGTGGCTTCGCCGCGTAGGGATTTGATGAAGTTCCAGCTGCCGTCGAACACCTGCACGCGCTGGTTGAGCCAGTCAGCAACGTAGATGAAGCCATCCTGGTCTACCGCAACGTCTGAGGGTCGGTTGAACTGGTGATCGCCGGTACCGGGCGAACCGTGGGCATCGATAAACACGCCATCCGACGTAAATCGCTGGATACGGTCGTTTTGCCAATCTGCGACGTAGATATTGTCAATCGAATCAGTATCGATGCCCCACGGAAGGTTGAATTCGCCTTCGCCCGTGCCCGAGGTACCGAAGTGCGAGATATACCCGCCGTCGGCAGTCATGCGCTGGATTCTATTGTTGAGGTGGTCGACGACGAGAAGATCGCCACGGGACGTGAATTTCAAGCCCGACGGTCCGCTGATCTGGCCAGGATCACTGCCCTTTTCACCCCACTTTGAGATGAACTCGCCATCGGGATCGTAAACGGTGATTCGGTTGAGTTCTTCATCAGCCAGATACACCCGATCATCTGGTCCGTGCGTAATCGCTGTCGGGCCTGTGAACTGGCCATCGCCATTGCCGTCGCTGCCGAACTCGTGGTACCAGCCATGGTTGATGTCACAGATGCCAACGCGAATTCCCTTGCGATGCGCGGGGCTGCGGTTCGCAACAAATATTCGGCCGTCCGGGCGGATCGAGAGGTCGATTGGGATGTGAAAGCCGCGGCCTCCGACGTCAGCGCCAAAACCGATCGTGTCGACGTAGTTCACTTTTGATTTTAATTGAGTAGCCATGAATTAGACGAACTGGAACTCTCGGGTCGCCACGATGAGCTGGAGTAGTGAGGCTATGTTTTCATTCGACGGCCTCACTGTGTTTTCAAAGTTCGAAGCAAACTCTGCCAGCCCCTCATTTACCTGGTCGGAAACTTGAATATTTCCTAGATGCTTGAGGCTCGCCTGAACGAGAGACTCTGGAGAAGCGCCCTCTCCGGCGTCTGCGCGAATACTTTCGACCAGCTCGACGATGCCTTCGCGATCGAGGTCACCGATGATGTCGCTGGCGAAGTTGACTCGCTGGACCATCGATCCGGTGGAAATCCAGTCGGCTCCACCCATCCAGCCTTCGACGCTCGGAGGTGCGTAGATGTCTTGCCCCATAAAGCTGGATGAGGCGATATGCCCGTAGACGTCGTGGGTAGGACCGTCGTAGCCGCCCGCTAGTCGAAGTGTTCCTACTACGAGTTCGATCGGGCTCTTTACCCGAGCGTTCCATGCGGCTTCAGATTTGAACGAGTCGGACAGGAGCAGCGCTCGAAGCATCGCCTTTATCGAGTAACCGGACTCGAAGTAGGCGTCTGTCATCACCTTGATCGCCTCCGGGTTTAATGGCGGGAAGTGCGGCCATTGCGGCACTGGAAGCTCGTCGGCAACGAAATAGTGATAGAGGTGCCGTGCGACGAATCCGGCGGTCGCAGGCTGCTTGCAGATGATGGCGATCACATCTTCGCCGTTGAAGTTGCCCGTCTCGCCTAAGAAGATTTTTTCGCCGTCGTCGTGATCTTCGGGGTCAAACTTAAACTGCCAGTTGACGTAGCCGTAGGGGCGCATCGTGTTGTTGCGCATCTTGAGCGCCATGTAGTCGGTGTTTTCGACTGTCCAACCGGTAAAGGCTCGGGAACATTCCTTGATGTCTTCCTCGGTGTAGTTGCCTGCGCCCATAGCAAACAGTTCGAGGATTTCTCGGCCGTAGTTCTCGTTGATTGAGCCCTTGTGATTGTCCTGATTGTCGAGCCACATGATCATTGCCGGGTTTTTGGAAAGCTGAAGAAGAAGCTCGTCGAACTTGCCGAGGCCGAACTCGCGGAACATGTCGAGCTGGGTCGTCATCGCCTTGCCCTGGATGAGCTTGGTTTGACCGGTTGCGAAAATACGGTGCCAGAACAAATTTACTTTTTCGACTAGCGGGGCGTCAGTATTGACCATGTGGTACAGCCAGTTGCCGCTTGAAGAAGGACGTGTGCGGAGGTCGGACATATCGACGTGATATCGGCGGATAATGTCCTGCGGTATTGACATGGTGTCGCGGGCGTTGAGTAGCTCGTCGACCGCTGTCTCGTACTCGATTTCTGAGAAGTGACTCAGCTCTTCAGTGGTGCCTCCGAAGCTGGCGCGCCGAAGCAGGTGTGCAACTAGCGATTCGTCGATTCGAGCATGGGTCGTGGTCATGGTTATTCCTGGCGCCTGTTCTGAGCGAGATTCTAACGCTTAGTAGCGATGATTGCATGCGAGTTGTTGATAGGGGGATGGAACTGACGACTTGGGGGTTGTCGACTTTCCGGCGGAGTGAAGGGATCGGGTGCGAGTACCGCTAGTTGGCGGTTTCTGGTGCCTTTGCCGCTTCTAGCATTTCGTTGAGGCGGGATTGTTTGACGCCTAGGGAACGGGCTTGTTCCGCGTCTTGATCGGACTCGGTCTGATTGTCGAGTTCGGCGTGAGCAACTGCTCGATTTGCGTAGGCTTCTGCCCAATCGATTCGCAGTCGGATCGCCTCGGAAAAATCTTTTACTGCGTCCGGAAGATGCCCCAACGCGTACCGGGAATTTCCGCGATCGAGATAGGTGTCGGCGTACGAGGGGTCGATCCGGACCGCTACGTCGTAATCAGTGATCGCCTCAAGGTGCTGACCATTGAGTGCAAATGCGTCGGCTCGGTGGTGGTAGAGCTTCGACGAGTTTGGCGCGGCGGAAATGGCGTCTGAGAAGTGCCTGAGCGCCTGTGCGGTTTTGCTTTTTCCAATCGCCGCGACGCCCTTTTCATAGGAGTCGAGAGATTGCTCGACAGACGAGAGTTTCTTCGGCCTGAAGCTACCTAGAAGCATCGAAATCCAACCCACCATATAGTTTTGCTCCGGGCGCACATTCGTGCTTGGTCGCGCGCCGCATCTCACCTTCCCTCGATCCCTTCCATCAAGGAAGGGAGGCTCACATCGCCAAAAGCCGGGGTGAACCATATCATCGAGCTCAGTCGTGGCTACAACGGAGCAACTCAAACGAGTTCTCACCGTCCGCTAGTTCTCGGTCGAACCCGCGGGCTTGGGGTTGCGGGAGATCATTTCTAGCCAGTTACCGTCGGGGTCTTGGAAGTAGATAGCATATCTCGCCCACGGATAATTGAGATCACGCTCTTCACGGGGCCCATAGACCTCGATGCCTTCAGCTTCGAGTCGTTTTCGCCAGGTGGGAACGTGATCGACGACCATGGCGGCGTGGGCAGAGCCGGGACGGTTGCGATCGTGTTGGTCGGATCGTGCCTCACCCCTTGGTCGGATGTACTCGATGAGCTCTATCGAGTGGCCGTCACCTACACCAACGTAGGCCTGGCGCATTTTCACGTTTTCGTAGCCGACTACTTCAGAGATCCAGGATGTTTCGGTGAATGCGGGCTCGCGCTCGATGGCCATCCCGAGTACTCGTGTGTAGAAATCGAGGGCTGTGTCGAGGTTTTCGACGACAAAGCCTGTGTGGTAAATATTGTGAACAGTCATTTGCGACTTCTTCTGGGAGATCGGGCGGCGGTGGTTAGGTTGTAAGGTCGTGCATCGGATAGATGGTGAGGTTACTTTTGCGGGACTTGTGTGGGCACCACTTTGTCCCGGGTGCTTTCTTCGCGCAGTCTGGTGGTTAGTGCGATAACCAGTCCTATCAGTGCGAATACGGCTACGAGCAAGAAGGCTGTGCGCCATCCAGCCATGTATGCCAGCGTTGCATCTGGATTGTCTGCAACCTCGCTCAGTGGAATATCGAATCCTCGGCTAAGCATAACCCCGACCACGACCGAGGTCATGATGGCTTGACCCACCACGCTACCGACGTTGCGAGTCAGGTTCGTAAGCGCACTAACAACACCCATCGCCGCCTTAGGAGCAGCGCCCATGACCATGCTGTTTGATGACACATTCCAGGTCCCTAACCCCACGCCATTTACAAACAGGATGACCATCAAAATCCAAACTGGTGAATCTGCGGAAATAAAAGCCAACGCTAGCGCAGTGAATAGAAAGGATCCAAATCCTACGGTCATGAACAACGTCATACCGAATTTATCTCCCAGCCGACCCGATATTTGTGCGGAGAGAGCCAGACCAACTGGAGACAAAAACAGCACGGCACCTGCGAATGCCTCTTCAAATCCCCGGATGCTGATCAGGTAGATCGGCATCAGCAGAAAGAATGCCGCAGCTCCAATAAAGCCGAATAACCGGGCAGTCGATGCCATGCTCAGCACACGGTTTTTGAACATTCGGAGCTCTAACATCGGCGATTCGGTGTGCAGTTCCCACCAAACGAAATAGGCGGACAAGATCACAGCAAAAAGTGCTCCACCTATCATCAGCGGGGAAACGACTGCAATCCGGAACGGGTTATTGATGAGGAGGACGACGAGAACGACGACCAGCGCCGAGACGATTGCTCCAACGAAGTCGAATGGGGGCTTGTCGGTTGCCATCCCCCTGCTAACCCTTTTCTCATCCAGAACGGCAAATCCGAGGACGATAGCAACGGTTATAGGAATGAGAAGTACAAGGAAGATCGATTGCCATGGCAGGAATTGCAGGATGATCCCCGCGACTATCGGACCGGCCGCCATTCCGATCGCCACCATTGTCGTTTGAGTGCCTAGAACCTTCCCGCGATCGCTTGGCGGAAATACCGACAGGATCATCGCCGTTCCAACAGACTGGAGCATGGAATTCCCTATGGCCGCAACGATCTGTGCACCGATCAACAATCCGAAACTGGGACTTAAAGCCGTGATCACCGTTCCAGTCGCAAAGGTAAAAAGTCCGGCCATGTGAATTTTTTTGCGGCCGATGATGTCGCCGAGTCTTCCCATGGGCATCATGAGTGCCGTGATCACAAGACCTTGAACTATGACCACCCAGGACACAGACCCCAGCGTCACACCGAAATGGTCGGCGATTTCGGATAACGCGACAACGGTCATCGACATGCTCGCCACCATCGTGACAAGCGAAATACCGACTGCTGAGAATGGAATCCAAAGGTTCCGTCCGTCTGCGTAATCGGCGACTGGTTGTTGTGGTTGTTCGGTCAATGCCGCCTGTGAATGTTTGCAGGGCCTTCGAAGTCCCGATTGATCGGCAACATACTACGCTTACATGGATTATTGCAGTGGCCTGTTTCCTTCTTAGATCCGATAGTACTTTTCGGCGTTGGTGCGGAAGAGTTTGGAGAATGTTGGGCAAAGCTGAAGGCGCTTACGCCACGAGGTACACACAGGATGCTTTGCGGGTGGTTATAACTTTTAGGAATGTAATGTTGGCCGTAGCGATAGCTACGCCCTACGGGCAAGGAGGGAGTCGAGTACCTGCGGAGCCGCTTCGATCGCTCGTTCTCGGATTTGTTTGGGGGTGAGGCTACCGATAGGGTGCTGGATTAGCGCGAACGGATAGTCAGGGATTCCGCCAAGGTTTGCCATTGCCTGAGCACCGGATTCGAACGGCTCGGTGCATATTGCGATCGCCGGGACTCCGAGGGCTTCAAGCTTGAGTGAGTCGTACACACTGGACGACGAGCAGCTTCCTCAGTCGCCGTTGGCCAGTAGCGCCACATCGACTTCATTCGAGAAATCTGTCAGAAACTCCGGCTCGGCAGGTCGTGAGGCGTCGCCTTTGTTAACTCGAAACGCACTGGAGACTTCGAATCGTTCGGCGAGAACGTCATAAATAGCGTCGAGGAGATTGGCGGCGTTCATCTTGTCGTTGGTGAGAAGGCCAATGCGCATTCCAGCGAGCGAGTCGGGTCGATCCGCCATGCCGTCAGTCGCTATCGACTGGCTTGCGGTCGGATCGAGAACGTGAAATGAAGTTTCTTGAGCCATTTGAATCTCCTGTGCCGACATCTTACCCGTTTGTGACGATCTGGCGTGTGACAGCCTTCGAACCGAGACCACGGCCCCAGGTCGGGATCACCATGCTCCACGCGCCGCCGTCACCACCGGCTACGATCGGGATAACCGACTCCGGAGACGCCAGTAAGTTGAGCACGTCGTCGGGATTAGCGGGAGTTTCGGCCTGTCCTGTTCGTGTTCCGCTTGGCAGACCCATTTCGGCCCACTGTGCGACTGTTTTTCGTGCCGATTCGAACAGGTGCTGCTCCACTCGCCTCTTGTCCCAGTCTTCACGTTCGAAGTGGGCGGCGTGTTCGGGAGCGATGACTATTATTGTCTCGCCTACGCCGGGACCCAGTGGGTACATTCGTTGCGCGTAGGCGTCGAGGATTTGTTCAGGATCGCTGGTTTCGTGTTCGCCGAATGGAGTGCCGCTGAGGCCTGAGAAAACGGTTACTGCGCTGTCGTTTTCGTTGAGTCCGCGGGTGACGTGGAGTGGCTCCCACGGTAGTCGATCTTCGTTCTCCGCGATGCACCACGTGTACTTGCCGGGGTGCCCAAGTGTTCCTTTGTCGAGGCCATCGTTGCTTCTCGTTCCGAGCACGTTCAGGACGATCAGCCTAATCGCACGGCCTATCGTCGCGTTGGCGCGGTGACCGGGTCCGAATACTGATACGCCAGAGTTTATTTCGAGTTGTTTCGTTATAGGTCCGTTTACGACTAGGAGAATCGCTGCACCCATCGTGGAAACCGTGATGCCGTGAAGGTTGAACTCAGGCCGGGTGATCGCTTCGATGGCGGCAACCACGACCGGCATGTACTCGGGTTTACAACCTGCCATCACAGCGTTTATGGCCGCTTTTTCAGCAGTGATGATTGCGCCTTTGACCGGCTCGACACCGAGGATTGCTTCAGGGGCAAGGCTCGCGCCGTCGAGCATTGCGGCCACAGCCTCGGGCGTTGGCGGCACGACGGGAAGTCCGTCTGACCAGCCGTTGTCGAAGAATGTTTCGATGGCTTCAAGCGCGCTGGGAAGTTCGATGGAGGTGGAGGTTAGGCGTGTTGTGGTCATGAGTTTAGGTGCTTAGAGCTGGCTGAATTCATCTCCGAATCAGGTTGGCGCCCTAGTGGTCGGTGTTTGAGGTGTTGAAGGCGAGCATTATTTCATCTCCAGTACAGCCGTAGAGGATTTTGATTTCGGCATCTCGTTTGAAGAGGTCGACAGTTGCCAGAATTCCGGTGACCCGAGGGTTTGGTTGGCTGCCGATCCAGACATCGACGCCATCGCCATAAATTGCGCTGGTTTCATCGAGGTATCCGTAATCAAGGGGGTAGATGAGTTCCGGGTATTTCGGGCGTGGCGTGTCTTTTGGTCGGTCGATGACAATGTTGCTTTCGGTTACAAGTTGACTGAGAGAGTTTCAGAATTTTTCACCGTTAGGGTCTTAGGGCACGTGCGGTTCTTTCGGGAGGTTGAAGAGTTGTAGTGATTCGCTGGGGTGTTACTTTGGGTGAGTTAATTATTCGCCGCATAGGGGGAGAAAGATCCTGAAATAAATTCAGGATGACAGTCGGTTGGTGGATGGTCAGCAAGTTGTTTAAAGATTGTCGTTTGCACGACCCGACACCAGATCCCTCGGCTTCTATGACTTCGCTCGGGACACAGATACACCGGCACTCAGTCGGCGTGGAAGACTTCTCGCCATTGGATCATGTTTTGGTCGGGATGTGCCCCCTCTGGGAGTTTGAAGAAGGGTGACATATCGTCTTGCCACTTCTGGTTGACGTCTTCTTGCGATATTCCTGCGAGCGATGCTTCGAATGATTCGTCGCATTCGACGTAGCCGAACAGGGTGCCATCATCTTTGAAGAAGATCGTGTAGTTGCGCCAGCCGGTGCGGATCAGCGCCTCGCTCATTTCGGGCCAGATGTCGTCGTGGCGCTGCTTGTATTCATCGACCATTTCCGGGTGAATATTCATTTCGAATCCGACTCGTTGCATCTAGAACCTCCCGATTCCGTATCTATGCGAAAATTTTCTGGTGCCTCAGAGTGTAGGCTATGCACCCATCGAAATCCGTACGTTACGTAACCCTTCGACAAGCTCAGGATGCTCGATTATGGGTGACAGGATGATGATTTATCGGTGAATTATTAGACACACATTGGAGCAACAACGAATGTCAAAGTCGATTGCACAGGTTCTTGATCTGAAAGACGATCCCGCGATCATTGCCGAGTACGAGAAATACCACCTAAACGTGTGGCCGGAAGTGTTGGAAGCGTTGAAGGGCATCGGGATTGAACGGATGGAGATTTTCCGCAGTGGGAATCACCTGTTCATGTACTGCACGGTTCCCGATGATTTCGATGCTCGGCGTGACTTCCAGAGTTACACGGCGTCGAAGCGGGCCGAGGAATGGAACGACCTGATGTCGACGTATCAGCAGAAGGTTCCGCAAGCTGCCGAGGACGACTGGTGGTCCCCGATGAACCTAGCCTTCGACAGCGAGTGGGAGTGGGAGGCATAACGGGTTTAGCCCGGTTTTCTGAAAGACAGGTTGGTTTCGATCGACTGTTGTCGTGGTCGCGTCCCGGTGGGCTTAACGCAATCCCGCGAATATTGTCATCCTGAGCGCCGTCGAAGGGTCATTTTCAGGATCTTTCTCTCCCTTTGCAGCGAGAGTTGTCGCAGGGATGATGCCTTACGACAAACCGCTCGCCGACACGCCTCACCACCGAAGTTCTCTCCACTACACTACGCTTCGGTCGAGGGACTGGGTGCAGGCCGTTTCTGCAGGATCTAACTTGAAAAAACTTGACCGAACATGGTTGTGGGCTTTACTTGCGGTCGCTTGGATGGGGTTGATCCATTCGCTTTCCAATAAGCCGGGTAGTGATTACGAGGGCGCGAGCGAGGCGATTTCATGGTTGCCATTTGCGACAACTATCGCTCACGTTGGCATGTACTTCGTTTTGAGTGTGTTTGTACTGCGCACGCTCGTGCTGCTCAGGCCAGTCTCAGCAGGACTCATCGCTTACGCGACGATATTTGTTGCGCTCGCATACGGAATACTCGACGAGATTTACCAATCAAACGTTGAAGGCCGCTCATCTGAAGCCGTAGACGTGGTTGCAGATGTTTTCGGAGCGGTGTTAGTAGTGGTATTTTGGTTTCTCATTCGTAGATACAGGGCACGTTCAGCGGGATAGCCGAACTAAAAACCAAGCAGCGAAGATGCCGATAAATGAAGCCGAAGGCCTCTGGCCAACGGGTCCAGAGGTACTAATTACACTCGAAGAAGCGGTTCAGATGGCCGAAGAGATCGCCGCGCCACCCGCCGAACGCTGGGTCGCTCGAGCCATCAGCGACAAGTTGATCCCGAATCTCTACAACGCACGTACATATCTCGAAGTTGGGCAGCTTAGCTCGCCCGAGATAAGACTCGGCATATTGCACGCTCGGATCGAGGCCGGAGAGCTTGCAAACAGCGACCCCCGATACGCACCTCTCTATTCGAAGATACGTGTACTGGCCGAGGAAGCCGAGATAGCGCGGCGAATGGGCTGATATATTGCCTGACATCGAGCCTCGAATACGCCCGCAAGCGTGCTAGGATGGCAGCACTTTGAAGTCCCCTGCCGACACCGATTCGTTTACCTCAGAAGATGGACGCGTTGAGGTCGTATTCGATCTCGAAGAGCTGTCCGAATCGCAGATATCTCTAGTGATGAAGGCCGCACTAGCGTGTCTTGATGCTGAGCATGATGAAGGGCCAGATCAGATCACAGTAATGGTCACCGGCGACGAGCGAATCAGGTATTTGAATCGGGACTTTAAGGGCGAGGACGAGATCACTGATGTTTTGTCTTTCAATGTGATTGATGACGCTGGTGATGCAGCCGATGACAACTGGCTTGATTTAGACGATTCGGCAGATGATCGGCTTGGTGATATAGCGATTTCACTGCCACAGGCGGTGCGGCAGGCTGCTGAGAACGGGAAGTCGCCAGAACATGAGCTGGCGATGCTGACGATCCATGGTGTGCTTCACCTGCTCGGTTACGATCATGCTGAACCGGATGAAGAAAAAGAGATGTTCGGCAAAACAGACGTGGTTTTGGCCAAAATGTTTAGGGATTAGCCCTTTATTGTTTACGAATACGTGATGAGACTGGTTTTGAAGTGACAAGTAGTCAGGTTTTTTATAGGAAGTGGCGCCCTACTCGTTTTGACGAGGTGGCGGGGCAGCAGCACGTAACGCAAACACTCAAACGTGCCATCACATCCGACCGCGTATCGCACGCTTATCTGTTCACTGGCCCACGCGGAGTCGGCAAGACTTCCACTGCGCGGATTCTTGCCAAGGCGCTTAATTCGGAAGTGACTCCCGAAGGCGAGCCAATTACTGATTCCGAAACCTCGATAGCGATCGACGAAGGTCGCTACATGGATCTCATAGAGATCGATGCTGCCTCGAATCGCGGTATCGGAGATATTCGTGAACTGCGTGACAACGTTCAGTTCAGGCCGGTTGCGGGTAAGTACAAGGTGTACATCATCGACGAGGTACACATGCTTACCGATGCGGCGTTCAAC
Source organism: Dehalococcoidia bacterium (assembly GCA_029936155.1). Taxonomy (GTDB): domain Bacteria; phylum Chloroflexota; class Dehalococcoidia; order Lucifugimonadales; family Lucifugimonadaceae; genus Lucifugimonas. The sequence goes on along the minus strand of JAPYUK010000004.1, from coordinate 61,058 downwards.
GCGCTGTTAAAGACCCTCGAAGAGCCGCCGCCAAACATCGTCATGATCCTGGCGACGACTGATGCACACAAATTGCCTGCGACGATTGTTAGCAGGTGTCAGCGGTTCGATTTCAGGCGACTGTCGAATGATGACGTTATCGAACGGCTGATCGAGGTTTGCGAGGTCGAGGAGGTCGAAATCGAGCCGGCTGTTCTTGAGATGATCGCTCGGACTGCGTGGGGTTCGTTGCGTGATGCCGAGAACCTGCTCGAACAGCTATATGTTTCGTATGGCCAGAGCGGTGAGGATGGCCAACCTTCGGAGATAACGGAGTCGCAGGCACGGGAATTATTGGGCCTCGGCGACACGGCAACAAGCCTTGAGCTTGCGTCAGCACTGCTGGGCAAGAACGCCGCGGAAGCGTTGACCGTGATAAATCGTGAGGCACAGCGAGGTGCAGACCTGCGGGCGTTGAGATCGGGCGCAGTTGACGCTCTTCGTGTTGCATTGCTTCTGAAGGCCGGTGTCGAGGATTCGATTTCTCAGGGATCTGAGTTCTCCGAAGTGATGTCCCAGGCCGCTCGACCCGCAAAAATGACCCAAATTCTGCACATTTTGACGGCACTTGGGCAGGCCGATATAAAAGCCAACTCGTCATCACCGCTTCCCCTAGAGCTTGCCGTTTTACAGGCGACTACAAATCCGGCTGCACCGAGAGCGGCGGCAGTTACTTCTGGCGGGGTCGCTGCTTCGGGAGCCGGGCAGACGCGCCAGACATCCGCGCCACAACAGAACGTTCAACAACAGAGCACAGAAAACTCAGAGCCAGAAAAGCCAGCGACGCGGCGTGACCGAACGCCGGTCGAGGCACAGTGGGACAAGGTTGTCTGGGCTATGCGTCGCACGAAGAACCGCCGTTACGTGGTGGGATCGTTGCTTCGCAATATCGAGGTTCCAGAGCCGGTTGACGGCAAGATTTCTCTTCGCTTTAAGAGCAATGCCATGAAGAACAATTTCATGGAAGAGATGCAGGATCAGCGATCAAAAGACGCACTGAAGGCCGCGATTACTGAAGCATACGAAACTGAGCTTGAGCTACAGATCCGATCTCCAAAGGAAGCCGCCGAAGAGGCCGCCAACGGTGGTGGCGGCGCTGACAGCACGGCTACTGGAAATGGCGGGACATCGGCTACGCAGGAGAGCGCAATGGTACGTGCCGCTATGGCGATGGGCGCGACCGTGGTTGCCGAGGAAGCGGCTGACGATGACTCGGATAGTACAGGCGAGAATTAAGTCGACTGGTTGATATTGCGGACAAGCCAGATGCCTGTCGTGCCATCAGCACGTATGATTGTCGGATTCAATTTTTGTCGGCGCGTATGACGGGTCGACCGAGAAAAAACGCATAGGCTCAGGACTCTTATTTCATGATGAATCGCAACATGCTCAAGCAGGCTCAGCAGATGCAGGCCAAGCTTGCGACTGTACAGGAAGAGATCGCAGTCGCACGCACCGAGGCAACAGCCGGTGGTGGTGTTGTAAAAGTAGCCGTTATCGGTGGCTCAACTGTCGAGTCGATCACTATCGATCCAGAGGTCGTTGACCCTAACGACGTTGAAATGCTGCAAGATCTGATTCTCGCCGCTATCAACGAGGCGATGGACGCCGCCCAAAAGCTCGCTGCCGACAAGATGGGCGAGATCACCGGCGGGATGAACATTCCGGGCCTTATGTAGTCGCAGCGCGCAAGTAAAAGACCGATTTATGGCCCCATCTGAACTCACTCCGTCCGCCGCCCCGCCGGTCGCTCGTCTGATCGAGGCATTTCACAGGCTGCCCGGAATTGGACCCAAAAGCGCACAACGCCTGACGTACCACCTGATTCGGATGCCTCAAGAAGAGGCCGAAGAATTAGCGAGTGCGATTCTTAGCGTAAAAGAGCGGGTGGTGCTTTGCGATACGTGTGCGAATCTGGCCGAATCGGCCGAGTGCACCATTTGTGGTGACCTGCAGCGCGATCAAACGCAGATCTGCATCGTGGAAGAGCCACTCGACGTCGTTGCCATCGAACGTGCGAGGGTCTATTCGGGTTTGTACCACGTTCTACACGGCGTTATTTCACCGGTGAACGGAATCGGACCGAACGATTTAAAGTTGCGTGAACTGCTGGAGCGACTGCGAGACGGGACAGTCAAAGAAGTCATCGTCGCCACTAACCCGAACCTCGAAGGCGAAGCAACTGCGATGTACATCCAGCAGCTGATAAGTCCACTTGGAGTGGCGATTACACGATTGGCTCGCGGGCTACCGAGTGGTTCGGATATCGAGTACGCCGACGATTCGACCCTGGCACATGCGCTCGAAAGTCGCACGGAGATCGCTGGCCGGCAGGATGCCGGAACCGAGTAGCTGGTGATATCACTACACGGTAGCGGCGAAGGTGTGTTGTCGATTGGTACTGGTGATGATTACACGGTAGCCGGGGTTATCTTCGAGATCCAGCACATCCCTACACGGTAACGAAATACACATATACGTGTAGGTGGAGGTTTCCGCCGTTGAACATCGCTTCCTTCCCGCTAAGTCCTCTCCTAAAAGGGGAGGACGGAAATGCAAGCGCTGCCAATCCGACCGACCCTCTCCCCCAGCAATGACAAAGCCGAGTCCTACGTTTAGTGTGTTGTCTTACGTAGTCACCAAATCTGGAACTGTCTGATCGTCGTATCGGTATTCATGACCTTCGCTCGAATAAATCGCCAGCATGGACTAATGGCACTGCTACTGCTTGCGGTGAGCGCCGTATTGCTTACAGCCTGTGGCGTAGAGAATGAGCAACGACCAGCCGCGGGTCGACCTGACTTTCCGCAGCCGACGTTTATTTCGTTTGAAGTAACACCCGCCCCGGTCGACCCAACTCCCACGCCCTGGCCAAACCAATCGGCGGAAGGGGTACGCCAGATTCCTGAGGGTCTGGATCCCGAGTTTTATTCACGCGCTGATTCCGATGAGATCGTCGCACTATGGACGCAATTTCTAACCGGATCGAAATTTGCCGCAACATCAGGACGCTTTTACTTCCGAAACCGCCAGCGATTTGAGGGCGAACTGCACCTATGCCCCGGTGGCACAGGCTTTTTGGCGGGTGATCCGGAGGGTCCGATTAAGTGGAGCGTGAATCCTTCAGCCGGGTACTGGTACGAAGTTACTCTCTCGCACGAAATTCCGTTCACCGGCGACACTGTTACTTTTGCTATCGGAGTAAATGACGGCAAACCGGGTCGTTCAGGTAGCAGTAATTCGATCGAATTTATGAACAGCGACCGGTGTACGCTATCCGACGCTTCCATTTTGTACAACTTCACAGCTGATGAGCGGAAATTAGCTGAAAAAACTGAGCTCGTCGCAAGTCAAATCGACGCTATTCCGTGGATTGATGGCATGCGGGAGTTTCCAAGCGAAATAACTGTTGAAGGTTCGGCGGGTCTCGATAATCTAGTTGGTGTCGAATACTGGAACGCCTATTTATCGGGAGGGGTTATCGACGCCGTGGCGTACAACTACTCCGCCTACGCTGTTACCGAGGCGTTTACTGGCACATTGCACCTGTGTGGCGAGCGCGTCGCGGTATTGAACGGCGATCCTTCCGGGATCGGGGAATGGGCGGTTCAAGCGACGGGATCACACCCTTACAATGCGAAGATCGTTTTCACGCTTCCGGGCGATCCGACGTTCAGGACACTCGTGTTAGGTGTGGACGTCGATAGCCCTGTGCGAATGGCCAGAGATGCCGATACGGGCCTCATCGGGGCAACACCGCTCCTGGTACGCGAATCGGCGGAGTGCGGGTAGAAGGCGTGGAGATTTAGCACCCGCATCAGAAGCATACGCGACAGAAGCTACTTCTTTTCCCGAGCGGAGTCATCGTAGCCGAGGGATCTAGGGCCTGGGTAGCGCGCGTTCGTCGACGAATCACACGCCCGCTGTATATCGTCATCCTGAACTTGATTCATGATCCTTCTATCCCCCTTCTGCAGCGCACGGTTGTTTCAGCGGGATCGGCCATCAACTGCAGGTTTGAGATAGATGCTTAATCAAATTCAGCATGGCAGTGTTTGCAGATGGCGTCTTATTTCACAGGTGCCCTTCGATGTTGGTGGGTTTTGGTGACGCTGGTCGGCGTTCGTACTCGGGTAGGAATGACGGCGTTGGGCCGTCGAGTTTTGCAAGCTTGCCGTTGACTACGAAGTTTTCTGGACGGCCATCAAGCTCGCTGATTAGGCGCGACCTTCCGAGCTCGACCCGATCTGCGCAGGCTGGGTCGTCGACAAGATTCGTCATTTCTACGGGGTCGTTAATTAGGTCGAAGAACTGCTCTTCACCCCGGCCCGGGTAGTAGATGTACTTTTCCTTGCCGTCGGTGATGTAGTGCATTCCAGAATTAATCGTCTCCATCGGCGTGCACTCGCCATGGATGTAATCACGCCAGTCATTGTCGTCATCGCGAAGCAATGGCATCACGCTCGCGCCGTCGACCGAGTCTGGAATATCCACACCAACCGCATCGAGAATCGTCGGCATGACGTCCATCAGCTCGACTACCTCGCCGATCGGCTTGCCCTGCTCGGCTTCGAACGATTTCGGCAATTTTACGATGAATGGAATGCGCGCTGAGCCCTCGAATGCCGAGCGTTTGCGAATCCACTGGTGCTCGCCGAGCATCTCGCCGTGGTCTGACGTGAAGATGACGATAGTGTTTTCTGGAACGTGATTTAATACTCGACCGATCTGGTGGTCAGCGTGCTCGATCGCCCCGTAGTAGCCCGCCATGTACTGCTTCAGCACCTTTGGTTCAAGAGCGGTTCGCCATGATTTGACGGAAAGTCCACGCTTCGGACCGTCGAACACCCGCGCCCATTCAGCGACAGCCGGCTCGGGAATATCCATCGCCATGTACTTGTCGAAGTAGTACTGCGGTGGCGCGCATGGCGCGTGTGGGGCATGAATGCTCATCTTCAGGAAGAACGGTGTTGTGGGATCACGGCGCTCAAGGAACCGCATCGCCTTTTCGGCGCACCAATTCGTGAAATGGAACCGTTCGTCGAGATGAAATGGTCGTGCCACCCAGCCGTTTTCGTCGACGCCGTGTGCCCTTGCTATATCTGGGCCATAGAGTCCTTGTTCGTGAAGGAACATCTGGTAGTCGTCATCGACAACCGAGGTATCGTGTTGAGCCGGGTTGTCGGCCCAGTCGGCTGAGTTGAATCCGTATAGCTTGCGATTCGGATAGAGGTGGAGTTTTCCTACGAGATGAGTCTGGTATCCGGCATCGGAGAGAGTTTGCGGCAGCGTTTGCTGGGCGAGATGAGTGTGGTAGTTCATGAACACGCCGTGGGTTGAGGCTTTGGTGCCGGTCATGACGGTACGGCGGGCGGGAATGCAGACGGGTGTTGCGCTGTAGCCAGACGTGAAGTGGGAGCCGGAAGCTGCAATGGCGTCGAGATAAGGCGTTTCGACGATTGGGTGTCCGTCGATGCCGAGGGCGTCGCCACGGTGCTCGTCAGTCATGATGAGTAGAACGTTCGGGCGCTCGTCGGGCATCTTGTGGGTGCTTTCTGTTGTCGGAAGGAGAGTGTCTATTGCTGTGATCATATCGCGAGGGGGTTGGCGATGGGAGTAGGTGTCACCGTCATCCTGAACTTGATTCAGGAACTCGGATCGAGTACGACGGAGGCGGACTCGCTGGCAGGGAGTGGGACCATATTCAACCGATATGATTAGCCCATCATGGTTTCGAAGCGCCGCCCTGTTACATATACGACCGATGCCGTAGTCGTTCGGACCAGCAACTTGGGTGAAGCTGACCGGATTATCACGCTTGTCACACCGATTCACGGTCTGATTCGTGGGGTTGCCAAGGCAGCTCGAAAGCCGAGTTCCAAACTTGGTGGGCACCTTGATCTGCTCAAATATGTGAGTGTCTCTGTTCGTGAAACCCGAACCCTGCATGGACTAAGCCAGGCGTCGACTATAGATGGGTTTCGGGGACTGCGGGACGATCTTGAACGATTTTCTCGTGCTGCTTATATTTCCGAAATGGCTGAACGATTTTCGGTAGAGAACGGTGCGAACCAACCGTTGTTCCGCTTATTGATCGACGTACTAGGAGCGCTTGAGAAAACCGACAATCCTGAAATGGTGATCCACTTCTTCGAGATGAGGTTGCTTCAGCTAAATGGATTCGCTCCCGAACTATCGCGATGTGTCGAGACCGGAGTGGAGTTGGAGCCGGCGGACCATCTCTACTCTGCCGATCGAGGTGGCTTGGTAAGCAATGAGACCCGACCGGTGGGCGAAGTTGCACTGCTGCCAGCAAGCTTGAACACGATCAAGCTACTGCGATTTCTCGCTCGTACCGATTCCGCAAATGCAGATCGAATGAAAGCAGGCGAAGACGAAAATCGCCAGCTTTCTCGAATACTCCGTGCACAAATCCACCATGTTCTCGATCGAGGACTGCGTTCAGAAGCGTTTATGGACGAGGTTCGAACGCGCCCGAGTCACGCCCAGGCTTCGAGTTCGCCCGAGAGTTCTTCAGCTTCTTCACCGGGTGAGTGACAAACACCACGGAGAACTTGCGCCGGATTGTTACACTCGTCGTATTGATTTCTAACTGTGGTTGAGTGGCCTGTCGCCGCAGTTGCAGATGTGCCTTAGAACGTTGGAAAATGCCCGACTCCGATATCGTCATTCGCGGCGCACGCGAACACAATCTAAAGAACTTCGACATCAGCCTGCCCCGAGACACTCTGACGGTGATCACAGGGGTGTCTGGATCGGGTAAGAGCAGTCTTGCGTTCGATACGATCTTCGCCGAAGGGCAGCGGCGCTACGTCGAATCTCTCTCCGCATACGCTCGTCAGTTCCTTGGGCGTATGGAGAAGCCCGATGTCGACCATATCGAGGGGTTGAGCCCTTCGATCTCGATCGACCAGAAGGGTGTATCTCGAAACCCGCGCTCCACGGTGGGCACGGTCACAGAGATTTACGACTATCTAAGGCTGCTGTTTTCAAGAGCGGGTCGTCCTCACTGCTACAACTGTGGTCGGCCAGTTCAGCGTCAGACGGTTCAGCAGATCGTCGACTCGATCCTGAACATGGAAGAAGGCACCCGACTACAGGTGCTTGCCCCGATGGTCACCCACATGAAGGGTGAGCACGTTCAGATTTTCGAGACTGCACGCACGGACGGTTTCGTTCGAGTGCGAATCGACGGTGAGACGCACGAACTCTCGGAAGAACTGAAGCTGGCGAAGACAAAATGGCACGATATCGAGGTTGTTGTCGATCGGATAATCGTTCGTGAAGACACTGAACGAGGACGACTTACAGAGTCGGTAGAGGCTGCGTTGCGATTGGCAGGCGGCAACCTGATCGCTTCGAAGCTGGGCGCAGGCGCAAAGGGCATGGACGACGACGTTGTCTACTCGGAGCATTTCGCTTGTGTTCACTGTGACATATCGATTGCTGAACTGGAACCACGTAACTTCTCATTCAACACACCGTTCGGCGCCTGCCCAACGTGCACAGGACTCGGTTACAAGCTCGAAGTCGATCCCGAGCTGGTGATCCAGGACAAGTCGCTGAGCTTGAACAATGGCGCTATCACTCCGTGGGCAAGAGCAGGAACGAACTCTCCGTGGTACCACTCGACCCTTGAGTCGCTGGCCGAACACTTTGGCTTCTCAATGGACACACCGGTTCGCGAGATGGATCCTGAGCACCTGACCGTGATTCTTTACGGCACGGCTGGTAAAAAGCTCGAGGTGTCGCACCAGACGCAAAAAGGTCGTGTTTACAGTTGGAACACGGCATTCGATGGTGTTATTCCGAACATGGAACGTCGTCACGTAGACACAGAATCTGATTCCGTTCGAGATGACATCGGCAGATACATGACACAGCGAGCGTGTACGACATGTGGCGGGGCACGGTTGAAGCCCGAAGTGCTGGCGGTAACGATTCTCGGCATGAACGTGATGGAAGTCACTAGCCAGTCGGTTGAAAACGCTCTGCGCTGGGTCGCTGCCTGCCGAACTGGCGTGTGGCCAGATGCCAACGATGGCGAAGAGGCCGTTGACCCGCTGAACAACCGAGAACAGACGATTGCTGTTCAGATCCTGAAGGAAGTGGAGGCTCGATTGGGCTTCCTTTCGAGGGTTGGACTCGACTATTTAACTTTGAATCGCGCCGCAGCTACACTCTCCGGTGGCGAAGGACAACGAATCAGGCTAGCAACGCAAATTGGCTCCGGTCTCATGGGCGTTTTGTACGTTTGCGACGAGCCATCTGTGGGGCTTCATCCTGCCGACAACGATCGCTTGATCGCAACTCTCCAGAACCTTCGTGATGTCGGGAACACGGTGCTGATAGTCGAGCACGATGAAGCTGTGATGCGAGCGGCAGACCATATTGTCGATCTCGGACCCGGAGCCGGGCAGTTCGGCGGGAACATCGTTGTCGAGGGGCCGATAGAAGCAGTTCTTGAGAGTGAAGAGTCGCTGACAGGTGCCTACCTGAGTGGGCGTATGTCGATTCCAGTGCCCAAAAAGCGACGCAAAGGCAACGGGAAAGAGATCGCAGTACTTGGCGGGCGGGCGAATAATCTTCAGGATGTTTCGGTTGCCATTCCGCTTGGGACTCTCACCTGCATCACGGGTGTTTCCGGATCGGGCAAGAGCACGCTGGTGAACGAGATTCTATCGAAGAAGTTATCTCAGCACTTCTACCGGTCTAAGGACAGGCCGGGAGAGCACGACGAAGTAACGGGCCTCGAAAATCTCGACAAGGTGATCAACATTGATCAATCGGCTATCGGTCGAACTCCTCGCTCGAACCCGGCTACGTATACCGGTGTCTTCACGAACATTCGGGATATATTTGCTTCAATGCCCGAGGCGAAGGCACGTGGCTACAAACCCGGACGCTTCTCTTTCAACGTAAAAGGCGGTCGTTGTGAGGCCTGTAGCGGTGCCGGTTACGTTCAGATCGAGATGCAGTTCCTTCCCGACGTTACTGTGCCGTGTGAGGTTTGCCTTGGTGCTCGGTACAACCGGGAGGCGCTTGAGATCAAGTTCAAGATCAAGTCGATCGCCGAAGTTCTCGATATGACCGTCTCAGAAGCTGCAGAGCTGTTCGAGAACATCCCGTCTATCGCCAACAAGATGCGAACGTTGATGGACGTTGGGCTTGGCTACGTTCATCTGGGCCAACCTGCGACAACGCTTTCGGGTGGTGAGGCGCAACGAATCAAGCTGGCTTCCGAGCTTTCGAAGCGTTCGACCGGCAAGACGGTCTACATTCTCGATGAGCCAACCACGGGTCTGTCGTTCGACGATGCTGCCAAGTTGATGATCGTTCTGCACCGACTTGTAGATGCTGGTAACTCGATCATTCTGATTGAGCACCATCTCGATTTGATCAAGAATGCGGACTGGATTATCGATCTCGGCCCACTTGCTGGCGAACGTGGCGGCAAGATCGTTGCAGAGGGTACGCCTGAGTTCGTGGCATCGGTTAAAAAGTCAGCAACAGGTCAGTATCTGTCGGATATGAACGGCATCAAGCCGAATGCAAAAGCACCGGGCACGACAAGGGCTCGCAAGTTCAAAAAAACAACCAACGGCAAAATCACCGACGATATCACGTTACCGGACAGGCCTGCCACATCGGCAAACGGCGCGAGAAAATCACGTAGAAACTCACGCAGGTACCGTCGTCGTCGTCGGGGTGCTGCAGCGGCTGGTTAGCCTGATTGAACTAAGTTCTAGCGTTTCGTAAGCTAAATGGTTCACCCCAATGACCCGGCTGGCTAACGGATGTGGGTGATAGCTCA
>JAPYUK010000004.1:5540-51084 GCA_029936155.1 Dehalococcoidia bacterium | reverse complement strand
GCTAAATGGTTCACCCCAATGACCCGGCTGGCTAACGGATGTGGGTGATAGCTCACAGCCGCGTTGTGTAGCTAGCTCTGAGCCAACCCGCTCGGTTCATCCCTAAAGTTGTGGATATCAGGCAGACATGCACTGACGAGACCCACGGGCAAACAGGGTTTCAGGGCAATACGGGCAAGACAATGACGCTCATCAGCATCAAAAACACTTCAGCTGGTAACACGATCATCCCAGCACGGGGTGGCTTAGGATTGGTAGTTGGCGCTGGTGACGAGGCCACCGTGTGCCCCGAGGGCTTACGAGGTCAGATCTCGGAGAAAGCCCGGGCTGGTCGATCAGCACAAGTAGTGAATACCTCCCACTCGAGCGACGATCACAACCAGGCCGCTTAGTCACTCTGGCTAAATAGCCCGTCAAAATGAATCTGACACGGTTCATTTGTTGAAGAGACCCGGAGTGATGCAGGTCTTTTCGCGTCTGGATTTAATGGGATGTTGTTCGAGGGAGAAGCTTTCGGTTGCTATTGACCTTGGACCATCGCACAAATGACTACTTGCTGAGTTATCCCTCACCCAACCCTGTCCCGCTGGAAGAGGGCTTCCCGCTGCTCTCAGCCGCCGCTCTGGACTGTGGTTACTAGCGTTTCGCAGACTGTGATGTCGGTCTGGCAGAGCATGACCATGTTTCCAGCAACCAGATAGGCGTGGTAGCTGGTTCGGTTTCCAGTCGACGTGATGATTCCTCCACCGGCGTTGGAGTTTGGCGACCTGCCAAGGACGGTAAGTGCCGATTCGACACCGGCTGAGATAGCGTCAGCATGCGAGGCGTACTTTCGAATCTCGATATCACGTCCGCCCGAAAAACCGTAATAGACGTTCGTGGCAAGCGGCACTGTCTCAGTGTCGAACTCTTTACTCAGCTTGAACCCAGCGGACTGAAAGTTTTCTATTGTGAAAGTTTCGTCGATTCTAAACGTTGGGATTGTCTCTCCACCATCCTTAGTCGTTGAGACAGTATCACTGTCGGTTTCAGACGCAGTTTCTGTATCTCCAGAGCCACACGCTGTGAGCGTGAGGAGCGCGAATAAAGATAGAACGAGAATAGGAAGGAATTTGTTAAGTCGCACTGGTATCGCCTGCCGTAAGTAATTGCCGTGTCGCTCAGATCAGACCCTAGCAGTGCCAGATGGCCAGAAGGCCAATAAGTAGTTCCGCTGAGTCGACGGCGCTCACCTTAGCAAAATTCTAGCGTTTTCCTGCTGCCAAATTGGACGCTTCGGGAAGCGATCGAAGTCGAAGCATTGCGACCGTTCCCACCACAGGGCCGAGTGCCAGCATAGCGAACGCCCAGCCCCAGCCAGAAGAGTCTTTGACCATCGGTAGAAGCCAGATAGAAACCGCCGTCAGAGCGAACCCAACGCCTGTCTGAAACGTGAGCATTGTGCCTCGATAGGCCGGGTCGCTAAGCTCGGTCATAGCAGTCGAGAACTGTGCCGAATCGGCGATAACCGACGCACCCCAGATCATCGCAAGAATCACGATCAGCACGGTCATTTCAACTGGAATAAAACCGATAAACGCAGCAACTCCGCCACTGATGACCATTGCGATGCTCGTGACGGCAGTTCGTCCGATCTTCTCGGACCAGACACCCGCATACGAGCTTGCTACAGCACCGACGGTGAACACCAAGAATGTCAGCCCGCTAGCGAGGTCGAGTCGATCTCCGATAAGCGACTGATCGCCCACGACGTACAGCATGTAACTACCGATCCACGCCCACATTGCGTAGAGCTCCCACTGGTGACCGAGATACCCGGTCAGGGCGAGTCTTGGACCTCGTTCAGTGAGTGCGCCAACGAGGTAACGAGGGTTAAACTTGGCTCCTTTTACATCGTCTGGACCATCAGTAACCAAGAATTTCAAGATGAGCCCACCGACGGTTGCGAGAATCGAACTGCCGACGATCACTGCCTGCCAGTTCTCTGAAAAGACTGATCGCAATAAATGCGGAGACCCGGATCCGATCGTGAGAGCGCCAACCATCGTTCCAAGCGCAAACCCCCGACCCTTTGTGTACCAGCCAGAGATGACCTTCATCGCCGGTGGGTAGACACCGCCTAAAAACGCTCCGGTTGCGAATCTTGCGGCGATGAGTGCGGGGGGCGATTCGAGAGGGATCACGAGCAGGTTTGTGGCAGCGGCAAGTACAGCTGAGACTGCGAAGAGAGTTCGTGTGTTGACGAGATCGGAGAGGTTCGTGAACGCGATCAGGAGTGTCCCGAATACAAAGCCAAGCTGTACGGCAATTGTCAGGATCGCCATCGAGGATTCGTCGATCGATTTTTCGACTTCAAGCGCGCCGGATATCGCGTTAGTGGAAAACCAGACAGAAAGCGAAAAGAATGTGGCCGCAGATACGAGCATTAGCGCTCGTGATCGGGTTCTAGCTTTGAACATACGAATTTGATGTGCTCTCTGTGGCGTAAGATTCGTCTATGTAAGCAATGAGCACTCGAACTGCCTTCGAGTTGTGATAGAACTCGGTATCCTGTGCATGTCGCCAGAAACGTCAGGCGGATCACGAAAACCGGTCGAACAACTATGGTTTCGGAGAGCAGTATGAGCCAGGGTGAACTAGAACGCACTTACTTTCAAGACGGTCTTCACGGCAACCACTGTTATGGCTGCGGTGCGTGGAACGATAAAGGGCTGCAGATTAAGTCCTTTTGGGACGGCAACGAGGCTGTATGCATTTTTCAGCCCGAACCCCACCACGCTGCGATGCCTCCAGATGTTATGAATGGTGGGACGATCGCTGCGGTTATCGATTGCCACGGTGTGTGTTCTGCGATTGCAGATGCATACCGATCGGAAGGCCGTGAGGTGGGTGAGGGCGAGAAGATTTGGTACGCAACGGGTTCGATGACCGTGAACTATCGAAAACCAACTCGAGTAGACGGCCCGATTACCGCGCGAGCGCGGCTAGCAGACAAGACGGCGAAGAAAACGATTTTTGCGGTCGATCTGTATTCGCACGATGGCGTTCTAACGTGTGATGCAACCGTGCTTTCTCTTAGGGTTCCGAACAAGTGGGCCGATCCGACAGGACTGTTTCAGCACCTGTAGGGGCTGGGATGAGACTGGCACCTGATAGACCGAATGGGTGAACGAAGCCTCGTACGAGACAGCGGATACTCTCGAGAAGAGTCTGTAGGCCAAAGCTCTCCATTCAGGCGGTCAGATAAGAATGATGCTTCAGAGTTCGAAGAGATGTGGAAGCAAGTTCGCTCGGGTAAGCACTGAAATGGGAGAATGTGGGTACGGCGGAAAGACAGTTCGGGCTATCAGGTTGAAACGCCGCTCACACCATTGCTCGATGACGAGGGGAATATCACTCGATACATCGGCATTAGACGAGATATTACCGAGCTTGTTCAGGCAGAGAAAGACCGAGAGGTCAGCCGAGATCTCGACGCTCAGAACAAGCAGTTAAAGCAGCTCGTGTGAAACCGTCGAAAAGAACTCTTCTCGCTGTTCGGTCAGCTGCTGTAACTGCTTGTGCCAACTGGACATATATTTTGTTCTTGCGTTCAATACTCTATATCCCGCTGGGACTCGATCTTCGATTCGTCGATGTCATATCCAAGCCCATGGTGCTTGCTTACGGTCAATTCTCCATCCGAAAAGTTTGGGCCGCCATTAGCGTCGAAGAAATAGCTCATTCGGGCATGTTTGACCAGCATTTCGACGTAGGGAGTGTGGATTGGTGACTGCGCAGATGACCACGCCATTCCCGGAGGCGATACACCCTGGTGACAGATAGTAATCAGGTCATATGCGGTGGCGAGAGCGCTGATTTTCAACACTTCCGATAGCCCACCCGCCCAGTTAAGGTCGGGCTGAATGATGTCGAGAGCTTCGGCTTCGATGAATCGCTTGAATCCCCAGCGGGTGTATTCGTGCTCAGCACCGGAGATCGGGATGTTCGTTGCTTCACGGATCTTGCGATATGAATCGATGCGGTCGGGCATGGCGACTTCTTCGAGCCAGCGTGGCCGAACGTCTTCGATCGCCTCGGCGAGCTTCACGACATAGTTGACGTCCATTGACTGCCAGCAGTCGAGCATGATGTCGTCGTCATCACCAAGTGTGTCACGCAGTGTTACGGCAAGTTCGACATTTTTCTTAAATCCGGCTGGACCCGACATCGGACCGTGCCGGAAAAACCATTTTTGGGCCTTGTATCCCCTGCTCTGCATCTCGAGCGCCCGCTCTTTTACGAGTCCCATGTCCTGCGTGGCGTAGCCGAGCATCGAAGCGTAGGCGGTCATTGAGCCGCGTCCGCCGCCACCGATGAGTGTTGAGACGGACTGCTTGAACCACTTGCCTTTGAGATCCCAGAGAGCGTTATCGATCAGGCTGATCGCCATCATGGGCTCGCCCTGGCGACCGTGAACTGACTTCCTGTGCATGATGTCCCACAGAAACTCCGTTGCGAGTGGATCACGACCTATCAGGAAGTCCCGCATCTGCCACACGTGGAACGCTGTGCCGCCGGGCATCGTGGGTCCAGAAATTCCGCTTACACCTTCGTCAGTTTCGATTTGAACGAATACCTGACTCATCTGTAAGTGCGTGTCATCGATCTGGTTTCCGTGCTCGGGTGGACCTTGCAATCGAAACTCTTCGTATACGTCGAGTGGCATTACGAGCCGCTCTTCCATGAAAGGTCCGCCAACCTCCATGGTCCCAGTTAGCTGGCGAAGTCTGATGTTTGTGATTTTCATTTTATTTTGTTTGCCCTCGTCGCTTAGCTGTGAGCCTCTCAATTGTCATTCTGAACTTGATTCAGAATCGTCATTGTTCGATTAAGGCTGCGATCACAGTAGCAGCTTCGTCAGGGCAGGTGCGGTCATGGTAAATTCGCTCAGGATCCTCTATTGAAAGGGATTCTGAATCAAGTTCAGGATGACAATGCCGCAGCCGGTCGGCTGAGCTACGAACCGAAGTTCGGTTCGTCTTCTCGTTCGATCTTGTCGGGGTCGAGATCCATTGCCATTCCTACGCCTGAAGGGGCGTGAATCATACCGTTTTCAGGAGATACAGCATCCTTTAAGAAGTGCTGGTGAACGGTGTTCCACTTGACTAGAAACTCCTGATACGGAGTGTGGATCGGCGACTGGCTTACTGAGAAGTGAATCCCGGCGTTGGTCGAGTGGCCGTGCGGAATCGTGATCAGGTCGGCTGTCGTTGCGACAGCAGCGATCTTGAGCACCTCGGAAAGCCCACCTGCCCAGTAGATGTCGGGTTGAAGAATATCGAGCGCCTCAGCGTCGATGAATTGCTTCATGCCCCAACGGGTGTAGTGGTGTTCAGCGCCTGAGAGCGGAATGTTGGTCGCCTCACGAATCTTGCGATACGAGTCAATGCGATCGGGCATTGCGCACTCCTCAAGCCAGCGAGGGTGAAGATCCTCGATTCGCTCGGCAAGCTTGATGACATAGTTGACGTCCATCGACTGCCAGCAATCAAGCATGATGTCGTCGTCATCACCAAGCGTGTCACGCAGTGTTTCGGCAAGTTCGACATTCTTCTTCAGTCCTTCTGGACCCGACATCGGACCATGTCGGAAGAACCACTTCTGCGCCGTGTAGCCTTCGTCTTGCTTCTGTTTCGCTCGCTCTTTGACCAGGCCCATATCAAGCACATCGTAGCCGAGCATAGATGCGTAAGCAGGTACTTCGGTTCGAGTGGGGCCACCGATAATCGAGTAGACCGGGACGTCGAGGTAGCGTCCTTTGAGATCCCAGAGTGCGTTGTCGACCGCGCTAATTGCGATCATCGTGTTGCCCTGACGACCGTGGACCGAGCCTCGGTGCATGACGTCCCAGATGAACTCAGTAGCGAGCGGGTCACGTCCGATCAAAAAGCGGGTGAGTTCGTTCTCAACGATGAAGGCAACGGCCTTGTCCATCGGACCTCCAATACCAACTACGCCCTCATCAGTTTCGATCTGCACGAAGTAGGCGTCATGGGCGAGTTCGCTCTTCGATTTCTCGTTGCTCCATTCAACCCTCTTCGTAATGTCTCGGAACTCTGGATATACGTCGAGCGGCTGGACGAGTCGCTCTTCCCAGAACAGGCCATCTGTCTGGATCGTTCCGAAAACGTGGCGGAGTCGTACTTTCTCGATCTTCATTGATTGCTTCTTTTTCTGGATAGATAGACCGGCTGTTGGCGGCGGACTGCATGGTTTTGAATTTGCTGAGCCAGACTTTACCGCAGAGTTGGTTGTGTCGGGCTGGGTTCGGGATATTGATCGTGGGTCGAACATACGCGTCCGCTGCGAGTCGGAAGGATCAATCGGCGACGTCAGTAACATTTAATTACGCAGTTCAACGTTGGCGTTCCCCCTAGACCTAACCTCCCCCCTCAGAGAGAAGGCACAAATGGGGAGGTCGACGCCCATCGTCCCCCTGCCACATCGGGAAGAGGGACGATGAAGTGGCTCGTCGAAAACTAATGCGGCGGCGCGGTTTCGGGTTCTCGGATGTAGGGAATCAACCGGGGAGCCTCGAACTGCTCTTCGCCCTTGATTGCTTCCAGTAGCTCGAACGCTTCACGCACAACTGATTCTTCGCCAGATAGTGAGAGCATCACCGCTCCCTCAGATCCCGCAACACCACCCGATGCGACGTGGGTTGCTGTGACTCCAGTGAGAATTGCGAGTGCTTCAATTTCCGTGACTATCTGCGCGTTCACGACCGGCATAAGTCCGGCTGCCTGACCCATCGTGAGATCCCACAGGTAGTTTCCACATACTCTTGCGGCCTCGATCACATCGGGAATGAGTCGTTCGAGGCTGACAGGTGCCACCCAATGCGAACCACGTGCGGTGAGTGTGCCCCAGATTCCTCCGACTGTTCCACCACCAGCATCGGCGGCGAGAACGGCTATGTTTCCGCTGGGATCGACCGCGTTCGCACCTCTAATAGATACGTCACGTGCGCGGAACTGTCCGAGCGCCTGCTGGGCTGGAGTTTCTGAAAGTTCGCCGTCTTTGAACACCCACGGGCCTAGTCGGTCTTCTTCGATAACGCTGGCAAGCCGCCCGCCTGTAACAATTCCGGCGGTGCTATTGCCCTTGTCGGCCACCTGACCCGTTAGCTCTTCAAGGATGTAGGCGGGAGTGACGCCACGCGAGACCACAAACCAGCCGTCGTCGAGAACACTCTTCACCTCGGGTATCTGCAAAACGGCCCTTGCGAGAAGTCGCTTCGATTCTCGGGGCAGCAACATCACAAGTGCGTGGAATCGATCGTCACGCAGATGCGGTGCCGGTTTGATAAATGAAGACGTATCGTAAAACATTCTCGAAATACTCCGCTCAAGCTCGGTGACGTAAAGACCCGCAGATAACTAACACCTTTAGAAGCACCAGATATCCGATTCCAATGTCATCGGTTCGTAGAAACTCGATGAAAAGTAGCGGTTAATTGGACAACCACTCCAAAACAGCGTGAGTGTTACGTGAGGATTTTCGCGCTTTCCGCGAAAATCCCGTTAGAAGGAGGTTTTAGAGCCATGTTCGTTTAAAGCGTGGAAATAACTTCGCGCGCTTTTGCTGGCCAATCAACGGTTGTGCCTACCGCGCCAGATCGGTAGGCACGGCGGAGCGCAGCTTTCGAGTCAGCAATGCCCCAAGTTCGAACGACGAGTCCGACTTCGTTCGCATTTTTTATCTGTTTTTCGGTTACCTTGCCGGCGTTCGGGTAGATACCCGAGAGCCCGAGATCGACCGCGGCTTTTAGTGACGCCTTGTCGATTTTCTGAAGTAGCCAGCCGTGGGCTATGTCCGGCATGAGGGCGATCGATCGTTCAAGCTGCTCGAATCGGAAAGACGAGATGGTCAGGCCGGGGGCAATAGAATCACCCGTATGCTGATCGAGCCATCCACACTTTTGAAGTGACTTCATAGAAGTTGCGGCGAGATCCGGCTGTGCAGATTTCAGCTCAATATGAACGTGTGCTTTACCGTAATAACGTTCGAGGAAATCATCGAGTGTCGGCACGAATGCCTCGGGATAGGCCATCGGTCCGTGCACGCCAAAGCTATCTTCAGGACCTTCGAACCAAAGCCCTGCGTTGAGCGACTTTATCTTGGCGATGCTTGTTTCAGTAACAACACCCGATCCGTCAGTAGTGCGATCGAGGGTATTGTCGTGAACTAGCACCGCCCTGCCGTCGCTAGTCAGTTGAACATCGGTTTCGAAATTGTCGAAACCTAGGTCAAGCGCAAGATCAAACGCCTCGAACGTATTTTCCGGAGCGTCGTAGGAGGCGCCTCGGTGGGCGATCAGAATGAAGTCGTTTTTCTTTTTCTTCGCGGTCATGTTTGAAGGCGATGAGTTCGATCGGTTGAAGTGCAGCTATATTCGGCGAAAACTTTGCGAAGTGTATGCGACGCCCGCCCAAAAGACCGTACAATCCGACTCGTCGTGCCAATTAATAAGATATCCAATTCGTTCTCCGAAGCCGTAGCTGATATTCCGTCAGGCGCATCGATCATGATCGGTGGATTCGGTGGCGCCGGAGGCCAGCCAACACGCTTAATGCTCGCCTTGCGCGATCTTGGGATCGGTGATCTCACGATAATCGGAAACGTTGCCGGTATATCGAAAACAACGGGATACGGCTGGCCTGATGATCTCGATCCAATCGATCAGGGCATGTTTTTCGAGAGTGGGCAGGCGACGAAAATAACCTGCTCGTTCCCAGTGCCCGGAACAACGAACCCACTGAGTGAAATCGAAAAGGCCTGGCGAGAGGGCAATGCGGAAGTAGACATCGTGCCTCAGGGGACGCTCATCGAGCGGATACGCGCAGCGGGCGCGGGAATCCCAGCTTTCTACACGCCGACGGGTGTTGGCACATCAGTTGCCGAGGGCAAAGAGCACCGAGATTTCGACGGTCGTACTCATCTGTTGGAGCATGCATTGACCGCGGATTTCGCTTTGATCAGGGCACAGAAAGCCGATACTCGAGGAAACCTGCAGTACATCGGCACTTCGAGGGCGTTCAACCCGGCAATGGCGACCGCGGCTCGAACGACGATTGTGGAGGTCGACGAGATCGTAGGAATAGGTGGGATCGATTCCGAACGTGTTGGAACGTTGAGCACATATGTAGATCGAATCGTTCAACGAGAAACCGGGGATTACCTTCCGTGAGTAGTAAACCGGAAATCACCGGGAACGAACCTGCGCCACGCCTCAATCGAGCCGCCATCGCAAAGCGAGCTGCACGCGACCTCGTTGATGGAAGCACCGTGAATCTCGGCATCGGCATTCCAGCTATGTGCGCAGACTTCCTGCCGGACGGCGTCGAACTTCTCTATCACGCCGAAAACGGCATTCTAGGATTCAAAGAGCTTTCGGCACCGGGTGAGGGCGATCCAAACTTGATGGACGCCGGAGGAAAGTTTCCGAAGCTGGTTCCAGGCATGGCGTTCTTCGACTCTGTTGAATCATTCAGCCTCATTCGCGGTGGGCATATCGATGTCACGGTGCTTGGAGCGCTGCAGGTTTCTCGAAGCGGTGATCTTGCCAATTGGGTGGTTCCGAAACGTGGGATTGGCAGCATTGGCGGTGCGATGGATCTGGCAGCAAACGCTAAAAAAGTGGTAATCGCAATGGAGCACAATGCTCATGGTGATATAGCGAAGATCGTCGAAGAGTGCACATTTCCTTTAACCGCGCCTGGCTGTGTCGATGAAATCATCACTGACATAGCGGTGATAGAAATCGACCGTGAGAACGGGCTGATGGTGCTCCGTGAAGTCGCTCCGGGCTGGACGTTCGATGACGTTCAGGCGCGGACAGAAGCACGGCTCGAAGCAGCCGATAAGATCGACCAGATGGCCTAATCGGCAGAGCCCGCTTGCATTTACCCCTACATACTGGGTAGTGCTGGGCATCGTTTTGATGTTGATTATCTGGTTCCTAGCGTCGTCGGCTTCTTCGCGGGGCGACGCTCAGGATATCGAGGCTACAGTGATTACAACGCTGTTCGCTCCCGAAACGGCAGCTGCTGAGGCTACAGCGGAAAGCGAACTCGGGAACTGGTGTCGGGGCACGCGCCACACCGCTTCGGATTGCCTAGAAAAGGCGGTTCCCAGCGAGATTCGCATGTAAACTCGAACTATGTTTGAGTCACTTTCCGACAAGCTTGGCGGAGTATTAGGCAAGCTAACCAATAGCGGCAAACTATCTGAAAAAGACATCGGCGCGGCGCTTCGAGAAGTTCGACTCGCCCTGCTCGAAGCCGACGTCGACTTCAAAGTGGCCCGTACATTCGTCAAGACCGTCAAAGAGCGTGTCGACGGCGCAAAGGTCTACGCATCGCTCACCCCTGGCCAATCGGTCATTCGGATCGTTCGCGAAGAGTTGGCCGAGATCCTCGGTGGCGAAACAGCTGAGCTTGCACGTGCCGACAAGCCCCCGAGCGTGATCATGCTCGTGGGTTTGCAGGGTGCCGGTAAGACGACCCTGGCAGCAAAATTGGCTCTTTCGCTTCGTAAAGACAAACACCCCACGATGATGGCCGCCTGTGACCTGCAGCGTCCTGCTGCTGTTGATCAGCTGACCCAGCTTGGCAAGCAGCTAAATATTCCTGTCTACTCAGAAGAGCCTTCTAGCTCGACTCCGGTGAAAGTTGCCAAGGCAGCGGTCAAGCTGGCAGCCAAAGAAAATATTCACTACCTGATTCTAGACACGGCGGGTCGACTCGCTATCGACGACGATCTGATGAGCGAGCTCGAAGAAATTCGCGACGCCACGTCGCCGGTAGAAACGTTGCTCGTTCTCGATGCAATGACAGGTCAGGATGCCGTGCGTTCAGGCGGCGAGTTCAACGATCGAATCGGTGTTTCGGGAATGGTGCTTACCAAGATGGACGGTGATGCTCGTGGAGGTGCGGCGCTCTCGATGCGCTCGGCCACGGGTGTTCCGATCAAATACATCGGGGTGGGTGAGCAGCCTGATCAATTCGAGGTCTATCACCCCGATCGCATCGCTTCTCGAATTCTCGGTATGGGCGACATCGAGTCGCTTATCGAAAAGGCCGAAGTGCAGTTTGGTACCGATCAAACGCTGGCACTTGAGCAGAAGATTCGCAAGAATCAGTTCGACCTCAACGATATGCTGCAGCAGTTCCAGACTATTAAGAACATGGGGTCGATGACCGATATGCTCGGCATGATTCCCGGAATGGGCGCGCTACGTGGGAAGTTCAACCCCAAGGACATTGACGAACGCCAAATGGCGAGGGTAGAGGCCATTATTCACTCGATGACAATGGCCGAACGGCAGGAGCCTACGATCATCAACGGTTCACGCCGCAAGCGAATTGCGAACGGCTCTGGCACCTCACCGGCGCAGGTGAATCAGCTTTTGAATCAGTTCAAGCAGATGCAGAAGATGATGAAGAAGCTATCGGGTCCTGGCGGCAAGCGCGCTTTGATGGGCATGCTCAAAGGCTAGGTCGCGAGCGACTTTTTGGGGCAGGCCGGCGCGCTCTTGCTTCCGAGATCCTGAATCAAGTTCAGGATCTCGGGTGACGCGGACTGAACGTACCACCAACCAGCTCTAGTTTTTGCAATTCAACGTGATCACCACGTCGTCGAACTCCTCGCAATGACAGGCAGCGCACCCTCCATTTCACCTCGTTCAGGCGGTAGAATCAGCGTCTTGATTTTCACTATCTGGAAAGCCATTTGAGCTTTCAAGGTTCACTTAAACAATGGCTATCGCTCACCTGCGCACTTACACAATCAACAAGGGAATGCTGGACGACTGGCTTGAGTTATTCCCGAAGCTGGTTCCAATTATGGAAGAGGCCGGCATCACCGTTGAGAGCACGTGGGTGAACGTAGAGCACTCGCAGTTCATATGGATCCGATCATACGGAGGCTCTGTCGACAACATCGAGAAATGCGAGGCTGCGTTCTACAGCAGCGACTGGTGGGTGGCAAACGTCGATCATGTTCGAAGCCACCTGGCCCACCGCGATATCGTTCAGATAGAAACGGCCTAACTAGCCGCCGAGCACTCCGCCGTCAATATCAGGCTGACCACGCAGGAAATCGGCTGCAGTAACCGCCTGCCGTCCTTCGAGTTGGAGCCGTAAGATTTCGAGGAGCCCATGGCTCGTTGCGACAACCAAACGGCCTTCTGGAACACTAACGCTCCCGGCGGCTCCGAGCCTCGAACTGGCTTCTATACCAACGGGCGAACCGCCTACAAGAGCGACTTCAAGAATCTTCAATCCTTTACCGTTCCAGCTCGTGAACGCTCCCGGCCAAGGGTCATAGGCGCGAACCATTCTGTCGATCTGTTCGGCTGATGCCGCCCAATCGATCTCTCCATCTCCACGCTCAAGAAGACTCGTCACAGTCGCCAGCGCATGGTCTTGCGGCTGTGGCGTAATCGATCCAGCCTGAAGTCCATGGAGTACTTCAGGCAATAATTTCGCCCCTTCCTTAAAGAGAGCTCCCTGAAGCTCGGCCCCTCTTTCGGTACCCAACAGCCTAATCGGTTTCGATTGGGCGAGGACCGGGCCTGTGTCCATACCCTCGTCCAGAAGCATGATCGTCACACCTGTTTCGCTGATGCCTTCGAGAATGGCGGTAACGACCGGGCTTGGACCTCGATAACTGGGCAGTAACGACGGGTGGATGTTCACAACGCCCATCGGTGGAATCTGCAAAACCTCCGGCGGAAGAATGCGGCCGTATGCCACCACAACAAACACATCCGCGTGAAGTTCGGTCAGTCGCGTCACTTCCTCATCGTTGTTTCGCAGGCCTTTTGGAGTGAAAACGGACAGTCCGTGACCGAGCCCGCTCGTTTTCACGGGTGTTGGCGTATTTGTGCGCCCCCTACCAGCGCGCCGGTCGGGCTGGCTGTAGACGGCAGCAATGTCATGACCAGCTGAAATCAAAGAATCAAGCGAGTCGGCTGATTCGGCTGGCGATCCGAAGAAAACAATTCTCATGTAGTCACTTTATAAGGTCGCGGCGGGTGCGGCGCGCTGAAACCGGCTGCGCGTTCAAGGCTTGGGTGATGGATCAAATGTTAAATTTTGTGGTTGTTCAAACTGAGTCGTGAACAATGTCACAATATTGCTGGGAAATTGGTTCAGAATTTGAGCCAATTGACCCACTGAGGGGTTGCACACCCCAACCCACAGCATGGTACGGTTGCCCTCAGACCGGCACCACCACAGGCAACGTCCAGCTGCCGAATCCGTCGGTCTATGTAGTCCATACATTGGTCGATGTTTTTTGTAAATCGGTGTATCCGGTTCAGGGCAACTTGTGCCCAAATTATGTGAGGGTTTGGCGACGGATAACGCACGGAAAATCTGGTCAGCAGCACTGGGGCAGCTCCAACTAGAAATCCCCAGGCCAAACTACGAAACGTGGTTAAAACCCACTTCACCCGTAAGTTTAGTGGATGACATCCTCACGATCTCAACGCCTAGCCCTTTCGCAGCAGAAATGCTCGAAAAGCGTTTATTGGGAACCATTCTCAGGACGGTTTCTCGCGTCGCTGAGCGGAAGCTCAGAGTCGAGTTCAAGGTCCAGGGTTCGACCTTAACTCAGCGCACCGAATCGCCGGTAAACGAGTCGGAAGAAAAACCGGATTCTGAGCCGACTCAGAGTTCTGGGAAATTGGACTATGCGAAGTCTTACCCCCTGAAGGCTTCTTTCAATTTCGACACCTTCATTGTGGGTCCTTCCAACAGACTTGCGCAGGCCGCAGCGACGAAAGTGGCTGAATCTCCTGGCAGCGCCTACAACCCTCTATATATCTACTCTGAGGTCGGGCTAGGCAAGACACACCTGTTGCACGCGGTCGGTCACATTCTGCTTAAACGCGGCCTAAAAGTTCTCTATGTCAGTAGTGAACGATTCACAAACGAATATATAAGTGCCATCCGAGACGGCTCGGCCAATAGATTCCGTGAACGTTATCGAAGCGCAGACGTGCTTCTTGTGGACGATATTCAGTTCATTACTTCGAAGCCCCAAACCCAGGAAGGCTTCTTCCACACGTTTAACGAGCTGCACATGGCAGGCAAGCAGATTGTTGTCACTGGTGATGAGCCCGCGAGCAAAAGCCTGCTGCAGGAAAGAGTTCAGTCTCGACTCGCCGGTGGGCTGGAAGTTGATCTGCAACCACCCGACTACGAGTCACGCTACGCCATACTTCGTAGCAAGATGCCAGATCTTGAGCCAGCGGTGCTTGATCAGATCGCACAGCGTGCTCACCAGAACGTTCGTGAACTTGAGGGAGCCCTCAACCGAGTGGTTGCGTACTCGCAGCTGATCGGAAGCCCGATTACAACAGAACTTGCGGACCAAGCACTCAAAAGCCTGCTGGCTGAGACACCAAACAGCGTGGCTTCGGTAGAAGGAATCCTGTCGTCTATCTCGGAATTTACTGGAGTCGCCGTCGATCGGATAGTTGGTAAGCGCCGTGACAAGGCCACTGCCGGGGCACGCCGAATGGCGATGTACATGCTTCGAGAAGACGCTCGTCTGACGTCAGGTCGAGTCGGACAGGCACTCGGTGGCAAAGACCACTCGACGGTGTTGTACGCGCAAAAACGCTTCGAGCAGTTGATGGAGACCGACGACTCGATACGCCATCAACTTGCTGCCGTGCGAGACATCATGATCAGGTCACGCCGGGCTGGCGTGTCTTCGTCGAACTAGTAGGCTTGTTGGGCGCGGCCTGCGAAGTAGACCCCCACATTCTAGTTCCATCTCGGGTTTCCCTGTTGCGCGCATTTTCTCCTACCGTCAATGTGGGATGACGGACTAGATCAACAATGTTTCTTAATGCCATACAGCAACTTTACGACTATCAACGCGAAGTAACCAACCATCTGCTCAACGTGATTGGTTGGTTGACTCATGACGAGTTTGTTTCGATAGTGGTCGAACGGCAGCCGTCGATGAGAGACACGCTGTTTCATATGATCGAAGTGGTTGAGATTCACTTTGCCTGGTGGGACTACAGCGAGACTCACCAGGCGCCCGGTGTCGTCGAGCAGCTCCCGCAGCGTTTTACAGGTCTTGAGAACCTCCAATATTACTAGTCAGAGGTCGATGAAAAAGTCGCCAGCTGCATCAATTCGCTTGAGTCAGACGATCGTCTTTATGTACCGTACACCAGACCATTTCCGGACGGCATCCAAAACGAACAAACCACCTGTGGGATGCTGCTTCACGTAATAAATCACTGCACTCAGCACCGAAGCAAGGTAGCAATAATGCTCACAAAATTAGGTCATCCACCAAGCTACATGGAAATTCCTTAGCAACACCTGAAATTGCTTGTGGAATGACTGTTGAATCCCTCTTGCACTCATAGTTAATTTCTGTGGAAAATATCGGATAATTACCGTACAAGCCGGTGCAAATCCATGTCCTACTTTCCACATATTTGTTCTGTCGACCAAGCGAAACTACACACTCCACATGAGTGCCAACACTTACCAGTAATTCCCACTGAATCTGAGCTGTTTCTAACCGTTTACCAACAGTCGCTTTATACTCAATCTAAGGGTGTTGTTCACTTACCAACGTTGCTTACTAATATCACCGTTAACTAATAACAATTATTTATCGATATAGATTTCCACATGCTTGATTCCGCAGTAATAGAAGTCCGAGCCGGTAATGGTGGCCACGGCATTGTGTCTTTCATAAGAGAGGCACTTCTCCCGCGTGGGGGGCCTGGCGGTGGCGATGGCGGCCACGGCGGCGACATTGTTCTTATCGCCGACGCTGAAATCAACACTCTTACCAAGTTTCACTGGCAACCTCACTTTATTGCCAAAAATGGTGGCAGAGGTGATGGCCATCACAGGAATGGCCAAAAGGCTGAATCGATTGAAGTTACCGTTCCACTTGGAACCGAAGTGTGGTTGTGGGTGGATGGGGAAGACAAAGAGCTCATTGGTGACCTGAGTACGCCTGGTCAGCGGATGATTGTCGCTGAGGGCGGTCGTGGTGGTTGGGGCAACGCTCACTTTGTGTCGTCAACTCACCAGGAGCCATTGTTGGCTGAAGCTGGTGGTGAAGGCGAAATACGTCGAGTCAGGTTGAATCTGAAGCTGCTTGCTGATGTTGGATTGATCGGAATGCCGAACGCTGGTAAGTCGAGTATTTTGACTGCCATTAGCGCAGCCAGACCTAAGGTGGCCAACTATCCGTTCACGACACTTGAGCCGGTACTTGGAGTTGTAGAGCACGGTCCTCAGGCATTTGTTGCGGTCGATATTCCAGGGCTGATCGAGGGTGCGCACACAGGGATTGGTCTGGGCGACGAGTTTTTGAAGCATGTTCAGCGGACCCGAGTGTTGGTTCACGTTGTCGATGGCAGCGAGGACGATGTGCCGGGTCGAATCAAGGCGATTAACGATGAGATTACGCAGTTCGATCTCGAGCTTTCGAAAAAGCCGCAGATTCTCGCAATCAACAAATTGGATCTGGACGAAGTTTCGGTTTTGATCGACGAGATCAAAGATTCGCTCGACGATGTAGGTGGGCTGCACTCTGAGACGCACTTCGTTTCCGCCGCCACGCATGACGGGCTTGACGATCTGAAAACGTCTATGTTCCATCTTCTACGGTCGACCTACGATCAGGGTGAGCCAGTTCCTGAAGTCCCTGCCCAAGAGATTCCGGTGTTGCGACCCAACATTCGAAAATCAACCGAAGTTGTTGTTCGCGAAGGCAAGGGTGTATTTCGTATCGTCCACCAGAAGGCAGTTCGACTCGCCCGAGGAAGCAACCTCGAAACCTGGGAAGCCCGTGTCCAATATCATCGTCGGCTTGAGCAACTGAAGGTGACGAAGGCGCTTAAAAATGCCGGTGCCGATGTCGGGGACACAGTGCTTGTTGGCGACTGGGAGTTCGATTGGGAATAATGGCTACCTCACGCATTACCAAACGAGTGGGCGTGTTTGGCGGCACGTTCGATCCGATCCACAACGGCCATCTTGCCGTTTCTACCGCTGTTCGAGATACGCTGGGGCTTGATGAGGTGCTATTTGTAGTTACCTCTGACCAGTGGCTTCGTGAAAATCCGCCAGTAGCCTCGGCTAGCGATCGTTTCAACATGGTCGAACTTGCTGTGGAAAACCATCTCGGATTCGCTGCTTCTGATGTGGATATCGTTCGTAAGGGTTCGACCTATACGGTCGATACGCTCACCGATATTCAGCGGCAACTTGGTGACTTGATCGAGTTGTTTTTAGTGGTGGGGGCGGATTCGGCGGTGTCGATGGATCGCTGGCGAGATGCTGGCGAGATTGCTTCGCTGGCGAAGATAGTTGCGGTCGGCAGGCCGGGACAGGCCTTCGACGTCGATTCATTCGACCTGTCACATCCGGCTAGCGGGGCAGAGTATCTTGAAGGCCCGATGATCAACGTCTCAGGAACCCGCGTGCGGGGGTTTGTTGAGGAAGGACGATCAGTTGAAGACCTGGTGGCTATAGAGGTCGCTGATTACATTGGAACGCACGGTTTGTACCTATAGATAGGGCCCGCGTGCGGGGTTTTCTTGAGGAAGGGCAACCGATAGGCCACATGGTGGCTGAATCGGTTGCTGAGTGCAGTGAATCGTACGGTTAATATCGCTAATAAGGAACACACATGACCAACGGATCTGATCTCAACGCAATAGCGACGCGCTTATATGACCGGGCTATGGAGCTTGATTCGCTCCGGTTTGGCGACTTCACGCTGTCGTCGGGGCAGAAGAGTACTTACTACTTCGATGGTCGGATGCTTTCGACCGATCCTGAAGGCGCTGACTTGATTTCACAGGCGTTCAGCATTGCTCTCGATGAGGCAGGTGCCGAGGCGTTTGGTGGCCCGACTGTTGCTGCGGTTCCGATAGTTGGGGCACTGGCGTTGCAATCGCATTTGGCAGGTAAAAAGCGAACCGGATTCTTCGTTCGACCTGAGCAGAAAGAACACGGAGCTGGCAAGCAGATCGAAGGCAATCTTCATCCGGGCATGAAAGTGGCGGCCTTCGACGACACTATTTCTACTGGCGGATCGTTGTTCCCTGCTATCGATGCCGTTGAGGCGTTCGGGTGCGAGGTGGTGTTGGTGATGGCAATTCTCGACCGTCACCAGGGCGGAGACGCCGAGGTCGAGCGTAGGGGCATTCCATTCTTCAAGCTGTGGGAGTCGACGCCTGAGGGCAAGATTACCATCGCGGTTTAAGTGGCTCAGCCACGTTTTCTGAGAGGTTTATTGCGGTTGGCGGACTCGGGAAGTTGAGGCTTCGGGGCGTCACTGCCAACTGTCATGCTGAATTTATTTCAGTATCTTTCTCTCCCCTTTTTGTGTGACTCGGTCGACTCGTGAGGCCGGCGCGCCCGCCCCCCTCGGTCCCCGGGGCCTTTCGACGGGGCCCAGAATGTTGTTTGATGAACGCGTGGTATCTGTTAGCAATGGGGGCGTAAGTTCCGTTCAGGAGTTCGCACATCCCTGCACAAGACCCCTCGCTCCGATGACTCCGCTCGGGACACAGGGAGGCGCAGACGCGAATCGACCCTCCGATTTCTCGAAAGGTCGATTTAGCAGTGCTATTACAATTCTTCGGCTCAAACCAGCGATTCAGTCAACCAAATCCCCGCCAGAGAAAATGTGCCTATGGCACCTAAACGTCTAGGTTTTTTACTTCCAGAGCGTTTGCTCGTATGAAGTTTCGGCGGGGTTCTACATCATCGCCCATTAGGGTTCGGAAGATGTCGTCTGCAGCCATGGCGTCTTCGGCCGTGACCCGCAGCATCACCCGCTCCTCTGGATCCATAGTCGTCTCCCACAGCTGGTCCGGATTCATTTCTCCAAGACCCTTGTAGCGCTGAACATTCACACCAGACCTGTCCGACTTGCTATCTAGAGTTGCCGGCAAATCCTGCCATGCAACTTTCGTGGCGACGACATTGTCGCCCTTGGTCACGGATAGCGGCCCGGCTTCCATTAGCTCCTGGATGATCGGGAAGATCGAGCGGAGGCGCTGCACGGCCGGATTCTGGTAGATGTCCTTGGTCAGCGTGTAGCCATCGATGTCGAAAGTTCGATCCGGCAGAATCTCCACCTCGACTTCTTTTGGCTCCTCGTCAGGTTTGGCCGCCATAGGAGCCATTTCAGCTTCTGGAGACTCAGAATCATCTTCCGGCTCGTCAAACAGAGATACCTGACCGGATTCCGCAGAAACCTCTGGCTCGGATTCTTCTTCTGGGCGCTTGGGTCGGAAATCGAGCGACCTATACTCTGGATCCTTCACAAGCTTGTCGATCACGTTGTCGGGTATGTTCAACACCCGGGTGACCTCAAGCGAGTCTAGGTAGTCGCGCAGCGGTGTCAGGACTTTACCGATCTTGGTGCTCTTAAGCTCAAGAGCAGAGTCGCCCTCGGATGTTATTTTGATCGTGCCATAGAGGCGGTTGGCGGTCCATTCATCGAGCTCTGCTTCCGAGTACAGCCATTTTGCCGAGCGGCCCCTTGAGGCACGATACAGCGGCGGCTGAGCAATGTAGAGGTGGCCGTTGCCGATGATCTGGGGCATGTTGCGGAAGAAGAACGTCAACAGAAGCGTTCGAATGTGCGCTCCGTCGACATCAGCATCGGTCATGATGATCACGCGGTGATAGCGAAGCTTCTCTTCGTCATAGTCCTCGCCCAGACCTGCGCCGAGCGCTGTGATCAGGGCTGCAATTTCTTCGTGCGCAAGCATACGTTCCGGTCGAGCCTTCTCGACGTTCAGGATCTTGCCACGAAGCGGTAGAATCGCTTGGAACTGACGTTCTCGACCCTGCTTGGCCGACCCACCGGCCGATTCACCCTCAACGATGTAAATCTCTGATTGTGCCGGGTCTTTCTCGGTGCAGTCGGCGAGCTTGCCTGGCAGAGAACCACCGTCCATCGCGTTTTTGCGAATGACGAGGTCGCGTGCCTTCTTGGCAGCTGCACGTGCGCGGGCAGCCGTCGTAGACTTGTTAATAATCTGAGCACCATCGGTGGGATTGTCCTCTAAGAACTCAGATAACTTGGTACCGACGATCTTCTCAACGGCACCCTTGACTTCCGGGTTACCAAGGCGACCCTTGGTCTGACCTTCGAACTGAGGGTCCTTGACCTTCACGCTGATCACGGCCATGAGACCTTCACGTACGTCTTCACCCGAGAGGCTGCTGATATCGTCCTTGCCGGTCCCGAACATCTTGTTCTTGCGAGCGAAATCGTTCAGCACACGAGTTAGCGCTGACCGGAATCCGGTAACGTGCGACCCGCCGTCACCGGTGCGGATAACGTTTGCGAACGATAGACAGTTCTCGATGAACGAATCGTTGTACTGCATGGCGACTTCGACAACTACACCGTCGACTGTTTCCTGTGCGTACATCACGTTCGGATGAACGGCGCCACGACGTCGGTTGAGCGATCGAACGAAGCTCTGAACCCCGCCATCGAACATGTAAGTCACATCGTTGAAGGGCCACGCATCTTCGTGGAAGGCGGATTGCAGGTGAATCGTAAGACCCTGATTCAAGTAGGCCATCTCTTTGAATCGGTTGGCTATGGTTTCCCATTCGTATGAGATTTCTGGGAATATCTGGGAGTCAGGTATCCATGACACCGTCGTGCCTGTTCCGTGTAGGTCGTCTTCGTTGGGCTTACGAACTTCTATTTCGCCAATGGATTTGCCGCGTTCGTACCGTTGTGTACTGATTTTCTTGTCGCGACGCACTTCTACAACGGTCCATTCTGAAAGCGCGTTCACCACGGAGGCACCAACTCCGTGAAGACCACCTGAGACCTGATAACCCTTACCACCGAATTTTCCACCAGCGTGAAGGGTTGTCATGACTGTTTCGAGAGCGGATAGGCCGGTTTTCTTGTGTTTGTCCACAGGAATTCCACGTCCGTCATCTACAACCGTTACCGAGCCATCTTTGTTGATGGTGATATCGATTCTGCTGGCAAAGCCCGCCATCGCTTCGTCAACGCTATTGTCGACGATTTCTCGGATGAGGTGGAATACGCCTTCGGTGCCGGTTGTACCGATGTACATTCCCGGTCGTTTTCGGACGGCCTCCATGCCCTCCATTACGGTGATATCGTCGGCACTGTATTCAGCCGAGCCGCCAGTAATGTCGGCGTCGGCAGTTTTTCGCTTTGCCATTCGTGGTCCTTGCCATCTGGTGCGGTACGTGAAACGACTCGATCTCACACCGGCTTGAGACTCGGCTCAGAGAGCACAGCTTGAGCTTTTGTATCGCGTGAGCTGGGAGCAGGAAAAAAGCGGTTGAATCGGGATCGATTCGCGTGTGTCTACATAAACTGTAAACGAGACCTTAATACTACCATTTTTTGAGACTTATCGCCCAGTTTGAGCCGAGTATAAAATTAGTTGATCAAAACGCGCTGCGACGCATGATCTGTCTACCGGCCTGGAACCTCCGTGGAAATACCGCCAATCCAATTCACACTTTTCACCGCCGTGTCACTCGGGGTAATCAACCTCGGATCGGCTGCCGCCATCTGGTGGGACAAACGACGCGCGGCGAAAGGCAAATGGCGAGTGAAAAAGGGGACTCTTCTAGTTTGGGCTCTAGTTGGAGGTTGGCCCGGCGGGATCTGGGCGATGCGGCGGTTTCGGCACAAGACTACGAAGCGTTCGTTTATTGCCAAGTATGTTTTTGTTGTGGTGCTGAACATCGCAGTGCTGGTGGCACTCGTTTACCTTGCGATTGCGTAGCCGCTTGCTATTGAACTGACCACACGTAGCAATCTGCGAGGGCTATAATCTCGTAAATCCGCTGGTAACCACTGTTCCCCTGAACAGGTTGTTTCCCCATATGACTAGAGCAGATGACCAGAACTGATGCCGGCGGTGAATTGTGTGTTACGAAGGCTACCGTTCTGCTGCTTGCGGCGCGGATCGGTCTTCTACAGAAACCCGAGGGGTTAACCGTGGATATCGATCGCGATCTTTTGTTATTGATGCTCCGTCGCATGTGGATGATTCGAAATTTCGAATTAAAGGTTATGGAGGTCCATGCGGCTGGCGAATTTACCGGAGCGGCTCACCCATACATCGGCGAAGAGGCCGTAGCGGTAGGCGCGTGTGCTGCGCTTGAAGACACCGACTACATCACCGGGAACCACCGATCACACGGGCACCCTATTGCCAAGGGCGGGCGGGTCGACAAGGCGATGGCAGAGCTCTACGGCCGGATCGATGGCTACTGCAAAGGCAAGGGCGGCTCAATGCATCTGGCCGACTATTCGATCGGCATTCTTGGAGAATCAGGCATTCTCGGATCTTCCGTGCCGGTAGCCGTCGGTGCAGCACTTGCTGCTCACATCAAGGGCGAAAAGTTCGTGTCGCTGGCTTTCTTTGGGGATGGAGCTTCGAACCAGGGCGCGCTTCACGAGTCGATGAACCTCGCTTCAGTATGGAAGCTGCCAATAATCTTCTTGTGCGAGAACAACCAGTACGCGGTCACGACCTCGTACGCCGAAACCGTTGCAGTTGAGCATGTTTCTGATCGCGCTTCGGCCTACAACATGCCAGGATTGCTTATTGACGGGCAGGATGCCATTGCGATGTACGAGGCGACTTCAGCGGCTGTTGCGAGGGCGCGAGCAGGTGAGGGCCCGACGCTTATTGAGGGTTTGACATACCGATATGAAGAGCACTCGCTGGGTCTGGGTCGAGTTCGCCGCGGCGAGTACCGCAGCCAGGAAGAGATCGATAGCTGGCGCAAGCGCGACCCGCTTGAAATTCTCGAGGGCAGCATCATTTCGCAGGGAGTGGCGACTCGTGAAGAGTGTGATGCGATCAATGCCGAGACGCTAGATGAGGTTGAGCGGGCCACAGACTTCGCAAGAAACAGTCCGTTTCCGGAGCCGGAAGAACTGTTCGAAGACATGTGGGCGAATCCGATCCCGCAGCCTTAGTTCGGTAGTCACAGCAACACTTCAACCTTTCAGATATTTCTCAGTTAGCCCAGTTCGCAAATCGCGCAGGTAGTAAAAAACAATGGCACAGACCGTATTTATAGAAGCAATCAACCAGGCAATCACCGAAGAGATGAGGCGTGACGAAAACGTCTTCATCATGGGCGAGGATATTCGTCGAGCCGTCTACGGAGCCACCGCCGATCTACTCGGCGAATTTGGCGAAAAACGAGTGCTGGACACCCCGCTTTCTGAGAACGGATTTTTCGGAGCAGCGATTGGCGCTTCGCTGGTTGGCATGCGCCCGATCGTTGAGACGCTGACCAGCTTTATGTGGGTCGGCATGGACCAATTAATCTCGCAGGCCGCCAAGATGCGGTACATGTTCGGTGGCCAAGCGACGTTGCCTGTCGTTTACCGGGCGACGATGTTCTACGGGGCCGGATCGGCCGCTCACCATTCGGATCGCTCGTATCCGATGTTCATGAACATGCCTGGGATCAAGATCGTTGTGCCATCGAACCCGGCCGACATGAAGGGTCTTCTTAAGTCGGCGGTTCGTGATGACGACCCCACGATTATTTTCGAAGACGGAACACTGTTTGGCATGCGCGGTGAGGTTCCAGACGACGCTGAGCTGCCTCAGGGCGAACTGGTCGTGCCGTTCGGCGAGGCGAAGATTGTTCGCGAGGGAACGGATGTGACTATCGTGGGCATTGCGGGTGCTGTGAACCACGCGATTGTGGTTGCAGATCAACTTGCGGCAGATGGAATTTCTGTTGAAGTTATCGATCCGAGAACATTGGTTCCGTTCGATAAGCAGACTGTTCTCGATTCGGTGGAAAAGACGGGTCGACTTGTGATTGCTGATCCCGCTCACAAGGTGTGCAGTGCAGCTTCAGAGATCGCATCGATCGTCGCTGAAGAGGGATTTTGGTCGCTTCAAGCTCCGATCCAGAAAGTAGCCTCCGAACAGGTACACATTCCCTATACGCCATCACTCGAAAAGCTGGTCTACCCAGACGTCGCCAAGATCACAGCAGCGGTGAAACGCACGCTGGAGTCCTAGGGCAGGGTTGTTGGGTGTTTGCGGACGTCGCTCCCCCTCGCAATGACAAATGTTCGTTGTACTCTCGAATAACGTCGCGAGCATTCTGGCAGTAGGCTAGTAGGTATCGTCACGCACACCATCAACTCCTTCGGAGCTACCTCAAATTGAATTTTGTTTTCGAAAACTGCAAGGTGCTTACTTTTGATTTGTTTGGGACGGTTCTTGATTTAGGCGGTTCGCTGACTCCGCATTTGAAGATTTTTCTGGATGGGCGTGGGTCGGGCATCGACCCGGCGGCGATGTGGCAGCAGCTTCGTTACAGGCAGCGTATTGAGCAGTATCAGGATACGCTGGTCGAGCTCGGCCACTCCGGCTATCTCGAGACTGTTCAGAAGGCGTTCGACTATGTGGCGAGGGCGAACAAGCTCGACCCTACTTCGGAGCAGACCGATACGTTCATGTCAGGGTGGCAGGAACTTTCGCCATTCCCAGAGGTGGTCGCGGGCCTGGATAAGCTTAGCGAACGCTACAAGCTGGTCGCGCTCTCGAACGGAAACCCGTGGTTCCTTGACCATCTAGTGAAGAACCGTATCAAGTATGATTTTTCTGGCGTGATATCGGTCGAAGAGGCCGGGTACTTCAAGCCGAAGCCGGGTGTGTATCGACGTGCAGCTCGGAATCTGGGCATGGAGCCAGGCGAGCTGATCATGGTGTCGGCGAATTCGTTCGATGTGATGGGCGCAAGAACGTGCGGGCTCCGCGGAGCTTATGTAAATCGATACGATCTGCCGTTCGAGGACACGCACGAGATGTACAAACCAGACGTGACAGTGCTCAACTTTACGCAATTGGCCGATGCGCTCATATAGGCCCCGGCAGGGCGCTTTCGTGAGGATGGCAAAGTTCCTGTTGCCGCTCCTAGCGACGACGGGAATGTTGTTGGTTGTTGCATGTTCGGATGATCCTGAGCCAACGGTCGGTCCGAGTTCCGCTGATGCCGAGCTCACCGTTGGTGAGTTGATGGTCATCGGAAGATACAACAGATCGAATTATGATCGGTCGAGGGAGTTCAGTTGGTATAGCGCAGGAAATGTAACGGATTGCTGTCTTTGAGTTCAGTGGTAACGCAGAACTCATCATCCTTGAACAAACATTGCCACACCTTCCGATCTCGCTCACATCTGCGCTAAACTAACCACCGGCGCGTTATTCTTGATCCCATCTTCAGAGTCTCGTATGGCGATCGCATTATGTGATCACAAACAAGACATTGCCGACGAACGCCGCGCCCGCACGTCGGCCAAAGACCACGGAACGGTATATATGTCTGCACCAATCATCCTGCCTCAGTGGGGCATGGGGATGAACGACGGCGAAGT
Organism: Dehalococcoidia bacterium; assembly: GCA_029936155.1. Lineage (GTDB taxonomy): Bacteria > Chloroflexota > Dehalococcoidia > Lucifugimonadales > Lucifugimonadaceae > Lucifugimonas. The sequence continues at coordinate 25,596 of JAPYUK010000004.1, read as the reverse complement.
CATCAAGTGGCTCAAAGTGATCGGTGACCCGGTTACCAAGGGCGATCAGCTCGTCGAAATCGAGTCTTCCAAGGTAAACGCAGAAGTCGAAGCAACTGCCGATGGCACTCTGGGGCGAATCGATGTTGAAGAAGGTCGCGTGGTCGATGTTGGAACCATTCTTGGGCACGTGCTTGAAGCTGGCGATTCGGAATCCGATCTACCGGCCCTCGTGGTCGCAGCCGGGCCCGCAACCTCACCCGCTCCAGTGGCTCCCACCGCTCCTCCTGCTGCACCCAGAGGCGGCAAGCAGATTATCACGCCGAGGGCACGTCGACTTGCCAAAGAGATGGGAGTCGACCTTGCTGGCGTGACCGGAAGCGGCCCCAGCGGTCGTGTTACCGAGGATGATGTGAAGAGGGCTGCCGCTGCTCCAGCCGGGGGCACGAGCGCACCAGCCGCAGCCGCCCCACCGCCAGAATCGGTCGTTCCGGTGAAGGAATTGGTTAAGTTATCTGGCTTGCGAGGGACCATCGCACGCCGCATGTCGGAGAGTGCGGCAATCCCGAGCGTTACGCTTTCGACCACTGCTGACGTGACAGAAGCCGTGGCGTTCCAGCGTGAACTGGTTGGCGAGTGGCGTGAGCACAGAATTCGTCCCCAATATCAAGACCTCGTGATTGCAGCCGTTGCACGAGCGCTGAAAGAAAACCCGATTGCCAACGCACATCTTGTTGGCGATGAGGTTCGGATCCTTGATGAAATCAACGTGGGAATCGCAATGGCAATTCCCGAAGGCCTGCTGGTTCCGGTGATCAAGAACGCTGACCAAAAGTCACTTCTTGAAATCGCACAAGAGGTTCGTGATCTTGCCAAGAAGGCGAAGTCGAACAGTCTGGGAATCGACGAAATGACGAATGGAACCTTCTCGATCACCAACCTTAGCAGCTACAACATCGATGTTTTCGATCCCCTCCTGAATCCGCCTGAGATAGGGATACTTGGTATTGGCACAGTAGAAGAAAAGCCTGCGGTAGTCGATGGCGAGGTTGTGGTTCGTTCGATCGCAAACTTGAACCTGGCATTTGATCACCGGGCATGGGATGGCGCCCCGGCTGCGGACTTCGTTCGTTCGATCGCAAAGTTGCTGAGCGACCCGAGCTGGATGAAGGCCTAGGCAGTCACCAGATGAGCACGGTCGGAATAATCGCAAATCCTGCAGCGGGTAAAGACATCCGTCGACTCGTGGCCCACGGCCGGGTAGTTTCCAACCAGGAAAAGGCAAACATTCTTCGGCGAGTTTTCGCAGGAATCGTTTCGACCGGTGCTGAACGAATATTGATCATGCCCGACCACTCGGGATTGGCACGTCCGGGGTCGAGTGATGTTGAGGGACAGATCGCAATTGACTATGTCGACATGGCGGTGGCCGATCATCAAGGTGCTTCGACCCGAGCTGCTCGTGCGATGGCGGAGCAGGGTGCCGACTGCATCGTGACTCTTGGCGGCGATGGCACGAACCGTGTCGCTGCCAAGGGCTGTGGCGATGTGCCGCTGGTGGCGATTTCAACCGGCACCAATAACGTGTTCCCAGCCAACACCGAAGGCACGCTTGCCGGTATTGCTGCGGGTGCACTGGCGACTGAGCAGGTGGAGCGCGACGATGTCTGCCGCCGATCGAAACGAATTGATATTTACGTCGACGGCGAGAAGCGAGACGATGCGTTGGTAGATGCTGCGGTGTCGTCTCAGGTGTTTGTTGGCGCGAGGGCCGTGTGGGACACCAAAACGCTGCATGCGATGTTCCTGACCCGTGCGGAACCGGCAAGCATAGGTCTATCGTCGATCGGGTCTAGGCTAATGCCGATTTCTATCGACGAGGAGATTGGCCTGTACATTCAACTCGATGGCGAGCCGGGCGAGAACGCAACGACGGTGCGCGCTCCGATTGCGCCGGGAATGATTTCTGATGTGAAGATCCTCGACTGGCGGGTGATCACACCCGGTGAGCAGATCGAGATCAGCCTGCATCCGGGAACGATCGCTCTTGATGGCGAGCGTGAAATAGAGCTTCTTCCGGGGCAAAAGATTTACGCATCGCTGAGTACGGATGGTCCGTGGGTCGTCGATGTGCCAAAGGCAATGCGGCTGCTTGCTGGTAACCGAAATTCGTAGTTATTTCCTGCCGCGAAAAGAAGAGGTGCGTCAGGTGGCAAAGGAAGGAGCACATGGCATCTGACCGTCTTAGCATCGCTCTCGTCGGCGCTACGGGAATGGTGGCTGCTCCGGCTCACATGAACGGATTGCAGGCGGCTCCGAACGCCAGTCTCTACGCTGTGTGCGATGTTGACGACGAACGGGTTAGCGAGCTTGGCGAGCAAGTTGGAGCGAAGGCGTTCACGTCATTCGACGAAGTACTTGCCGATCCGAACGTCGACGCCGTCGATCTCGTTACTCCACCGTTTCTCCACGCCGCGCAGACAATAGCGGCTGCTAGGGCCGGCAAGCATGTTTACTGCGAGAAGCCGATGGCGCATTCCCTGGCAGAGGCCGATGCAATGATCGCGGCTCACCGAGAAGCGGGGACGATTCTGATGATCGGCGAAAGTTACGTGTTCCATCGGCCAATAGTTGTCGCCCGCAAGGCGATCGAGCAAGGTGAAATTGGCATTGTGACGCACATCCGCGAAACGAAAGGTCCTTGGTTAATGCGCGACGAAGAGTCAGACCGGCTGAGTGGGCGAAGCCACGAGGCTAGTGCTCCTTGGAGAATCGATTCCAAATTATCTGGCGGTGGGCAGTTTCCGTGGACCATGGATCACGCTCCGCACTTTTTCGCGACTGCTCGATATTTAGCATCGGCCTCGCCCGGGTCAAATTCGACAAATATAGATTCGATCACAGCTCACTCTCAAACAGGCGAGACTCCCAGTAGGAGGATTCCAGGCACCGGCGGACCAACTGGACAGGCGATTACAAATGTCGCGTGGAGCTTCGATAACGGCGTTAATAGTTCGTGGAACCAGATCGAATCGGGCGATGACGCGGTGGCAAGAATCGGTTTTCAGGTTCAGATCCATGGTTCCGGCGGATCGCTGTTTGTTTTTGGTGAGGGTGGTGGAACCCCGCCGGGCCGCCCGCAGGTTGCAGCTGTGACGCTTCACAAAGAGGGAGTGAGCCAGGTTGTCGATGAGGCAGATCCGAGCGATCGAGTTTGGTTATCGAACAACAACTACTACGATGCTTCGCACCAAGATGCCCTAGAGCACTGGATCGATTCGATTCTTGCTGGCACCCCTGTTCGGTATTCAGGCGAAGACGGTAGATTGGAACTGGCCGCTACGCTGGCGACGATCATGAGTGCCGAAGAGAAACGGACGGTTGCGCCAGTAGATGTGCCAGCGGAGTGGACGGCGTATTAGGGGTGTGGCGGTGTGGGGACGCGGCAAGCGCGTGAAGTCAGTATTCAGTTTGCCTCCGCTGCAAATGGGGGAGAGAAATCCTGAAATGGGATTCAGGATGACAGTTAATTACGATGAGAACCAACACATAATGACCGGACCAATCTCAAATACAAGTCCTGAAAAATACACGCATGGGCACCATGCCTCGGTGGTGTCTGCACATGCTGTGCGACGTGCGAGCGAGGCAGCGGCATTCGTGTTGCCACAGCTGAAGTCGCCCATGCGAATATTGGATTTTGGGTGCGGCCCGGGAACGATCACGGTCGATCTGGCGGAGCACGTCTTGCCGGACGGCTCGGTACTCGGGATCGACAGCTCGGAAACGGTGATCGATCAGGCTCGTGCAACGGCGGTCGAAAAGGGCATCTCGAACGTGGAATTCGGAGTGAGAAGCATCTACGACACGGGTTACGCAAGCGAGAGCTTCGACGCGGCTTACGCCCACCAGGTGCTGCAGCATTTATCGGAGCCGGTGCGGGCATTGGTCGAAGCTAAACGAGTGCTCAAACCCGGCGGAATCTGCGCTGTTAGAGAGGTCGACTGGGGCACGACGGCATTCTGGCCGCAAGATGATCGCCTGTCGAAATTCCTTGATGTCTACTATCGGGTCGCCGAACGAAATGGTGGCGATGCGCATGCGGGTCGACGGCTGAAGCACTGGTATGTTGATGCCGGGTTCAGCGATCTGGTCGTTACTACTTCTACGTGGACTTTTTCGGATGACGCCGGCCTCAACTGGTGGGGCGAGCAATGGGCCGAGCGGGTACTACGTTCCGATCTTGCGAAGCGAGCGGTTGAGTACGGGATCGCTACCGAAGCTGAGCTTGGTGAGATTTCTCAAGGATGGCTCGACTGGATCGAAGCATCGGGTGCTTTTTTGATGTTCTCACAGGTAGAAGTCGTGGGTACGAAGGCGTGATGGGTCCCTACTCGACTATCTGGAAAATTTCGGTGTTGTGAGTTTCGGCGAGTAGTGGGTAGATTTGATCGAAAATACCAGTGATACCCGGTGTGTTGCGGACGGCGCTCCGGGAAGATTCGTAGTCGGCGATCGAGTCCCAAAGCTGCTCGGTCTGCAACATGCCATGCGATCCGTGCCAACCCCTGTAGATCGCCGGCTTTCTAAATCCCGCCGCCTCCATTGCGGTGCCAGCTTCGGCGACCAGCGCGACGAGCTTACCCCCGGTTCCGGCCCTGGGAAGATAGGTTCGTCGTACTGCAATCATGTTTAATCACTCTTTCGTCAAATATGGCTTCGCGTACAGTCGGGTTCAATTCAGGGCTAAATCTTGAAGCTGCGCCAGTCTCGCTCGAACCGGTCTTTACTCTTCATACCGGAAACCGTTGGTTCGCTCAATATCGTATCGGGTCCGCCTTCTGCGAGGAATTGACCACCGACTGTTGCCGAGCGACCGCCGGAGTAAGCCATGAAGCAGAAACCTACTCCGGCGTAAGGCTCTGGCTCACTTGAACCGGTGATTCGGCTAGCGATCACCTCACCGACCTTGGTGCCCTGGCCGGCGGCAAATACACCGGCCTTCGGAATGGCGAAATCGCCGGATGGAACGACATTCACATCACCGATTGCAAAGACGTTTGGAGATGACGTTTCGAGTGTTGCTTTATTGACCGGTACCCAGGGCTTGCCGCCAGAAATACCGGAAGCAGCAACCACGTTGGGTAGCTTATGGACGGGCACGGTAGCGATGACAGTCGCAGTAGTTGAGCTGCCGTCGGCAAACGACGCTTCTCGCCCGTCGGCAGAAACCTCTGTTACTCCGGCGGAAGTGACCAGTTCGATTCCTCGTGAACTAAGTGCGCTCCGCACGCGCATCGAGGCTTCTTTACCGGCCACACCAAGGGGGCCCGGTTCGGGGATGTAGACAGATATGTCGATGTCTTTACGAATGCCGTTTCTTCTGGCCCACCAGTTGAGAATCATGGCAGTTTCCATGGGGGCGGGAGGGCATTTGTACGGCGGCTTTGCGGCCGCAAGCACTATTTTTCCGCGCTTGAGTCGGCTTAGTCGACGACGAAGGTGGCGTGCGTAGTCGAAATCGTAGAACGAGTACGCGTCTCTGGCACCTGGAACAGCGTCCCAGTCGTAGGCGGCACCAAGTGCGATGACGAGATAGTCGTAGTCGAGAGTGCCGACCGAGGTCGCAACGTTTTGCGCAGATGTGTCGATCAGGTCGATGTTAGCTTCTACAAAATTGATACCGCGATTGGCGAGCCTGCCAAGAGAACGGCCCGTCTTATTGGTGTCTCGTTCGCCGACTATGAGTAGCGGGTTCATTCCACACAGATGCGGCACCCGATTCCTGTCGACAATCTTCACCTCATGAGAGGCGTCGAGTGTCGCACGTGCGCTTATGGCAGCCTGTACGCCTCCGAAACCACCACCCAGAACGAGAACTTTCTTACCAACCATATTTGAAATTGCCCCCGGACCTTTCCACGCTTTTAACCGCATTTTGGGCTAAAAATACATAAGATCTGCGAGCGAAATCTTATCGGTTTTTCGGGTCGGTAACAGCGCAATTTACTCCCTATAGAGGCTATTTACGTCTCGAATGAGTAGATCTTGGGCGTCTTAACTTGTGTTGTTGATTTCGGCGATGCTCTGTGGATGGGGCATGTAAGATTCCGATTGCGGCGGAGTTGATGTTGCCTATCGATGGCGCACGGTTGTCGGCTATCAAGAGTCGAGGAGTGACCCTCAATGGCGAGCCATTCACTTCGAAATCTCCGCGCAAGCGGATCGATGAGTCGACAGTGGGTCTAGAAATCGGAAACCCGGATTTGCGTCGCGTCATGGTCGCTGAGGATCTCGGGATTTTGGTGACCGCTGCCTCCGGCAAGAATATCGACGCAACTGAGTTGATTTTCGTTTGACGACCATGATCTTTGACCGTAGTCTCGGCAGTCGAAAAACAATTATTCGAATTGCCTGTCAATCACGGGTAAATCAGGGGCGAAAAACAACATGCCGTTCAACGTAAATCATATTCATCTTAAGTCCAGCGATCCCATGAAAACGGCCGAGTGGTTCATCAAGGCGTTCAACGTGAAGATCGTGGCGGATGACGTTCGGCCTGTCGGCGACCGGTTCATCAAGACGATGACAGAGGGCGGCCTCGCGATCAACATTTCTTCTGAGCGAACGGGTGAAACTCTGGGCCCAGCCGACGCCGATCCACACTACGGTCTTGAGCACTTCGGATTCGATACCGACGACATGGATGCCGACATCGCCCGGCTTGAGGGTCTCGGTGCGGTTTTGAAAGAAGGACCGATACCGAACCCTAACGGCAGTTCGATTGCATTCATCTCAGCACCCGGCGACATACGAATCGAGCTAATAAAAGCAGCACCGTAGGTAGTGAAATATCAGATAGGAACTGACCGGAGAGCCAGTAGCCAGTATTACTCGCGTAGGGACGAAAGTCCCACTTGCGGTGTGGGTTGCGTGTGGGCGTTGAATAGGCAGGTCAAGCTACGGAATAGCCTGACCGGCGAGGACGCCCGTTACTTTTTCATTTTCGACGGCTAACTTGCCGTTCACAATTACGAATGGCACGCCTTCAGGGTGAACCTTGGGATCTTCAAACGACGAACGGTCGTTTATGTTTTGCTCGTCGAAAATGACTAGATCAGCAAATTTGCCGGTAGCGATCACGCCTCGATCGGTGAGTCCGAATCGTTCGGCAGGATTTTGCGTCATACGTTGAACGACTTGTTCGACTGGGTAGTTGTATCTCCGGCGTAGCCGACCAATCATTCTCGCGAAGCAGCCGTGCGCACGGGGGTGTGGCATGCCACCGACCGGAATTGAGTCGGAGCCGACCATGTAATCGGGGCGAACCATTAGCTGCATGATATCTTCTTCGATCTGTCGCCAAACATGAACGTTTTCTGGAGGCGCGACCCGCATGCCGCAAGCAAGTGATTCTTCGGCCATCATCCGGGTCATCATCTCTTGGACGCTGACTCCCCATTCTTTTGCGACATCGTCGAACAGCCAGCCTTCGAGGTGCTTGTTTTTATTGGAATTTATGTGGGTCCAAACGTTGCCATGCGGGTCGGTGTAAGAAATTTCGCTCATCCGATCAATAAGTTCGGCACGCCGATCTTCGTCGTTGAGCGTCTTCATCATTTCTTCCGGTCCGCCCTCGTGGAAGTAGCCAGGGAAGAAGGCTTGTGGGAACGATGATCCGACAGGATAGGGGTAGGTTTCGAGAGTGATGTCGACGCCTTCGGATTTCGCTTTGTCGATCGGCGCCATGAGTTCGTCTACGCGTCCCGCCGAACTAGCGTCAGTGCGAAAATGTTCAAAGTGGAGTTTTGTTCCGGTGCGACGTGCGATTTCGATCGCTTCGGGAACTCCACCATCGCCAAATGCACGGTCCTTATTGTGGTTCCGCAGGTGGATCGAAAGTGGACGATCAAACTCTTTCGTCACCTCCATCAACGCGCACAACTCGTCGGTGTCTGACCAGCTGTTTGGGTAGTACGACAATCCGGTGGCGAGTCCGACAGCGCCCTGCTCAAGCGATTCGCGGAGCAGGTTTTTTGCAACATCAAGTTTGCTGCCAGTGAGCGGCACATCGTTCATGCCAGCCGCTTCGAGCCTGATGGGTCCGTGCCCTGCGAAAGTAGCTACGTTGCACGAAGTTTTGTGGTGATAGTTCTTTCGCGCAGCCTCGATCGACGACATGTCGAGGCCTTCCGGCGGGAGTCCAAGAATCCCGGACAGGTACCAGCTGTACATCCGGTAGTTCTCAGCCGAAAGTGGCGCGAGCGTCAGGCCGTCGGGCGAAATTATCTCCGTTGTAACGCCCTGCCTGATGCCGCTAGCGTGCTGACCGTCGTTCAGGAGCGCGGCGTCGGCGTGAGAATGGACGTCGATGAAGCCAGGTGAGACGTGGAGTCCGGTCGCATCGATGGTTTGGGTCGAATCGCTGGCCGACGAAGGAATGTCACCGACAGTTGTGATTCGCTCACCGGCGATTCCGATATCGGCTTGCACCGGCGGTGCTTCAGTGCCATCGATTACCGTTCCGCCGCGAATAATTACATCGAATACCAAGTGATTTGCTCTCCTGTGAGTTGGCTCGTCGCTTACAACGATGCAGGGTACGCCTCGGCTCGGCGATGGTCGAGCACAAGTCGATTCGGCATCCACCACCTATTTCTGGAACAATAAGCCCGATCAACGAGAAGACACGTTTACACAATATTCAGAGGCGACCTAAATGGGCAGATTTGATGATCGGGGCGCGATTGTTACGGGTGGAGCGCTTGGTATTGGCGGGGGATGTGCTCGGCGAATTGCGGCCGATGGCGGCAACGTGCTGATCGTCGATGTGAATGAGGAAGCCGGGGCGAATACGGTCAAGGAGATTCGCTCCAACGGCGGGAAGGCCGAGTTCATTGCCGGTGATGTATCGCAACAGTCAACTGCTCAAGAAATGGTTGAGACCGCCGTTTCGTCGTTTGGTCGACTTGATTTGCTGATACAAAACGCCTACGCCGGTGCTGATAATGCCGGGAGCGCAGTCGAGGTTGAGCCAGAAAACTGGAACTCTGGAATGGGCCTACTCGTTGGTGCTCTTTATCTTGGAGCCAAGTACTCGGTGCCAGCGATGGAAGAGTCGGGAACAGATCCGCACTACGAACAGCCGCCGTGGACAGGTGCTGGTCGTCGACACGGAAACCCACCAGCTCGTAACGTCGGTCGCATTGTGAACATGTCATCGGTGCATGGTCTGCAGCAGGCGCCTCGTTCGCTCATCTACAACGCGGGAAAAGCCGCGGTGATTGGTCTAACAAAGCAGATGGCGATCGACTTCGGCCCGCTTGGGATCACAGTGAACGCAATCGCGCCTGGTCACATCGTTACTGAGAAGGGCAATGCGAACTGGGACGAGGTGGGCAACGACGAGGGGTTCCATCTTTTCGAGCTGCATTACCCGGTTCGACGAACAGGTGAACCCGAGGATATTGCCGAGGCCGTTGGGTTCCTGTGTTCGAACGAGGCGTCGTTTATAACAGGGCACGTACTGGCGGTCGATGGCGGGTTGACGATTCAACTTCAGGAAAATCTGGTGATGGATTCGAAGGACTACATCCTCGCTAATCCCGACCTGCGAACCCACTTCGACTTCGATCGAGGCGCATCCCGCTTCTAGGTGGCAATGTCACGTTTTCTGCGAGGCTGGGATGAATTGGCTGAAAAGTGGAGGTGAGGCCGCCGGTTGATCGCGTACAGAGCGTAAAATCCTTATATGCCTACTGTGACAGAGCTGTATAGATATCCGGTGAAATCGTTTACGCCCGAGCGACTTGATGAGTTGCGGGTGGTGAACGGGGTTGTGAAGGGAGACCGTGTTCTGGGATTTAGATTCGCTAACCAGGGTGCTCCGGACGACTGGTCATGGCGGCGGAAGATCAACTTCGTAGGACTCGTGAACACGCCCGGCATCGCGCTTCTTGAGCTGAGGTTCGACGATGAATCACGCATGCTCTCGTTGAAATATGAAAACGAAATCTTCGCCGAGGGTTCGATAGACTCTGAGGAAGACCGTTCCGACTTGAGCGAGGCGATTGGCGAGTACGTCACATCGCTCGAAATCAACCCGCTCGTAGGCAATCCCGAAAGAGCCCCGCTAAACCTGATTGGAGACGGTAGGCAGAGTCTGTTCCATGATTTCGAAGTTGGCGGCATAACTCTCTTCAGCAAGGAATCACTCGATGCACTCGGAGCTTCGATGGGGTCTGAAGTGGATGGGCGAAGATTCCGCTCCAACATCGTTGTTGAAGGCGTTGAGGCGTGGAATGAGTTGTCCTGGTCAGGCAGCGTGAAGATCGGAAACAGCAAATACAAGATCGAGCTACTGGTGCCACGATGCCTCGTCACACATGCAAATCCAGCCACTGGCGAACGTGATCACGACATCATGAAAAGTCTGATCGTGGCGAATAACAACGAAACTCCAACATTTGCTATACAGCTGATCCCACAGGATTCCGAAGCCGTAATTTCTGTTGGTGATTCGGTGGTTGTTGGTTAGCCTGGTTGCTATGCATTCTAGCGTTAGAGATCTACTAATCACCGGGTGGCTGATCATTTTGGTCGTCACCATTGGCGTCGTGGCGTTTCATCCATCATTTGGTACCCAGAGCTCTGCTGAGACCTTGAAAATCGCTGGCTTTGCCTTGATCTCCACGCTGGCTGGCGTGGGGTTGGTGAGGTACACGGAAATATTGGGGCGTTCGTCTGGCCGAACACGGAAAATCACACTCGTAGTCTTCGTTATTTGCATGCTCCCGCTAATTCCGGTGGTACTCGTTACGTTTACCATGCCATGGGGAGCATTGATCGTCATGTCGCTCATCTACGTACGCTGGAAATGGGCGCTAGTGCCGTCGTTGGATTGAACAAATTCAACCCATCACTCGAAACGATTGCTAAAATTCACCACTTGTCTCGTGTGACGCGCGCGGGTTAAGTTGGATTGATTGCTCTTTGCGAATGAACGCAAATAAAGGTGATCACGAGTGATTCTGGGAATGAATTTTGACTACAACGGGTAAAAGTCGATCAGGTTCAGATAGGGGAGAGGCGGGTAATGATTCCAAACGCTACACGCCTGCCAATATCGAAAAGAAGTGGCAGGCGAAGTGGGAGAAAGACGGCATTTATAATGCCGCGGATCACGTCGAAGGCAAGGAAAACTTCTTCTCGCTGGTGATGTTCCCGTACCCGTCTGGCGACATCCACATGGGGCACTGGTTCCAGTACAGCGGGTCGGACGCCTATGCACGTTTCAAGCGAATGCAGGGCTACAACGTCATGCACCCGCAGGGGTTCGACTCGTTCGGTCTACCCGCCGAAAACGCAGCGATAGAACATGGCGAGGATCCCCGTGAGTGGACTTACCTGAACATCGAAAACTCGCGGCGTCAGTTCCGTGAGATGGGTGGGTCGTACGATTGGACCCGAGAGCTTGTAACGTCGGATCCCGAGTACTATAAGTGGAACCAGTATTTTTTCCTGCAGTTCTTGAAGAACGGCCTGGCGTATCGCAAGGACGGCCAAGTGAACTGGTGTCCTAAGGATCAGACCACGCTCGCCAACGAGCAGGTGAAAGACGGCGTTTGCGAGCGATGCGGCACGATCGTGGTCAAGCGCGCACTTCCGCAGTGGTACTTCGCAATCACTAAATATGCAGACGAACTTCTCAATTTTGACCAGATCGATTGGCCCGAGAAGATCAAGACGATGCAGACGAACTGGATCGGACGTTCGACGGGAACGACGATCGGTTTTGATGTAAGCGAGTTCGCATCGGGCGAGCAAATCGATACGTTTACGACTCGAATAGACACCGTCTATGGCGTGACGTTCGTGGTGTTGGCTCCGGAGCATCCGCTGGTCAGAAAACTGACACAACCCAGCCAGAAAGAGGCGGTCGAGGCATACGTGGCGAATGCTGCACTCCAGACCGAGATCGACCGTACATCGACCGAACGTGAGAAGACCGGTATTGCAACGGGCGCCTACTGTATCAACCCGCTGAACGGTGAACGAGTTCCGGTGCTGATTGGCGACTACGTGCTGGCGACTTACGGAACAGGTGCGGTGATGGGTGTTCCGGCGCACGATCAGCGTGATTTCATATTTGCGAAGAAGTACGATCTGGAAATTCGCGTTGTCATATCGCCGCCCGACTGGGGTGGTGGCGAGCTGGATGAAGCATGGATTCCGGCTGGAACGCAGGTCAATTCGGGCGAGTTCGATGGCCTGCCGAGTCGTGAGGGTTTCGATGCAATCGCCGACAAGATCGAGGCGAACAAGTGGGGCGAACGCACAATCACGTATCATCTGCGTGACTGGCTGATCTCGCGCCAACGGTTCTGGGGCACGCCGATTCCGATCGTCTACTGCGACGACTGTGGAACGGTGGCGGTCCCTGAAAAAGACCTTCCTGTATTGCTACCTGATAGCTTGAAGTTCGAGGCCGATGGAAAGTCACCACTTACCAAGGACCCGAACTTCCTGAACACAACTTGCCCCGACTGCGGCAAGGCTGCGAAGCGTGAGACCGACACTCTCGACACGTTCGTGTGTTCATCTTGGTACCACCTTCGATTTGCGAGTCCAAATCCGAGTGAAGACCCTTTCGATGACGATCAGATCCGTGCGTGGGCGCCAGTGACTGCCTACCAGGGCGGTTCTGAGCATGCAGTGATGCACCTTCTCTACTCTCGATTCTTCAACATGGCGCTGCGCGATCTCGGATATGTCGATTTTGACGAGCCTTACACCAAGCTCACTAATCAGGGAATGTTGATCAAGGACGGTAAGAAGATCTCGAAGAGGTCGAACCCGCTTCCACCCGACCCGGTGGTTGAAAAACACGGTGCCGACACGCTTCGTTGCTACCTAATGTTTTTGGGGCCATGGGATCAGGGTGGCGACTGGTCGGATTCTGGAATTAATGGAATCACGCGCTGGCTGGGCCGTATTTGGGATGTTGCTCAGCGCGATGAATCGGTACTTGGTTCGTCCGGCAGTGACGAGGCTGAGCGCGATCTTGAACGGGCGTCTCACCTGACCACCCAGCGGGTTCTGGCCGATATGGAACTGTTCAAATTCAACACGTCTATCGCGGCGTTGATGGAGTTCACCACAAAGCTGATGCGAAGTCACGATTCTGGCGATGTTTCTGCCGCTTCGTGGCGTGCTGGTGTTGATCGGCTGCTGCTGCACACTGCCCCACTTGCTCCACATATTGCTGAGGAACTGTGGGAGCGAACCGGACACTCCGGCTCAATTCATCTCGCGCTTAACCCGGAGTTCGATGAGTCATTAACCACGAGCGACACAATTACGCTGGCGATTCAGGTCCAAGGCAAACTTCGTGACCAGATCGAAGTTCCAGCGGGTATCGACGAGGCTAGCGCGATCGCTGCTGCTAAATCCGCCGAGAACGTCATTCGCCACCTCGAAGGCATGGCTATTGTGAAAGAGATTTACGTACCGGGGCGACTCGTGAATATCGTCGTCAGGCCAGCGAATTGAGCAGTTCCACTTCGTCTTGCAAAGAAAATGGCAGCGAACCAAAAATCGATTGTTCACCGGCATTTCGGTCAACGTTATTCTCGATGCCGGGCACCTCTGCCACGTTGGATTTGAAACTGAACATGGCATCGTTGTAATTCCGACACTTTACGTTCGTGATGCCGATTCGCTAATTCTTCAGGGCTCAACCGGAGCCGGAATGGCTCGGGCTGTGGGCAGCGGCCGGCCTTTGACGGTTGAAGTAACTCACCTCGACGGAATCGTTGCCGCACAATCGCACTTTCACCACTCGATCAACTATCGCTCCGCCGTCATTTTCTGCACCAATACAGAGATTACCGATGTGGTCGAAAACTTCGTGGCATGGAGTTGCTGGTCGGGCACATCACGCCTGGCAGGTGAGACGAAGCCCAGAACTCGGAGTTCGTCCAGACATCGGTGATTCGCATGGAGATCGAAGAAATATCCGCCAAGGCTCGCGCATGCGTAAGGGTCGAAGAGCCGGACGATCTCGATCTTGACTGCAGGGGTGGTGTAATCCCGTGTAGAGCTGTTCACGGCACGCCCGAGCTAGACTCATTGCACGAGCCTAAGATTGGCGTGCCCGAGTCGATCCGTGCATCGATTTCCAAGCGGAACGAATCCAACGGGCAGTAGAACCGCGCCAACAGCTACCAGAAGTCGATACACAGGAGAGCCGCTTCATGCCGATGCTAATGCCAGGTGACAAGTTTCCAGATCTGAAAATCTCGCTTCCACGCGGCGAGTCGATCTCGTTACCCGACGATTGGACCGACTCGTGGGTGTACGCGTTTTTCTACCGAGGCGGTTGGTGAGGTTACTGCGTGCGTCAGTTGGACGCGACGCAGGAGCAGTACAAGTTGCTGACCCGCTTGGGCATCAAAGTTGTTGCTGCCAGCACAGATCCTGAGGCTGGTGCGCGAAAGATCACTTCAGGTGGACCGATTACGTTCCCGGTTGGTTTCGGCGTGACAGCTGGCGGTATCGAAGTACTCGGAGCAGTGCCAGGTGAACGCAAGGGCGAGACGATCATGCAACCTACCGAGTTTATTCTTAGGCCGGGCGGTGAGATCGCAGCCTCGCTATACGCAACAACTCAGCTGGGACGGATGAATCCGCGCGAGATCGCGGTTTTCGTGAACGATCGCAAGTAGTCTTATGCACCTGAAGTTTTGATGGGCTGTATGAGGACGAAATGAACAATCGTGGGTTTGTGATGCTGGTCGGGATGCTATTGGCGATCGTGCTCGTATCCTGTGGGAGTGCCACCACTGAGCCTACTGCTGTGCCGCCTACCTCAACAGTCGCCCCAACTCCTCTTCCGCAGATAGCGATAATCACAGCGAATCCCGAGAGTGATTTCGATGCGTTCGTGTCACAAATTCCGACCGCTGACTACGATTGCCTGGCTGGCGGACTTGGCGAAGATCGCCTGAAAGAACTTGCCGCCGGCGAGGAGCCGGTCGAATCGGAGCAGTTAGCTCTTTCCAACTGCTTCTCGAACGAGCTTGTGGCGGGGTTTATTGCTGGTCAGATTCAGGAGACCCTTGGAGAGATCAGTGGATCGTCTCTGGCTTGTGTGGCGTCGCTTCTCGATGACATCCCAACCGGCACACTGTCCGAATTGATGATTGGTACAGGCGAACCTCAGAGCGAAGGTACGCAGATTGCCTTGCAGGGCTTCGTTGAGTGTCTGACTCCGGCAGAGTTGGGCGCGCTAACAAGCTTGGGCCAAGGTGAAGGTTCTGATTCTGGCCACGGCTCTATGGGCTATTCGTCTCGGCAGGAAGGGTGCATGGTTGGGGAGCTTGGTGAGTTGTTTGCCGAGGGATACGGCGGCGAGCTGTCAAGAGAAGTTGTGCAGGATTTCGCCGTAGCGATCGATGTTTGCCAGCTGAAGCTTCCGGTCGATGAGATGCTCTCAAAAATCGCAGACACCGAGCGTTCGTACAAAATTGCGGATCTCGAATTGGCCGGGTTCAAAACCTCAAAGTCATATGACGTGCGTGATCTAAACGGAGCAAGTTCAGTTCACTACGGCTTCTACGGCGCCGATCCTTACGGTCGCCTTGAGTACGAAGCTAGATTCTACTTCAGCCACGAAGCTGCCCGAGAAGTCGGAGTTGAGTTCGCCGACGAAGCAACAGGTGCGAATGCTTCCTTATACGCCGACGATCAGCGCTGGACAGAAGGACTGTCAGATCGTCGACGTTGTGATTCGGGTGGTGGTCATTCCGTCGGCAGGTGTGGCTTTCCAAAATATTTTGACTATGTCGTGGCGGGCAACATGGTTCTGATGTGTCAAGGTAAAAATACTCTCGAATCGCTCGAGGCCTGTACCGATCTGCTCAAGGTTATCGAGTAGCCGGGGTGAATCTTCACATTTCCTGTAGAAGTTGTGGATAGTATGTAACCTGTCCACACGCCTGCCCGGGGCGTCGCTGGCTGGTTTTCCATCGTTAGTTTCTTTGGTAATTGGAACCTGAATGTCCCGAATTTCCGAGCCTAAACGCACTACGGCCCTTATCTCGATTGTGCTGATGGTGGCGGTTGTCGCCACGGCATGCGGAGGGACCGCGCCCAAGCCAACTGCTGAGCCGCCGACTCCTACGGCTGTACCTACTGTGGCGCCTACACCAAGCGCTAGCCAGGCCGGCGACAGCGCAAACGGAACGGCAAACACCCGTCAGGCCGCGATCAGCGCTGAGGCTGTTCAGGTATGTCTCGCTGAAGAGCTCGGGCTGGATATTTCAGACGGGTTCGATCGAAGCTTACTTCGCGAAGTGGATGGCGAGCTGCTGACCGCAGCATTTGGGGCGTGCGGTGCTGAACAAGGCGGGCGACCTCCTGGCGGCGGCGATTTTCTGGGTCGACTTGCCGATGGGCCATTTGGCGACCCTGTTGTTCAAGAGTGTTTGACCGAAGAACTTGGTGAAGATTTTGGCGCCGACTTTAGCGGTGGTGGCGGATTTGGCATTTCCGAAGAATTAACGGCGGCACTGGATGAATGTGGTGTTGATATTGCTGGATTGTTAGGAACTTTCGGTGGTGCCTTGGGCGGCGGCGGTCGCGGTGGCATTGGCGGTGGTGCCCGGGGCGGATTCGGTGACGTTGGTTCTTTCCAGCGATGCTTGACTGAAGAATTGGGTGAGGGCGCTCTTGATCTGTTACGTAACCCGACCCGTACGCCTAATCCTGAACTTCAGGAAGCACTCGCGAAGTGTGGTGCAGCGATTGCCAATCCTGTCGAATCAGGTGGCGGTATCGGCGATGGCGCTGGTCCGATTACTATCGAGTCAGCGGTAGAGCCGAGCGCAACCTCAATCCCCGAGAGCGAGCTCACCATTGAGCAACTGACTTGTCTCTCTGGCGAGCTTGACCCGGCTGATCTGGCGAACGCAGTGATCGCGACTAGCTCGGGCGATGTTTCCGAAATAACCGACGACGTTCTTGCGGCGCTTCAAACATGCGATGTTGGCGCGTAATTAGTCACAGGTTGCCCGTAGCCCCCCCCCCAACTCTCTCCCCCTGGGAGACGGCTTCAGCATCATCCCTATCACCTGAGCTATGGCCCTATATGGGTTGGTAAGTTGGAGTGCATTGTTTGACGATCAGCGCGCCCAACAAACACCGAATGAGAGTAGATTGTTCGCACTATCACCCCTCATCTGATTGAGACCAACACACATGATGCGATTGATGACCTGGCACGGTGGCGACAAGTTCACTCTCGATCAGGTGGCCGATCCCGTAGCTCGGCCCGGCCGGGTCGTTGTAAAAGTCGACACAATCGGCGTGTGCGGAACCGATGTGCACATCACTCAGGGGTTGTTTCCCTCGACCCCACCAAAGGTGCTCGGCCACGAAGGCTCAGGGGTGATCGTCGAAGTTGGTGAGGGCGTCGACAAAAGTCGTATCGGCGATCGCGTCGTAATGAACACCACAAGTCATTGTGGCGTTTGTACAGCGTGTACAACCTGGTCGGAGTCTCGCTGCGAAAATGCAGATCTCACGTCTGGAATGTTTGCCGAGTATGCTACTGCGCCTTCGCAGTCGGCTGTCAAGATTCCCGACTCCCTTGATCTCGAACAAGCTGCTTTGACCGAGCCAGCATCATGCTGCCTGTCAGGTGCCGAGATGATGCGCATCGACGACGGCAAAAACGGTATTGGAGTTGTAATTGGTGGGGGGATTATGGGATTGTTTACGCTGGCGTTTTTGAAACGGCGTGGCGTTGAACGGATGGTCATGTCGGAGCCAGTCGCCGCCCGCCGGGAGATGGCACGACAGTTCGGGGCCGACTTGCTTCACGATCCTGCCGAGGGCGATCTTGGAGATTTCATGAAAGATCACAACGGTGGTTATGGAGCAAACATCGCGGCCGAGGTTGTGGGTAGGCCCGAACTTGTGGCTAAGTGTGTCGAGGTGGTCCGCCCCCGTGGTCAGGTTCTGATCATCGGTGTGGCTCCCGAGGGTGCGCCGCTACCAGTCGATTTGTACGATATGCACTACCGAGAGATCACAGTGAAGGGTGCGTTCGGCCGCGGTGATGTGTTTGCGCGAACACCTGCGGAGATCGACACACTCGATTTGAGTGGCGTGATATCAGGTCGCTACGAGTTGCAAGACGTGCCGCAGGCGATAGTCGATTCCGGAGAAGGCAAAGGCGTGAAGTTCGTTATCAAGCCCCACAACTAGGACTAGTTATTCGTTGCCTAGTGTCTCAGTTGCCAGAAGAAAACGAAGCACTGGCCTCGGTAATCGAGGTGAAAGCACCATCGGCAACGGCCGCACACAGAGCCGCTCCTATTGCTGCTTCTTCGTTGTTGCTTCCGAGTTGTAAGGGCATGCCAAACTCGGCTTCCAACGAGTCCCTGAGCACGGGATTCAGCTTGATGGCGTTGCCCGATCCCACCAGTATCGATCGTTCGCCTGCCCCAAGTTTTGCAGCTTCTCGATACGAGTCGGCCAGATGCAACGCCATCGCCTCGAAGAGCGATCGAGCCATGTGGCCGGGTGTGAATGTACCGGGAGTAATTTCACGAATAGCTGCATTTGCCAAAGGGTTGCTTCGTGATCCGGTGAACAGCGGGTCAAATGCCATGCCTTCTGCACCAGCGGGCACTTCGGCTGCAAGCTCGACCAGCCTGTCGTAGAGGACATCAGGATCAAGCTCGTAACCAGAGATGCTCTTGCTGGCATTATTGAAGAAATCTCTGAGAGTTCGGAACGTGCGACCGCCGACGACTCCGACCCCGGCAAGCAGGTACCCGCTCTGGATATACGGTCTCAACTCTAGCCATCCTCGAGGGGTTGGTTGATCGACATAGACCGATGCCTGGCCGCCTGTGCCGACGTTCACAGCGACGGTGTTCCGGTAGTCGGTGACGGTTCCGGCGAAGCTGCACTGGTGATCGCCTGAAGCAACCGAAACTGGAATTCCGTCGGCGACGCCGAGTTTTTCGGCCATCGCAGTGGTGAGCTGTCCGGCGGGTGTGCAGGAGTAGGCGAGGTTAGAGAAAAGTGTTCTATCGAGGCCGAGCGAGTCGATCAGATCGTAGTTCCAACCCATCTTTTTCAGATCGTAAACACCCCAACTCACGGCGTTGGTAGGATCGGTGACTGGGCGTGTGTCGGTCAGTCGAGATACGACGAATTCGGGAGCGGTTGTGGCGTGAATGTTGGCGATGTCGGTCGGTAGCTCGTTGTTGATTTCAAGCCAGAACAGATTTGGAGCCGTATAGCCTGTGACGATTGGGCATCCAGTTCTATCAAATGCCGGAAGGCCGTTTTCTTCGATAGTTGCTCCACCCCGTTCGCCCATGGCATCGAGATAGGTGTGTTGCTCGCCGGGTAGACGATCTTTCGATCGCTGGTCTTGCCACGATATGAACTTGCCGACCGTTTTGAGGTCGGCGTCGAGAAGCTGAAGTCCTTGCTGCTGGCCGGTAATTCCTATGGCCGCGGGCCGCGCATTCTCGCGCTCGATGAGATTCGCGGCGTTGGCAACGGCAAGCTCTGCCATCCGCTCAAGATCCCACTCAGATCGACCGATCTTCTTGTCATTTACTGAAGTGATCTCAGCTGTGTTCGGCGCGCTGGACGCCCCGACAACCGACTTCGACTCTATGTCGACAACCACAGCGGTAACAGATGACGACCCAACGTCGATGGACAGATAGTGAGTAGGCATCGATCGAGTTTACCTAGCGGTTCGTTATTTAATCGAGCGGGCGAATATGCAGGCTACTGTTTTTTGTGTAGCCGAAGAGTGCTGATGCGATTGTTACAAGTTTGCGGGTCATGTTCGTTAGATCCGGGCATCCGAGGCGAACTTGGTAGCGCGCCACGTTGTACTTTTGGCTCCGGACATCGTAGAACGGCTAGGTAGCGAACTTCAGTCTGCCGTGTGAGCCGGGTGTGCCGAGGCCGCACTTAACCTCGCATGTTTGTGACACGGCCCCTAACCCCTTCCCGAATGAAGAGGAACCGAGCAATTTCGTCC
>JAPYUK010000004.1:0-5440 GCA_029936155.1 Dehalococcoidia bacterium | reverse complement strand
TGTGACACGGCCCCTAACCCCTTCCCGAATGAAGAGGAACCGAGCAATTTCGTCCGCTTACCTCACGTCTTCGAGGACGATGTCGAAGACGAGATCGGCGTTTGGTGGGATCGCTCCAGCGGCACCCGCAGCCCCGTAGCCCTGTTCTGCTGGGATGTAGACTCGGCGCTGCCCGCCGACCTTCATGCCGAGAATAGCGTCTCGGAATCCTGGAATTACGCCGTCAACCGGGAACGAAACAGAATCCCCGCGCGCGTACGAAGAGTCGAACACACAACCGTCGGCTACAAGCCAGCCGGCGTAGTGAATATTTACAGTATCGTTCTGAGTCGGCGTCGCGCCGTCACCGACCTTCGCATCGAAGATCTTCAGGCCAGTTGTGCCCTCCGTGTACTGATCGTCGGTCACATCGTCGTACTGAGGTGCGGAATCCGGGTAACCAGGGTTGTCACAAGACACTATTGGCCCTCCTTCGGGCGTTGCTGTAGGCACCGGGGTTGCGGTAGCCGCAAAAGCTATGGCAGTTGCCGTTGCAGATGCAAATTCTGGCGTGAGAACACTTACGAGATCGATTTCGAACGTAAGAGTGGCGTTGGCCGGGATGACTGGCGGTGAGCCAAGTTCTCGATACGCCAGTGCTGGTGGAATCTCGACTCGACGAACTCCGCCCGGCTGCATTGTGAGCATCGTCTCACGCCAGCCGGGGATGAGGCCAACGAGAATCAGTGGGGCCGGTTCACCTCGTACGTACGACGAGTCGAATACACATCCGTCGTCGAGCCACCCGGTGTAGTTCACGGTCACGAGATCTGAGATTTCGGGCGATGCACCACTTCCGACCACTCGATCAAATATCTTTATCCCATCTGGATCGCCACTGAGCTGGTCCGATGTGATATCGCCCCACACCGGAGCGTCCTGAGGGTACGAATCGTTCTGGCACAACGACTGGTCTGGCGTTGCCTTGATCACCGGAATTTCGATGACTTCGGGGTTCTTACCGGCTGCCTGGCATGCGGCTAGCACAAACACGGCGAGTAATCCTACCGCTATCAGAAGTCGTTTGGACGTCACACTTTTCAATTCGAGAAATCTTCTTTCCGGGTGATCGCGAAATGCCAGATCGGGTATTGCTCGCAAACCAGTCTACTTTTTTGCGGCTTCAGCGTTGGCGTTGTACTGCTTGAATCCACTGCCAATCCACGGACCGACGCCTGTCATGAAGAATCGGACACCTAGTTCTACGTAGTGAGCGACATTTTCGGTTGTCGAAAGAGCACCGGCATTCCGGCCAGCAGCGAGAATACGGGTAAGAGCGTCTTCGATTTTTTCAACCACATCAGGATGCTGGAGGTCGCCCATGTGACCCATCGAGGCTGCAAAGTCGGACGGGGCGACGAAGAAAACGTCAATGCCATCGACTGCAATGATCTCGTCGAGGTTTTCCCACGCAACGATGTCTTCGATCAGCACAATGAGCATGGTTTGGTCGTTTGCCTGATCGAAGTAGTTGTCGACTCCGAGGCCCTGACGGCTGGTGAACATGCCTCGTTTGCCCAGTGGCGGGAACTTACCGCCCTCGACGACGTTACGCGCTTCGGCAGCATTGTTCACGTGAGGAACGACGATCGACTGTGCGCCACGGTCTAGCATTCTGTAGATAAGACCCTGTTCGTTGACGTTGAGGCGGGCGACTGAGGTCATGCCCCAGAGGTCGCATGCTCGGGTGAGGTTGCCCATATCGACTGCGTCGCTGGATCCATGCTCACCTTCGAGCCAGATGCCGTCAAATCCTATGGGACCAACGTTGTCGATGTCGTCGGCGTGGGTTATTCCGCTGACGATGGTGACGATGCCGCCATTTGCGAGCTTCTGCTTGGCGCGGTTGGTCCTGAGTTCCACTGGATTTGCTCCCCAAAAGTTATGAGTAATAGATGTTCTGACAATCAACCCGTGAAATTCTACTCGCGAGGCGAGTGTTGGGGGAGGACGGGTTGTGGTACTAGGAGGGTGATGGCGCGGTTGGTGTTGGGTTCGGTGGTCCCTTGTATTACTGCGACCGTGTCGAATGCTTACTGTCATCCTGAATTGCATCATGAGCCGCGTCGAAGGGTCATTTTCAGGGTCTTTCTCCCCCTTTGTAGCGACCTTTAGAAGTGTGAGAAGTCAGCCGTCAACTGCCATGAGGTTGTAGCGGCCAGGGGGATGCGAGCCTGAGTCGTCGAACGTCACATCTATGAACTGTGTCCCCCGTGGCGGGAAGAGGGAGGCTGCTCATGCTCATCGGGGCGCGGCTAATCCGCCCAGCCGCATCGATCCGTACTCAAGGAAACGTGGCTATGCCACCCCGTGACAGCGTTTGAATTTTTTGCCTGAATCGCAAGGGCAGGGGTCGTTTCGGCCTACACCAGCGTAGGGATTTTGGGACCCGGCAGACTCTGGAATCAGGTTCGCCTGCGCCATGATGTTGGCTGCTGGCTGACCACTTCGTAGTTCGCCGACCATCGCCTTCATGTATTTCTCCGTGTGTCCGAAGAAGGTTTTGTAGCCCTTGCAGAGATAGTTCAGGCCGTCTTCGCCATCTGGAGTCTTGGTGAACCGCTGCTTTGGACAGCCGCCGTTGCAGGCGAATCGGAACTCGCAGCTGCGGCAGAAATCAGGAAGCGTGTCTCTCTTGTCAGTGCCGAACTTCCTCTGCTCAGGACTCTCGGCCATCTCTCGGATAGTCGTGTCCTTCACATTTCCGAGGTTGTACTCGGGATACACGAAGTGGTCGCACGAATAGACGTCACCGTTGTGCTCGATGATCATTGCATCGCCGCAAGTCTCGGCGAATATGCAAAGTCCGGGGTTCTGGCCCATCCAGCTGGCGAGAGCCGTGTCGAAAATCTGGATGAAATACTGGCCAATGTCTTTTCGCACCCACTGATCGAACACGCCGTTCAGGAACCGACCGTACTGCTCGGACCCCACCGACCATTCAGTAACTGTTGCTCCATCAAGGAACTCGGGTCCAACGAGTTGTAGGAAGTGTGCGGGTAGCTTGTCGGCAACTCGCTCCACGATCGGTATGAACTGCAGGAAATGGCTTCCCACTTCTCGTGTGAGGAACTCGTACAGCTCCTTCGGATGATCGGCGTTGTGCTTGTGTAGCACGGTGAGTGTGTTGAACTCGACCTTGTGCTTCTTGAGGAAACTGATGCCGACCATCACCTTGTCCCATGTAGGCTCGCCACCACGTCCAACGCGGTATCGATTGTGGATATCTTCGGGTCCATCGATCGAAACGCCAACTAAGAATTTGTTCTCAGCTAAGAACTCGCCCCACTCGTCGTCTATGAGAATGGCGTTGGTCTGGAAAGCGTTCGTTATCTGCTTTTTGCCAGCGTATTGCTGCTGGAGCTTGATGGCTTTCTTGTAGAAATCAACCCCGAGCAAAGTTGGCTCGCCGCCCTGCCATGCGAAGCTCACAACTGGGATATCGTTAGCTTCGATGTACTGCTTTACGTACGCTTCGAGCTCTGTGTCGCCCATCTTCCACGAACCACGAGCCTTATCCGGGTACAGCTTTTCTTTTTCAAGATAGAAGCAGTACGTGCAATCGATGTTGCAGATAGCGCCACTCGGCTTTGCCATTACGTGAACAGCAAGCGGGCGTTTCATTGGTGGGCGTTGTCGCTGTTCGGTGGTGGTCATATGGAACTAAATTGTACGTGGCGTGACTGGCGCGAAGTGATGCCGGTTTGCGCTTACGAGAACCAGAGGCGTTCGGCAGTTTTGCCTAGAATCGCTTCTTGATCGGATTGCGAAAGTCCTATTTCATCAGTGAAAAGACTCAAGTTCTGGGCGTAGGTGGTGCCTTTCGACCACAAGGCGTTCGGGAAGTTCGACCCCCATACGCACCGTTGTGGTGTGAACGCTTCGATCACTCGCTTTAATGGCGTGTACATATCTTCGTGAGGGTAAATGCGTGCTGAACCGTGAGTGCCGCTGGTTAGTTTGGCGTTGACGTTTGGCAGATTGGATAATCGTTCTAGAGACTGAAGCGTTTCTTCCGTTTTTCTGATGGTATTGAGCATGAAGCAGTGGTCGATGACGATGTTTAGACCGTCTAGCCGACGTGCCATTAGTTCGATTTCATATAGGCGTTCAAGATCGTCCATGACCATGCAGTTGACTGTAATTCCCAGATCACGAGCTTTCGACCAAAGTCGCCTTACATTGGGCGAACCAATTTCGCCGTTTTGGTCAGAAGTACCTCTTAGGCCACGTACTGAGTAGTTCGCTACCGCGTCTTCGAGTACTTCAACGTGCTGCGAATCGTCCGGACTGAGCGTTACGACTCCGGTTGCCCATTCTGAGTGCTGGCGAACGGAATCCATCACGTACCGATTGTCGTGAGCGTAGAACGTACTGGTCTGGATGAACACGGCCTTCGCAACGGCCGCATCGTCCATCTTCGCTTTCAGATCTTCAGCAGTCGCCGGTTCACCAGGATTCCACGGATCGTCGATGGTTGGGTATTTTTGACGATCATTAGAGTAGATATGTGGATGTGCGTCGATGATGTTCATTTGGGATTAAAACCCCGGCCCTCGGCCGGGTTCCCAAACGTGGGAGCGGGCTACGTCTTCGTCGAGGTCTACGCCCCAGCCGGGCTTGGTTGGAATTTGTAATTCGCCGCCGGTGTAGTCGAGCGCACCGCCGGTGATTTCGTCTTTCCACGGGACATCGTCGATATCAGCTTCCATGATTCGAACATTCGGCACGGTTGCGCACAGATTGAGCGAGTGCATCGTCGAAAGGTGCGAATAGTAGTTGTGGGGAGCGATGTTCAGCTCGTAGCTTTCGGCGAGCATGGCTATATCTCGAGAACGTGAAAAACCGTTCCAAGGCACATCGATCATCACGTTATCCATCGAGCGATTGTCAAAGTAGGGGCGATATTCCCTGATGCCGAACAGATTCTCGCCTGATGTGATCGGAACCGTTGTTCCCGCCTTTACTTCAGCGAGTCCTTCTGGCTCATACATATCGACCTCGACCCACATGGTGTTGAACTGCTCCATCACTTGGCAGATTTGGCGTGCTGCGAGTGGCTTAAAGTGGAAGTTGAGATCGATCGCAATCTGAACTTCGCCTCTTGTACCGTCTTCGAACGCACCGATGTACTTTTCTATGTGATCGAGCGTCTGCCACGTAACGTTCTGATCAGTAGCCCCCGTTCCAAATCCGCCATCGTAGCCGTGAGCGGGAGTTCCCGGATAGTTGATGTTGGTCTTGAGGGCCTTAAACCCCTTTTCGCGCACTTCTGCGCCGAGTTCAGCGACCGCCTCGAATGAATCCATCGGCGGGACGCCGATGAGTTCATGCTGTCGGACTCGTGAACTGCCGCAGTGCGACCAGTAGACCTGCTGGCTTTGGCGCGTCGGGCCGCCGA
>JAPYUK010000073.1 GCA_029936155.1 Dehalococcoidia bacterium | reverse complement strand
TTTGTAAACACTTGTAACCATCGGAGTGTTTACTTGCTCGAAGAAATCACATGGGCTGGAAGGTCTGCTTTGCGGTCGGCGATAGAAGGTATCAACGCACCCAGCATGCGTGCGTCATTTACTATGGGCGGAATCGTTGGTTCAATCATGATCGGGCAATATAGCGCATATATCTGTAGTAACGACTTTTTCGCAGGACTTCAATTCCGCTGACGTGCTTCCTTTTCGAGCGCTGCGGACACCTAACACTATGAATGCGTAGTGGGATCAACAAGTCTCAATTTGATCAATAATTGACACACACGAGCCATTCCAGTAGTTTGCCGAGCTGATCGATAATCGCTTTCACGATAGGCTGAAGTAATGACAACAACGAGCCGAACTGACGTCAGATTAGTCGGGCATTTGATGAGGCGAGCAGCATTCGGTGCCCCTGCATGGCAACTTGAACAACTTGCCGAATCTTCGTATGAAGACCTAGTTGAAGACCTGCTCGATGTCGATAGTCAAGTACGGCCGGCAGAGGATCTGCTCGAACGGTTTCACGCTGAGCACGCAGACGAGGAGAACAACAAATTCACCTCGGCTCGTTGGTTCTTCCGGATGATAAATTCCCCGCGTGTTCTCGAAGAAAAAGTTGCCCTGTTCTGGCACAATCGACTCGCCACCGGAATCGCCAAATCAAACGTGAATCTGATGATGCGTCAACATCTCACCGTTCTGCGTGACTACGGAATGGGGAATTATCGTGAGCTACTGCATCAGATTTCTCACGACCCTGCAATGTTGTGGTGGCTCGACCAGCAGATGAACCACGCGGGAGCTGTAAACGAAAACTACGGAAGGGAACTGCTGGAACTGTTCTCAATGGGTCGCGGCAACTACACCGAAGACGATGTAAAGGCCGCCGCAAGTGCGTTCACGGGCTGGACCCACGACCAGTCGATTCCCAGGTATCCGAACGGTTGGTGGGAGTTCAGCTTCGTATTCCGCAAAGATGACCATGAATACGGCGAAAAAACCTTCTTAGGCCGGACCGGTGATCTGGACGGCGGAGACATAGTTGACGAAATCGTGAAACAAGACGCAACCGCACAATTTATTGCAGAGAATCTACACCGGTTCTTCGTTTCGGATCAGCCAGATGAGAAAGCGATCGACACGATCGCACAGTCGTACTTCGACTCCGAATACGAGATGAAGCCGATTCTGAGAAATCTGTTCCACATGGATGAGTTCAAGAATGCCGTCTACGACAGGGTTAGGTGGCCAGCAGAGCACGTAGTGAACGTCGTGAAAATCGCCGGAACGTTGACGGATCCATACGAAAGCGGGATAAAGGACCTCGTGGGCTATTCGGCAATGATGGGTCAGCACCTGCTGAACCCACCAACGGTTGAAGGGTGGCACACGGGTCGTGAATGGATCGATTCGGGATTCCTGATCGAGCGCGTGAACTACGCCGCCGATGTACTTGGCAACCCGGACACGCCCGGCATGAAAAAAATCATCGAGAGAATCTCCAAGGGGCGAATTTCGATTTCGCCAACAGATCTCATTGAGGCATGCCTGTACGAGCTTGGAGGCGTTGAGCTTGAAGCCAGGACGCTGGACATCCTGCTCGGCGAGCTCGGTGTGGAAGAAGCGATCCCGGTAGACAACGTCTTTGGATCACGAATAAGCCAGATCATGGAATTGATCGTGGCATCCAGAGAATTCCAACTTTCTTAGTAAGGATTTACTTATGGCCAATAGCACCAACGGCATTGACGGAAATGGTGGAACCTCGAAAAATCCTGTGCTCGTAGTTGTGCAACTCTCTGGCGGCAACGATTTTATGAACACGGTGGTTCCGTACGGCGATCCGTTCTACTACGACTTCCGAAAAACGGTCGGTGTCAAAGAAGAGAACGTACTAAAAATCGACGATAACTTCGGACTTCACCCGTCGCTAGGTCCGATCAAGACGATGTATGACGCCGGTGACGTAGCAATCGTTTCCGGCGTTGGTTACCCCGTTCCCGACCGCTCGCACTTCCGGTCGATGGACATCTGGCACACGGCTGAGCCATCCACGGTCATTGCCGAGGGCTGGCTCGGCAGGGTCATCCGCGAGCTCGACCCGAACCAGCAAAATGTGTGTACGGGTGTGAGCTTTGGTCAGGGGCTCCCAAGGGCGATGTATCTGATGGGCACGCCAGCGATTTCGGTTGCTCAGCTCGAAGGATACGGACTGCTTACATCGATTGCAGGTGAACGTCAGCGGAAAGCTCTGAACGCCTTCCAGCGGATGTATATCCCAGAGGAAATCGATGAGGCGTCGATGGTTTTGAACCATATCGGGCAGACCGGAATCGATGCGATGACCGGTGCCGAAATGCTTGCCGTCGCTCCCGAACGGTACAGCTCAACGATTGAGTACGGCGATGACGCACTTTCACAGAGCTTGAAAGGGATAGCCCAGGTTCACACTGCCAATATCGGAACACGGGTTTTCTACGCACAACTGCCTGGGTTCGACACCCATGGTGCGCAGATCGCCACACAGGCGGGTCTTCTCTCGAACCTAGCAACTTCGGTTTCAGATTTCTTCGAGGATCTTCGTGAGCACAAAGCCTCGGACAACGTCATCATGATGGTGTTTACCGAGTTCGGCCGCCGAGTGCGAGATAACGGAAACGGTACGGATCATGGCTCTGGCGGTGGTGCCTTCCTGATCGGCGATCAAGTTAAGGGCGGTTTTTACGCTGAGTACCCGTCGCTCGACCCAGCTAATCACCTGAGTGGCGATCTGCACTTCAACAACGACTTCAGATCGTTGTATTCGACGATTCTCGACGAGTATTTCGGGATAGCTCCTGAACCGATCGTGAACGGGAAATTTGAGCAGTTCAACGGTATGTTCGAAACGGCAGGAGTGTAGTTGTAATGACCACTGTTCAACCGCTCCAAACTCCGACACCTGAACTTCTAGAAAAATATCCAGCGCTGTTGAGAATGGGGCACCGCTTCGAGACCTCAATCGGCCAGCGTTTGATCGTTGACGGCTTTTACGGCGCAATGGATTTCGTGTTCGGAGGCGACGGCTGGTTCTACGTGCTGAACCGGTACGACTCGAACGCCCAGTGGGCAAAGATTCGAATAGCCCAGTGCAATATCGACGACGAGTTTCCGAAGAATCTCGAGCCGCTTATCGACGGTGAACCTCAAGTAAAAGGCGAGGAGCAGTTCTTCTCCCCGGTGTTTTGCGATGGCGATCAGAACGGCACGATGTACTTCACCGACGAGCGTGCCAACAAGGTCATTGCTATGTCGACCGAGACCGGCGATGTCACGGACACGTGGGGCGTTCAAGGTGATGACCCGGGGATGCTGAACGCGCCGTCCGGAATCACATATATGCCGGACGGAACGATGTGGATCGTTTGTTCACGTTCTTCACGGGTGCAGCACTTCACTTCCAGTGGCGAATTCATCGAGGGTTTCGGCGAGGTGGGGTCAGAGCCGGGTCAAATGTCTTTTCCATGGGGCGTTGCGATCGATCCAGTGGACGGTTCGGTGGTCGTCGCTGATTGGCGGAACGACCGCATCCAACGCTTCACTCCCGAGGGCGACTTGCTGCAGGTTATCAACGAACTTGGCCGAGACGCCGGGACATTCGATCGACCCAGCGACGTGGCGATCGACGCCCACGGCGATCTATACGTTTGTGACCGTGGAAACAATCGAGTTGTGCAGTTCAATAGAGCGGGGTTGTTCATCGAGGAACTTCGTGGTGACGCCGTTATGACGGAGCGTGGAGCCGATAAACTGATGGCGAACCCCGACATGCTGCGGTGGCGCGATCACATCGTTGATCTGGGTCGCGAAAAGCTTTTTTGGAAGCCGACGGCCGTGAAGATCGACGACAAGTTCGGCGTTTATGTCATCGACTCAGGTCGGTTCCGAATGCAGGTCTATCGCAAGACTTTCCGCGAACTGGCCGATGAGCAGATCGACCCGCCAGAGAACTACATGGATCCGAAAATTAACTAACGCTCCCGGCTTCGGAGGCCGGTGCTCTATCCAACTGAGCTACGGGGGCTATAGGTAAATCTTAGTTCAAATACTAGATTTATTACCCCTGCGAGTAGTTGAAAAAGGGATTTTTGTAAACACTTGTAACCATCGGAGTGTTTACATGCTCGAAGAAATCACATCGAGACAAACGTGCATACGTGCGTGTGGCGCGCCCGTACTAATTAGTAGAAAACGTACAGATCGTAAACGCCGAAATGGCAAAGGCAGCATCACGCCGCGATTCGATGGCAGATGGGAAGTGCATGTTAGTGCATGTTAGTGCATGTTATGGATGGCTCGGGCAAACGTCGAAGCTTTTACACGA
>JAPYUK010000072.1 GCA_029936155.1 Dehalococcoidia bacterium | reverse complement strand
GGATACGTTTCACCCAGTGGTGCCGCTGGATTGGGAGTCGAGCTGGATTGGGACGTAATCGATCGCCAAACTGTCGCGACCATTTAATGTCAGGTTTGTCACATACCATCAGCACCTGAAACCATCGCCTACTCTTCTGCCATTTGAATTTCATATGGCACGCATAACTCATGAGCACCCGAGTCTCTACCGTCGATAGATCTGCTGTGGGCGATATGACAATCCGCGTTAACCAACACCACGCCAAGCCAGTTATTGGAAGAGCCTGCAGTTTCTAGGGATGAGAGGCAGGTTGGGCGACTGTGTGTCTTCCGATTGGGCGCGAATTGAGTCGATCAACTCTGGTGACTCCGTGCGGAACCCGCAGCCTGTGCACCACGAAACAATTCTGAACATTTCCGGTACAGATATGAGGTTGCCATCGCACGATGGGCAATTTTGTTTGTAGATCAACTGATTGCACCTCCAATTAGAAGCGCATTGTAAATGATTACGAAAATCGCATACCTATTGGAAATATCTTACGAATAACGTGTGTCAATTGCTTGAAGAAATCGGGTAGGCACCGGTTCGCATATACATGACCGATGATCTCGAATCACCTGAATAGACGAACACTGGTCGCGAGTACTCGCCGTCTCGGGTCCGAAAAACGGAAATTTCTTCGACTAGGGCGCTGGGGTCAGCGCTCTTACATCATGCCGCTGATGATCTTTTCGACCTGCTTATCGTTGAGTCCTAAGGGCCTGTGCGCCAGCGGGCCGCCCTCCCTTAGTACGCGTTCACGATCACCAAGCGTTTTCCTGCCTTCGATCTGCATGAACAATCCCGTGTAGATCGTGTCACCCCACTCCATCGCTTTCTCGCAAGCAAGTTGCCAATCGGTGGTGTCGTGCCCCTCGTCTTCAAGCTTCTTGACCCGCTGTTTGAAGAACGGATGATCGTTGTCGCGGTTAAATGTTGTGCAAGGGCTGAAAATGTCGACAATCGAGAAGCCGCGATGCTCGATCGCTCCCTTTATGATGTCGGTGAGATGCCTGATGTCACCGCTGTATCCGCGGGCAATGTAGGTTGCACCGTTCATGATCGCCGACGTGATCGGGTTAAGCGGAGGTTCGATGCTGCCGAACGGGGTGCTTTTTGTCAGCATCCCCTCCCGGCTGGTCGGTGAAACTTGGCCGGTCGTCAGCCCGTAAATCTGGTTGTTCATGACCAGATACGTGAGGTCGACGTTACGCCTGGCGGTATGGGTGAAATGGTTACCGCCGATCCCGTAACCGTCACCATCGCCGCCGGTGACGATGACGTTCAGTTCATGGTTGGCGAGCTTTGCTCCTGTAGCGACGGCCAACGATCGACCGTGGAGAGTGTGCATTCCGAACGAGTTGAAGTAGCCCGGGAAGTTCGACGAGCAACCGATACCACTCACGGTCAGGATTTGATGGGGTCTGAGGCCAAGTTCTGAACTGGCTCTTTGCAAGCTGTTCAGCACCCCGAAGTCACCGCAACCAGGACACCAGTCAGGATCGACTGGTCCTTTGAAGTCTTTGGCTGTTAGTTGAGGTAGTGAATTTCCGTCGCTTGTTTTGGTTGTGGTTGTCATTTGGTGAACCTCTCTAAACCTTCAATATTTCTGTGGGCACGAAAATGTCGGTTTCGCGTGCAAGGTGTTCCAGCACGCCTTCGACTATGTGGTGCGGCGCGAAAGGCTCGCCATCATATTTGCGAATGTGGCCGTCGACAGAGAGACCTGTTTCACTGCGCATGTACCGGTAGAACTGGCCCGAGAAATTATTTTCGATCATTATCGTTTTTTTGGCCGAGTTCACTATCTCAGTCACCTCGTCGGCGTGGAATGGCACAATCCACTTGAAGGGCAGATGATTGGCCCGAACGCCCTGTTCCTGAAGCAACTCCACCGCTTCCTTTATTACTCCCCAAGTCGAACCCCAGCCGATTAGCGTGACATCCGCATCGGCCGGACCTTCCAGACTAGGAGCGGAAACATCATCGAGAACCGTGCTCATTTTCCTGTCGCGTTTTTCAACCATCATCCGCCGCTTCGTCGGATCGGTGAACTCATCACTGAGAAGCGTGGAATCTTCATCATGCTCATCCGTGGCGACAACGTGGACGTACCCTTCTAACCCTGCGATCGCTCGCGGGGAGATTCCGCTTTCGGTGTTTTCGTAGCGCTTGTAGCCGTTCTGCTGGGCAGCCTCAGTAAGCAACGCACCACGGTTGATCTCGGGTTGCATATCAACCTCATCGGGATCAAAAGTTGCGCGCCCTTCTCCGATAAGAAGATCGATCAGTACCATGCCTGGGCATTGATATTTATCGGTGAGATTGAACAACTCGGGCATAGTTTTGTAAGCGTCCAACGCACTCGTTGGAGCGACGATAAATTTCTGGAAATCACCCTGGCTCGCACCCAGTGCCTGCCAGAGGTCGCCTTGTTCGGTCTTGGTCGGTACGCCTGTTGATGGACCGGCGCGTTGAACGTCGATGAATACGACCGGAATCTCCATCATTCCCGCAGCTCCAACTGCTTCGGTCATGAGAGCGAATCCACCTCCCGAAGTGGCGCACATGGAGCGTGCGCCCGCGTGAGCTGCGCCTATCACCATGTTGGCTACACCGATCTCATCTTCGATCTGGCGGACCATTATTCCGAGGTCCCTCGCGTGCTGAGCCATCCAGTGCAGCACACCGGTGGACGGGCTCATTGGGTAGGCCGCGTAAAACTTGACTCCCGCAGCTGCTCCACCCATTGCCACCGCCTCATTTCCTGCCCACACGGCGAGTGGTTTCGGACCTGCAGGAACTTGATCGGTCTTGATCATAAGGTTTTCGTTGGCGTAGTCGTATCCGGCCCGCGCCGCCGCGACGTTTTCATCGACGACTTCCTGCCCCATACGGTTGAATCTGAGAGAGAGACTCTCTTCAAGGGCCTCAAAGTCTTGACCCATGAGGGCCATCACGGTCCCAACCGCAATTGTGTTCTGGATCAATCTGTTGCGACTCTCGGTCAGTTCGCTGACTGGGAGTGGACAAAGTTGAACACCGTCGGGGACGTCACCCGGGGTGATCGTATCGGCGTTATAGACCACCGTTGATCCAGCGCCCATAAGAGAAAGATGGCGATCCATCGTGTCCTGATTCAAACAGAGTAGAAGGTCGAGCTTGTCGCCATGGTTGTCGACTTGCTGGTCGCTAACGCGCATAAACAGGAGGATGTGCCCCCCTCGGATGATCGATTGGTACGCGTTGTACGTATACAGGTGAAGACCGCGCCGGATGAATATCCGGGCGAGGATGTCACCGGGTGTGGCAATTCCCTGGCCCGCTTCTCCACCAATGGCAAGGACAAAGTCGAAATTTCTCGAACTCAACGGCTATTCCCTTCTGGCTTGTTACCAGTCTGTGATCCCTCTGTTCTCCAGCGTCGGTATTTTAGCCCACACTGGGGCCCGATGTCGCTACTGCTATCGCGCTCGCGCGACGAAATGCTCATCTCTGCATAAAGCGGACTATCGATTTGACAGCCTCGAACTAGCTCTCAAGGAATTCTCAACAGGTTGAGCCTTGGGAGCCGCGCTCGTATCACGACAATGTTTTATTAGGAATCGAACTTGGATGCGACGTCTACACGGCGGTAGTAATAATTGCCGTACCGGTGATGAGTACCTGAAGGGTTTGTGAAGCCATAAAACACCGGTCGTAAGGAAAACGTGAATCACGTCATGTGTACTTGTGGTGGACATGCGACCGTCATGGGCCGATGATGCATCCATCTTTCACTTCACGAACCAAGCCTCTGGAGTCTAAATTGGAAATTACAAAAGTCACGCCCTGGTTAATTGAGGCCCCTCTGTCGTACCTCGACACCGCCGATGACGTGATGTTCGACCACCCTCTCGACATCAGGGGCGATAAGATCTACCTATCAGACAGACCCGCGCTTGGAATCGAGATGGACAAGGATTACATGCGAGCGCATGTAATTGAAGGCTACGGTGGATAGCTACGCTTTGAGACTCCGAACCACTCCCGATGACCAGAGTTAGAAGCTGGTTTCAATGAGAATAGCACCGTAAATACGGACCCACTTACAAAATTCGAGATAACTTATCAAGCTGGAAATATCACTATGAAAGCCGCCGTCTATCGCAGCAAACAATTATTCGAGGTGACCGACATCCCAAAGCCAGAACCAGCCGCTGGTCAGGTTTTGATAAAGGTAAATCGATCAGCAATATGCGGCACTGATGTGCATGCATTCATGTATGGCCTCGCGCCAGGGGGCGCGGTCCTTGGGCATGAGTTCGCGGGAGTTATCTCGGCTACGGGCGTCGGCGTGACACGTTGGAAAGAAGGTGATCGCGTGGTTGGTGGTGGTGGCGAATGGCCTG
>JAPYUK010000028.1 GCA_029936155.1 Dehalococcoidia bacterium | reverse complement strand
TTCGAGGAGTTGATCAGGGAATCGGACGACGTCGATCGCCGGAGACGCGTCGCCTGAGCGCCGGTTCACGCAACGACCATGGGGTGTCGAGCTTGGTTCCGAATCCCAGATCCTGCATACCGAGGTTTGAGTAGGAATCGACCGCACCGGTTTCAGCGGCCGAAGGTTGCCCGGCTAGAAGTTGCTGGATCTGAACCATGTGGGTTTGAGCGTATTCGGCCACGCCATAGGTAATACCGTTTGGGTAGGGGATATCGAATGTGTGCTGGTTGGTCGAAAAGTAAGGCCTCTCGGTTCCGGGTGAGCCGAGCGCGTATGGTATCGCCTGGTAGTGACCGACGAAGTTTCGAGTCGCTATTTCTAATGGCGCAGGCACATGCGGAGTTTCGTTCGACAGGGTGTTCAGATGGATCAGCGGTTCGACTACTGTCCCGAAACGTGCTTTATAGCCGCTGTGCCCAGCTTTAGCACATCTTCGGGGGGTGGGCGTAGTTCGCCGTCCGGGGTTTCGAAGGCTGTTGCGGATTCGAGGTCGATAAGAGATGCCCACAGCCACTTCGTCGCAGAATCGGGCTGGTCGGAGAGTTCTCCTGATGGGGCGGATGCGTCGCCGAGTAATCGAGTGAAGTAGATGTGGTCGATGTGCTGGTGCTCACCGTATGTGGCGTCGGAGACATCTTCAATCATGATGCTGTGCGGCGCATGTACCTGCTCAAGATTGCCGATCACTAGCGATGGCTGAGTTGGCGCGATTTCGACGTCGAATCCCGTTTCCTCTTTGATTTCACGAAGCGTGGTTTGAACCGGATCTTCGTTTGGATCGACGTGTCCTCCGGGTGGCAACCATTCCTGAACTTTTTTATGCCAGTGCAAGAGGGTGGCGTTATTGTGAACGACGAAGCCGGTGGCTGTGAAGTGTCTCGTTATAGCTCCGGGCGTCATCGAATGACTTGGTCGCCGCTGCAATCTACCCTCCCTCTAACTCCCTCTCGAAGGAGGGAGGATCAATGTGCGCAGAGCATCGTCGTACGACCTTACCGCTTGTTGCAGTCTACCCCTCAACCTAACCCTCTCCCCAAGGAGAAGGGATAAATGGGGAGGAGTTGTTGCGTCCTAAAAGAATAGGAGCCATTGGTTCCAGACGCGAGTAGGACCACCGGACCAGCATAGTCGTAAACGTTTGCTGATCGGGTGGCCCTACTCTAGAGGTGCCCTACTGGTAGGGCGCCCTACTTTAACGTAGGACACCTCGTTTGGTACTAGACATTAAAACAGACCACCTCCTTCTTGGAATCGAACTCCGGACAGTAGAGTTTTCCTGTCCACGGCCGCCTACCCGATCAAGGGTTTGGTCAAGACCGATTATCGGATTATACGGAAGTGAGCAAGAAAAAGTTTGTGGGCGGCTACACACTCGTGTGGTGAGAATTGGTTACGGCTGGGTTTGAGTTGAGGATTTCGGTTCCCCAGAGGTGGCGAGGCGAATAGCTGTACGTCATTCTGAACTTGATTCAGGATCTCGAGTGGGGGGTGCCGTGAGCAAGGTCGTTGACTGAGGCGGAACGTGAATCCGTTGAGAGCCCTTTATTTCGCTACGCTGCGATCGGGAAGTGGTCGATTCCTATCGGACGTGTTGAAACGATCGCTGGGACTAAATTCGCCCCAGAACTTCGGGGTTTATCACTACCTTGGGCCGTTCACCGCGAAGAACCCTCGCCGCTTCTTCGCCTGCACGTCTGCGGATCGTTTCCCAGCCGATCTCACTCGATCCAGCGACGTGCGGAGTGCATATCACGTTGTCCATCTTAAGTAGTGGGTTGTCGACCGAAAGCGGTTCCTGCTCGTATACATCGATACCCGCACCGGCGATTTTCTCAGCCTGAAGTGCCGAAACCAGTGCCAACTCATCGACAACTGGTCCCCGGGAAGTATTGATCAGATACGCGGTGGATTTCATCCGATCGAGCGCGGCGGCATCGATGAAATGATGCGAGCTATCGAGATGAGGAACGTGCAGAGTCACATAGTCAGAGTGTTCGAGTAACTGTTCTTTCGAGACGAACTCAACACCATATTCAATCGCCAGATGCTGGCCTACGTACGGGTCGTTGGCCAGCACATTCATGCCCAGAGCCTTGCACTTGCGAGCCATCGCGCGGCCTATCCACCCAAACCCGACGATTCCAGCGGTCTCGCCATAGATCTGGTTGAGAATTGATCGAGAATATACTTCCGCCCACCTGCCAGAAGTGGTCGCCAGATCGAGTCGCTTGAGCTCTCGTGCGCTGGCGAGCAGCAGTGATAGAGCGTGGTTGGAAACCTCTTCTGATGTTGAACCTGCGATGTTCGTAACGATGATTCCAGCTTCGGTGCAGGCATCGACGTCCACAGTGTCGTAACCGTGGCCGTATCGGATAATCTGTTTGCAGTTTTCGAGTTGGTCTACCATCGCTGCAGTAACTGGCGAGTGATCGTTGAGGATGACAGTCGCTTCTTTGATGGCCTCGATTATTTCGCCTTCAGTCGAAGCTGCGATCGAAACGATTTCACAGTCGATTCCAGCGAGGGCTACCCGCTCAAGTTCGAGCGGTGATTCGGTTGCATCGATGTGGACCACCAGTGGTGGGTTTTGTGGTGACAATACTTACTTCTTGTTTGAATAGTTCATTGAATTCATCGCCGTACCTACCCCGGCACCAATGGCGATTCACAGTCCTACATTGTCGGTTGCGGCACCAATTGGTGCACCTATCGCAATTCCCATTCCAACGCCAATGCCGGTCATTTTCGCAGAGTCCTTTATTTTTGCCTTGCCATTCTTCGAGCCTTCAGGTTGATTCGTCGCTACTTACCGCTTCGTTTTTGCTGCTACCCACACCGTAGAAAACGTGGCGTAGGCACCTAGAACCAGTTGGCTTTATCGACTTCGTTTCGGAGCGGTTCACCTGTTGCGAATTTGCGGAAGTTTTCGAGAACGATCTCGTATCGTCGTTCTTCCAGATTTGCACCACCAATTGCCGCGGTGTGGGGCGTAAGAATCGTGTTCGGAGCGTCCCATAACGGGTGATTGGCAGGAAGCGGTTCGATCTCATATACGTCTAGTGCCGCGCCAGCAATCGTGCCAGATCGCAGTGCTGCGTTCAGATCGTCGAGCTTCGTCGTCATCCCGCGTCCAATGTTGATGAAAATTGTTGACTCTTTCATCAGAGCAAACTTCGACGAGTCGAAAAGCCCTTCTGTTGTCGGAGTGTGCGGAATTGTCAGAACAACGAAATCGGCTTTGGGCAGCTGGTTATCGAGCTGATCAGGGCCGAACATGTCGTCGACCCACTCCGGCTTGTCTTCCCGCCGTGCATCGATTCCCAGCACGTTCATTCCGACTGCTTTGCACAGTCGTGCGGTCTCGGAACCGATCCCACCGACTCCGACAATCAACACCGTCGACTCGGGAAGAAAAATGTCGTGATATGGCGGGTTCAGCTTCTCATATTTGTGTTCCCTCTGTTGGTCACGGTAGATGTTGTAGTGCTTGGTGAAGCTGAGGATGTAAGCGAGGATCTGCACCGAAATGTGATCGTTGTAAATCTCGCGGAAGTTGGTGACCTTCGTTGGATGAGCAGTTAGCTCGTCAAAGTAGTAGCCCGCGTTGGGAGCGGCGGCAGGGGCTTGTAGCCAGCGCAAATTCGGCGCCACAGCCAAAAGTTCTGGTGTCAGAGTTCCGAACGCAGCGTCGGCATCGGCGAGTTCGCACATGGCGTCTTCGTCCGTCTCGGGCGTAACAATGTCCCATCCCGGAGCGCTATCGA
The DNA here is from genome assembly GCA_029936155.1 of Dehalococcoidia bacterium. Taxonomy (GTDB): domain Bacteria; phylum Chloroflexota; class Dehalococcoidia; order Lucifugimonadales; family Lucifugimonadaceae; genus Lucifugimonas. The sequence continues at coordinate 21,897 of JAPYUK010000028.1, read as the reverse complement.
GTAGGCGGGGAATCCATTTCGTGAAGAGATCTGATTGTGGTGGCAGAAATACAAACTTGTTGGCCATGATCTGGTTCTGGTTCCCCCGTAGTTTTGATATGACTTGGTTTTGATTTGACTGTCCAAGTGCTCACCAGTTCGTCGCCTATTCGTCGAACAGCAGCATGGCGGATTTTAGCACTGCCTGACTGGGTTAAATACGTGCGGTTGTTCGAAAGAGAGCCGTGTATGCTGTGGGCAGGACGCAACCCATGAAAATTGGCGACTTTGAAATAGAAATGCCGGAGCCCCCGCTTCAGGACCCACATTGCATTGCGATTCTGAAGCCATGGATCAATGTCGGCAACGTCGGAAAGATCGTCCTTAGGCGCCTTGGCAAGATGTACGCGTCCGAGAAAATTGGGCAGCTCGGTAGGCCAGGAAAATTTTATGATTTCACCCGATATCGGCCGTCAATCAGGCTGCGCGGCGATAATCGAACTGTCCGAGTGCCAAACACGCGAGTGAACTATGCGCGGCGCTCTGGAGCGAACGATCTGGTGTTTCTTGAGCTGCTGGAGCCCCACGCATTCGCCGAGGATTTCAACGATTCAGTTATTGAGTTGCTGAAAGCTCTCAAGATCACTCGATATATTCAGCTTGGCGGAATGTACGACTCAGTCTCACATTCACGGCAATTGCCGGTCACTGGCTCGGCTCGCGGCTGGACTCCATCTGAGGGTTTCGGTGATGTGAAGATCGGAAGATCAAGGTATCAGGGACCTACCTCGATGACATCGCAGATCTCTGAGAGAGTCTGGAACGACCTGAACGTAGAAACGCTATCGTTGATGGTTCACCTGCCGCTCTATCTAAAACTCGATGATGACTACGCGGGGAGTGCTCGAATTCTCAAGATACTGTCCGAGCTTTACGGGTTCAGTTCGGCCCTGCCCGAAGTCGAGATGGGCGAGAAACAGTACGAGCAGGTGGGACCAGCAATGAACAATAACCCGCAGCTCAAGGAAATGGTTGAGCGATTCGAGCGTGAGAGGGAGTCGGACGGACCACCGGCGGACGACGATGGTTCAAGAACAAATAACGAGGAAGAAATTTCTGGAGACAGGATTTCACTATCGCCAGAGATTGAGCAGTTCTTGAGCGACATCGCCGAAGGAGAGAGCGAAGGAAATGATACTGAGCCGTCTGGCGCTTAGAGGCGTCGGTGCATTGCGGGTCGTTACGCTCTTTCTGTTATTGGTCGTATTTGTGATTATCGGAGCCGCGTGCAACTCTGGCAGCTGCTGCGATCCCACTTTTTCTAAGATTCAGCCGCTCGCAGGTATGGATATGAGCATCAAGAATTTTGAGGGCGAGCGCTTCAAACAGGCGAAAGAGTACGACGTGTCGGAGCTGCCTGACGCGACTGCCGCTTATCTGCTGTTTTTCACACCGCCGGACAGCGAGCCGATCCAGTACGAAATTCGTGTATACCCGGATCACACGAGTGCGCTGCAAAACGGCGTCAGCTATGCTGAGGAAGTATCGAGTGAAGATGCGCTCCTCAGATCGGTTGATGTGCGCTGGACAGAAGGCACAAAAGACCGCCGAGGGGGCGGCGCGTTTAGCGGTCAGCTGACTCCGATGTACGGCGATTACGCTGTTGCCGGAAATGTAATTATGCTGTGTGAAGGCAGAAGTTCCGAACAGTCGCTTGAACGATGCGCCGAACTCTTGTGGGCGGCTGGGATTGGTGTCGAAGGCTGATACTCGAGCTGTTCAGGGGACGCTGTTCCTGCTGTTGATGGCTTTACTGTTGCCGGTTTTGGGGTAGGGAGTGTGGCACTATCGCTGGATTATCCGCTTTTTGAAGTATTCACCAGCACCGTTAGCGTCCCCGCACCAGATCCCTCGACTTCGTAGGCACTTCGCTCGGGACGCGGCAGTCGCAGCAAATGGGGGAGAAAGATCCTGAAGCAAGTTCAGGACGACATTGATCTATGCCCATGATCAGAGCGAGAAGAAAAGTTTTAGACACCAGACGTGAAAACGGACCGCCTATTGCGGTCCGTTTTCAGATGTTTGCTCGAAAGAAAACTACTTGTTTGTGACGGTTACGCCGGAGAGCTGTTCGACGTAGTGGAGAATGGCCGAGTGGTCGTTCTTGCCTTTGCCCCATTCCATGAGAGCGGCGAGAACCTGTTGGAGGTTGGCCGTTACTTGGAGCGGGAGGTCGAGGGCGTTGGCAGTTTGTACTGCGTTGTTGATGTCTTTGTAGTGCAGCTCGATGCGGAATCCGGGATCAAAGTTTCGCTCGAACATCATCGGACCCTTGGCGTTCATTACGTTCGATCCGGCGAGTCCGCCTTTGATGGCATCGAACACGGTCTCCGGATTTACTCCGGCCTTCGTTGCGAGAACGAGAGCCTCGGCGAGAGCGTGAATGTTTGCCCCAACGACGATCTGGTTGGCGAGCTTGGTGACGTTGCCTGCACCGATGGCTCCACAGAGAACGCTGGATTTTCCTGTCACATCGAAAATCGGCTTTGCTCGCTCGAAGTCGTTGGCACCGCCGCCGACCATGATTGCGAGGTCGCCAGAGATGGCGAATGGCTCACCACCGGAAACGGGGGCGTCGAGGAAGTTGACGCCTTTTTCGGCGCACGCTGCGTGGATCGATTGAGAGTAGCTGGGGGCGATCGACGACATATCGACGATCAGGTCGCCAGCCGATGCACCGTCGAGCAGACCGTTTTCGCCAAGCACAACAGCCTCGGAGTCGGGTCCGTCTGGAACCATGACCACTGTTACATCACACTTCTGGGCGACGTCCGTGGATGACGAGGCTGCTGTTGCACCGGCTGCAACCACTTCGTCCATAGCTGCCGATGAAAAGGCGTCGTAAACGGTCACTGCATTGCCTGCTTTGACCAGGTTGATGGCCATGGGCTTGCCCATGATTCCGAGGCCGACGAATCCGATTTGTTCTGCCATTTGTTGAGTTTCCTTCTGTGGTGGTTCTTGCCGTTGCGAACGGTGTTGTTAAGTTGTGATTGGTTAGTGAATCAGACGTGCCAGTATAAAGCTGGTTTTACGGGTTTGCGGGTGATGAGATTGTGGTTGTTGGTTGCCGGGTTGCGCCACACCCCGCGTCTTCCGAGATCCTGAATTAAGTTCAGGATGACGGGGTAGTGGCCGCAATCGATGCGGCAGAATCAATTCCAACCACCGACGACTTACTCGTCTTCTTTCCAGAAGCGTTCTTCAACGAAGTTGTAGTCGGTATTTTCCATTCGCTCACCGACGTCTTCGATCATCTGCGGGTGACCACACGCGTAAACGCAGGTTTCCTTGGGGTCGACGCCAAGCTTCTCTAGGTAGTCCTCGACTAGCAGGTTAATTCGACCCTTGGCTCCGGCCCAAGAAGCATTACGCTCTTCCGTGGGTCGAGAAACCGACGGGTAGAAACTGATGAAATCGTGCTTCTCAGCGAGTTCGTTGAGCTCCTCGTCATAGCCAAACTCGTCGAGGTAGCTTGCGCCTTCGAGCACGTGGAACGTGTAGTCCTCACGCGTAATTCCGTCGGCAGGTTCTGGCCAGTTCGGGTCGTTCAAGAACTTTCGAAGCATTGAGATATAGGGAACAACACCGGTAACCGTTCCGACGAAAATGTGGTGCTTGAACTGCGGTTGGAGAATGAAAATACCTTTAGCGCGCGGCCGTAGCGTCATTTCGGCTCCGACCTGCTGATGATCCAGAAGTGGAGTTAGGTGACCGCCATGTTCGACCGGAACGATCTCGATAAAAAGCTCGATATCTTCTTCGTCTGGCGAAGATGAAATTGAGTACGGTCGCTCGATGCCTTCTACTCCGATGGTGCAGTACTGACCGGGCTTGAACACATAGTCCTGCGCGGGCTTAATCCAGAATTTGACAAGATCCTCCGTTAACTCTTCACGTCTTACCAATTCGCAACTGGTGAATCGTCCTCTGATCTGTGGTCTCGCCGCATCTACCATATTTTTCTCCGTGATTACCTCGATAAACCGCGTTTCAGAATAACGGAAGAATGGCCACTGCGAGAACTTGAATGTGAGGTTATTTGCATGAGGTCTATTGAATTCCAAAACTTGGTGCAAAAACACCAAGATGCCGTACTGGCGAGGTGGTAAAATATTCCCGTAAATTGGACCGTATAAATTGTAATGTAAGTTCAACTGCCGACATGACACGATTAGTGCACCGCTAGAAGACTATTTTGGAGTGGAAAACATGGTGACACGAGCACCGGGTGTTGCTTACAGCATCACGGTTCGATCTGAGTACCCGAACGAGCCAGGCATGCTTGGTAAAATTACCTCAGCAATTGGTGAGGCCGGTGGAAGCGCTCAGGGTGTTGACGTTGTACAAACGTCAAAAGGCGACATGGTGCGTGATTTCACGATCAACACGTCTGGTCATGACCACGCGATTCGCGTAGTTGACGCGATCAAGGCTGTAGAGCACGTGAAGGTCCGAAGCGTTTCTGACCAGACGTTCCTTCTGCACGTTGGCGGCAAGATCGAGATGTCGTCCCGAGTGCCTGTCACAACGCGAGACGATATGTCGAAGGCCTACACTCCGGGCGTCGGACGTGTCTGCATGGCGATCCACGAAGATCCTGCCGCAGTCTGGGCGTTGACCGGAAAAGGCCACACTGTCGCTGTTATATCCGACGGCTCGGCGGTGCTGGGACTTGGTGACATTGGTCCTGCTGCCTCGCTTCCGGTAATGGAAGGTAAAGCTCTCCTGTTCAAGGAATTTGGAGGAGTTGACGCATGGCCGATTGTTTTGGACACTAATGACACCGAGGAAATCATCAGCATTGTGAAAGCGTTGGCTCCAGGATTTGGCGGGATCAACCTTGAAGACATCAGCGCTCCACGGTGCTTCGAGATCGAGGAGCGGCTAAAGGCTGAACTCGACATTCCTGTATTCCACGATGATCAGCACGGCACGGCAGTTGTTGTACTAGCGGGTCTTATCAACGCCCTGAAAATCGTCGATAAACGGCCTCAAGATTTGAAAGTAATTGTTGCTGGTGTGGGTGCTGCTGGAACCGCATGCACCAAAATCCTCCAGAGCTACGGCGTGAGTAACATAGTTGGATTCGACCGTCAGGGTGCGCTCAATCGCGGCCGTGACTACGGTGACAACACGATGAAACAGTGGTTCGCCGACAACACGAACACTGAGAATTTCAAAGGTGATCTTGGCGCTGGTCTTGAGGGCGCAGACATGTTGCTGGGTCTCGCCGGACCAGAGCTTGTGACTCGTGAACAACTTGCGAAAATGAGTTCGGATGCGATCGTGTTCGCACTCTCAAATCCCGATCCCGAAATCTGGCCTGAAGATATCCCTGATAACGTTCGCATTATGGCGACGGGTCGTACCGACTATCCGAACCAGGTGAACAACTCACTTTGTTTCCCGGGCCTATTCCGTGGGGTGCTCGATGTGAGAGCTTCGGAGATCAACGACGAAATGAAGGTCGCTGCAGCAGTTGCAATTGCCGGTGTGATCCCAGATTCACATATTTCGGAAGACTTCATCATCCCAAGCGTGTTCGACCAAAACGTTTCAAAGCGAGTTGCCCGGAGCGTTTCGCGAGTGGCCCAGGAGACTGGCGTAGCTCGACGTCGACAACGTCGTGGCGATGAAGTCTACGCGGCCTTCAGGTCGTAGGTGCGATCGTTGGCATCGATGAGTTTATTCACCGCTGGTAGTCTCCAGTGAATGTATCGATTATTGGTGGTGGTATCGCCGGTTGTGCGACTGCGTACTACCTGACTCGAGACGGTCACGATGTGACGCTGTTCGAGCGTGACTCGCTGGCATCACATGCCTCGGGGTTCGCGCTCGGCGGACTGCATCCTCACATTGGTGGAGCGGCCGACGATCCATACGAAAAACTGTCTCACTACTCGATGGGTCTTCACAAGCAACTGGCCAAAACCGTTAGTGGCACCGACTCCGATGATGAGAGTCTAAATTTCATTCGAAAACCATCGCTGCTTCTTGTGAAAGATCAAGCCGAAGCTGTAGCGGCGCGGCGAGTCTACGAAACTTACGCCAAAGACTACTCACTGGATATCCGCTGGCTGGGGCTCGGGGAACTGAGCCACATCGACGCCCGAATATCCGGCGATGTTTTGGGTGGTCTGTATCAGGGAGAAGCCCACGAGCTTGATCCTTACCAGCTGACTCTCGCTATATGGCAGGCCGCTGAGTCTCAGGGTGCTCGCATCGTCAATCGAAGCGTAACCGCAATCGCTATCGAAGGTGATCACGTATCTGGGGTGGTTACCGGAGGGCAGAATTTCGAGGCCGATGCAGTAGTAGCCGCCGCCGGGCCATGGAGTTCAGAACTACTTTCCGACGTGGGTGTAGATGTCCCGATAACTCCACTTAAAGGCCAGATCATTCGGCTCAATGCACCGGGACCGGCACTAAAGGTCTCATTGTCCTGGGGCACCGACTACGCGATAACAAAACCAGACGGACTTACGTGGATCGGCACGACCGAGGAAGAAGTCGGCTTTGATGATCGCACCACGGACGAAGCTCGGGACCGAATAATCGGATCGGCTGTTGAGATGCTGCCGTATCTTGAAGACGCCGAACTCGTGCAGCAGACGGCATGCCTGCGACCGATGGCACCGGACAAGATGCCAATTATCGATGCTGAACCCGGACCTGAGGGTCTGGTGATCGCAACCGGAGGTGGGCGGCAGGGAATACTGGTCGGTCCGGCGCTGGGTGAGACTACGGCTGCACTCGTCGTTGGGAACGAACCGCCAGTCGACATCAGCGCATTTTCGCTGGCGCGCTTTTCTTAACCCATTACTGGGGGTTTTCTTTAGGACAGGTTCGTGCCACTGACCGCGGGAAATCCAGATACTCGTGAGTGGTTCTGGTTATTTTAAGTGTCGCAGAGGGCTTTGTTATCTCGTTCTCAGTTAGAAAAGCGTTTAGCCGCATGGCGAGTCAGGCCGCTGAATTAGCGCAGGTGACGCTAGCTCCAGGATCTGCCAGATTGGATTCTGACGATGTGACGCGCCAACTCTCGTTCGATCTCGAGCAGAAGCCGATCGGAAAACCGACTGCTGAGCAGGTCGATGTCTTGATTCGATCGACCTTAGAAGCGCATGAATCAGGACTTGAACTGCCGCCGGTACGGGTTTCGGGTCGCATGCGCAGAACGCTTGGGTCGTACATGCCATCGAAGAAGAAGATCGCTATTTCCTCTCGCCTACTGGCTATGGGCAGCGAGGACGACATACGAGGAGTAGTGCTTCATGAGGTCGCCCATGCCATTGTTCACGCTCGATTTGGAGATAAGCCGAGCGCTCACGGTCGTGAGTTTCGCACTGTGTGTGGCGAGATTGGCGCGAAGCCCCGACGATACGTGGACGTGACTACTGAGGAGTGGCAGTCGCAGGTGCGCTACCTATCGAAGTGCGGGCATTGCAAGGTGTTGATTGTCCGTAAGCGCCGGATGCGATCGGTGCGGTGCGTATGCGGATTAAAACTGTACCCGCCATCATGGCGAGTAGTAGTTCCAGTCGAAGGCGACTGGGTGATGCTTTAGATCGCCCTCCGCCATGTGTTGTGAGAGGGCACCACGTGGCATTGAAATGTGGAATGCGATCAGGTTGTACGCTGGATGAGCAGTTGATTCTTGTCGAGCGAGATTCTGAATCAAGTTCAAGATGACAGCGAGCGCGCCATTCCAGGGTCACTGCCACACGCGGACGTGTATTTCCTAGTATTTTCGTTGTGGAACATATGGGTGAGTGGTAACCTTGTTGGTTAAGAACTGAATATTTTGTGGGCCTTTAAATCCAGTCCAGTGAGGCTGGCAAGGGAATCCGCTTAGACGCCTCCGCTCGCTGCAGTATGCCGCGCGAGGTCTCTTCGGACACACGTTACGCAGATGCGTCACCGATCCTTGTCAGCAGGCAAGGATTTTTTTGTGCCTAAATGTAACTACGACGCCAGTACCCGAGGGCAACGTGACGAACGAGACCGCAAGGGTCCTACTTACAGAGGACGACATTAGAAGGGCGATAACGAGGATTTCACACGAAATCCTCGAACAAAACCGTGCTTCTAAAGACCTTGTGTTGGTTGGACTTCAAACCCGTGGAGTACACCTAGCTCGTCGATTGGCCGAAAATATCGAGCGTATCGAGGGCTTCATACCCGTTGTAGGCACGCTCGATCCCAGGCTCTGGCGAGACGACCCAGATGTGGCGTCGAGTCAACCACTTCAACCGTCCGACATCCCGGTAGGAGTGACCGATCGCCCGGTAGTGATAGTCGACGACGTTTTGTACACAGGTCGTACGATTCGAGCCGCAATGGAAGCACTTCTTGACTTCGGCAGGGCGAGTCGAATTCAGCTGGCGGTACTGGTTGATCGAGGGCACCGTGAACTTCCGATTCGCCCGGACTTCATTGGTAAAAACATTCCCACTTCCCACGGTGAGCGTGTGCAAGTTCGGATGACGGAAATTGACGGCGACGACGCAGTTTTACTGGGACGTGAAAGCTAATGGCAAATCCAATTACGACCATAGATGCGGGCACGGCAACCGATATCGCACCGAAGACTCCGAGTGAAGTCGAGTCGCCATCGGTCCCACGTCGGCATCTGTTTGATATGGACGACCTTACCGCCGCTGAAATCACTGATCTGCTCGACAGTGCGGAAGGCATGCGCGAGATTACAACTCGTGACATTCGCAAGACCCCTGCACTCCGCGGTAAAACGATCATCACCATGTTCTTCGAAAACTCCACGCGTACACGCGTGTCGTTCGAACAAGCCGGAAAGATTCTTGGCGCAGACGTCATCAATATCACAGCTTCGGCGAGCAGCGTGTCGAAGGGTGAATCGCTGCTGAACACGGTCAAAACACTTCAGGCCATGCAGATCGATGCACTGGTCGTAAGGCACCCACATTCTGGCGCCCCGTACTTTATTTCGAACCACACCGACGCCTCAGTAGTGAATGCTGGTGACGGCACGCACGCCCACCCGACCCAGTCATTGCTGGACCTTTTCACAGTGCGAAACCACGTCGGCGACATCGCAGGCAAAAAGATCGCAATCGTTGGTGACGTTCTCTACAGCCGAGTCGCACGCTCCGACATTATGGCCTTCCAGAAGATGGGTGCCGAAGTAGTAGTTTCGTGCCCGAATACGCTGCTACCGGACGAGTGGCAGCTTGGTTCGACGCTCGATGCAAGCACTGGATTTGGTGGCTTGAAGCTGGCTCGTAACGTCGACGAAGCGGTTGATGGAGTGGATGTCGTTATGGCGCTGCGGATTCAGCAGGAACGGCAGGAAGCCGGGCATCTACCGAATCTTCGCGAGTACTCAGATCGATGGGGGATCAACACAAAGCGAATGGCGCTGGCGAACGATGACGCCCTGTTGATGCATCCGGGCCCGATGAATGAGGGAGTCGAGATTTCTAGCGAGGTCGCTCACGGTGTGCAGAGCGTTGTCGAGGAGCAGGTGCAGAACGGTGTGGCGGTGCGAATGGCGGTTCTTTACACGCTGTGCGCGCCGGGCAAATCGGTTCGAGTTGGTGGCGTTGACGAAGGCTAGTTCAGGGTCGACACGACTCCGAACAAAGTGAATTAGAAAAGGAAATGCTCTTGGCGACCAGAAATCTGGCGATAACAGGTGGCAGAGTGATCGACCCGGCACAGGGAATCGAGCGGGTCGCTGACGTGCTGATTTCAGCCGGGAAAATCGCCGGTATTACCGATGGATCATCAGGTAGCGTTCCAGACGGCTATGAGCAGATCGACGCTGCTGGCAAGATCGTCTCCCCAGGATTTGTTGATCTTCACACTCACCTGCGAGATCCGGGGCAGGAGTGGAAAGAAACGATTTCTACGGGAACTCGTGCAGCAGCACACGGTGGATTTACTACGGTCTGTGCGATGCCTAACACCGACCCCGTTCAGGATTCAGCTGCGGTTGTGCTGGATGTAATTCGCAGGTCAGCAGCCGATGGCGTAGTTCGGGTGCTTCCGATCGGTGCAATATCGGTGGGCCAACACGGCAAACAGCTTGCTCCTATGGTCGAGCTTGCGGACGCCGGCGTGATCGGATTTTCTGATGATGGAAACCCGGTCACAGATGCGAACCTTATGCGGCAGGCGCTGAAGTATTCGATCGAAGTTGGACTACCCATCATCAATCACGCCGAGGATAAAAAGATTGGCGCCGGTGGTGTGATGAGCGCTGGAACCGTTGCTACGAGACTCGGGCTCGCCGGTGTACCAGTCGAAGCCGAAACGGTGATGATCGCCAGAGATCTACACCTTGCAGGTCTAACCGGCGCGCGCTTACACATCCCACACATTTCTACAATGGGATCGATCGTGGCTCTGCGCTCAGCGAAGGAGTGTGGAGTCAACGTCACAGCAGAAGTCACGCCGCATCACCTAACCCTCAACGACGAGTGGGTGTACGGGCTGAAGGGTGAGGTTCCAGAGCAGGTCGGAGCCGAGGCTTACGACACCAACACCAAAGTAAACCCACCGTTACGCAGCAAGTTCAACGTTGAGGCGGTGATCGGAGCGTTGAGCGAGGGCCTGATCGACATCATCGCCACCGATCACGCACCCCACGCTTTCACCGACAAGGTATGTACATATAACGAGGCCGCTCACGGAATCAACGTGCTCGAAACGGCGTTCTCGTCGGTGTTCGCACTGGTTGATGCCAAAAAGATGTCTATAACGCGGCTAATCGAGTCGCTAACCGCTGGCCCCGCCGGAATTCTGGGTCGGGATCTTGGTTCACTGAAGAAGGGATTCTCAGCGGACGTGGTAATTATCGACCCTGATAGTAAGTGGGTAGTAAATTCCGATGAGTTCGTTTCAAAGAGTACAAATAGCCCGCTAGACGGGGTGGAGCTGACCGGGCGTGTTGTCCAAACGATTTATCAAGGAGAGACCGTGTTCGACCTGAATTCCGCGGCAGCACATACTGGCGCCGCAGCCGGAGCCAAAGCATGAGCAACGTTCGTGGAAATGTGTACCTGCTGCTCGAAGACGGATCAGTGTTTCCGGGTCAACGCCTCGGCGCTGAGGGCGAGACGACCGGCGAAGTGGTATTCAACACGTCGATGACCGGCTATCAGGAGATGTTGACTGATCCTTCCTACGGTGGTCAGATCCTCGTCCCGACTTACCCGATGATCGGGAACTATGGCACGAGCGAGGCTGATGTTGAGTCGACTCGGGTCCAGGTGAACGGCTTTGTGGTTCGAGAAGACTGTGAGGAGCCTTCGCACCCGCTTTCTGAAGGCACGATCCACGACTATCTGCTGTTAAACGGTATCCCGGGAATATCTGGCGTCGATACTCGGGCGATCACACGCAAACTCCGTTCGGCGGGTGTGATGATGGGAATTATCACGCCAAACGACGACGTTGAAATGGCGTTGGCTACGCTGGCCAAAGCACCTCGATACGGCGAGGTTGATGTTGTTGACGACGTGTCGACCGATGAGATTTACGGCTGGAACGGTGATGCCGGTGAAAGATCTCGAGCCTTCTACGACTTACGTGGCAGGGCTCGTCAGGGCGGCATGGGGGTCAATGTTGAGCGGGGTATTGGCCTGCGTGATCTCGGAGACAACTACATGAAAGTTGTGGTCAACGATTTCGGCGTGAAGCTGAATATCTTGCGATCGCTGCGGGCACGAGGATGCGAAGTAGTTGTGATTCCGGACGATGCTTCGGCCGATGACATTCTTGCTCACAACCCGGACGGTGTGATGCTGTCTCCCGGTCCCGGCGATCCGGAGCTTCTCGATCGTTCGGTCGCTACAGCCAAGGGACTCGCAGGAAAAGTTCCGATCATGGGGATTTGCCTTGGTCATCAAGTGATCGCTCGAGCATTTGGCGCAAGCACGTTCAAGCTTCACTTTGGACACCGTGGCGGTAACCAACCTGTGAAGGATCTCGAATCAGGTCGTGTTTACGTCACCGCTCAGAACCATGGGTATGCGGTTGATCCCGCTGGCCTTCCGGACGAGATGGAAGTCAGCCATATCAATTTGAACGACCAGACGGTGGAGGGTCTTCGTCACCGTGATCTACCGATCATGACAATTCAGTACCACTCCGAGGCGTCACCGGGTCCGCACGATAGCGAGTATCTGTTTGATCGATTTGTGAGTTTGATTCAGGCGGGCGTTACGGCGTCAGGTGCGAAGGTTAGCTAAATTTCTATGTGAGCGATTACACCCTCACCCCAATGCTCTCCCCCGGGAGAGGGGGTCGTTGCGGATAGCAGAAAAAGTGCCATTGGCACGCACACAGGAGAGTTGATTGACGAACGGTGCGATGGCTGAGATGCCTAAAAAAGTTCTGGTTATTGGTTCGGGTCCGATCATTATTGGACAGGCCGCAGAGTTCGACTACGCAGGCACGCAGGCCTGCCGATCGCTCCGTGAAGAGGGTGTCGAGGTTGTGCTGGTCAACTCGAACCCGGCGACGATCATGACCGACGAGGACATGGCCGACCGTATTTACATTGAGCCGCTAACGGTGCCAGTTCTCGAACGAATTATCGAACGTGAGCGTCCCGATGGAGTGCTTGGAACGATGGGTGGTCAGACCGGACTCAATCTGGTTGTCGACCTCGAGAAGATGGGAATTCTCGAAAAGTACAACGTCAAAGCGCTAGGTACTTCCGTTGCTTCTGTCGAGATGGCCGAAGACCGTGAACAGTTCCGTGATCTCCTCGAACGCATCGGCGAGCCGGTGCTCCCCTCGTTTGCCGTCGAAACAGTTGAAGATGCCGTCGAAGCTGGACGCAAGATCGGATACCCGGCCGTTGTGCGCCCTGCGTACACACTTGGCGGCACCGGTGGTGGAATCGCCCAGAACGAGGATGAATTACGCCAGATCGCAACCGGTGGAATCGCTGCCAGCAAGGTCGGACAGGTCCTCATCGAACAGTCTTTGCTCGGCTGGAAAGAGGTCGAGTACGAGGTAATGCGTGATGGCGAAGGAAACGTCATTACGATCTGCAATATGGAAAACCTCGACCCGATGGGAGTCCACACCGGCGACTCGATCGTCGTCGCTCCGAGCCAGACGCTGAACGACAAGGACTATCAACGTCTTCGTACGGCGTCACTCAACATCATCTCGGGTCTTGAGATCAAAGGGGGTTGCAACGTGCAGCTTGCCTATCGCCCATCGAAAATGGTTGCAGAGGTAGTCGGAGAAGGTGCCGGCTACGACGAAGAAGGCTCGATGTACTACGTCATCGAGGTCAACCCTCGTGTCAGCCGTTCATCTGCACTTGCTTCCAAGGCGACCGGATACCCGATTGCACGCGTCGCAGCCAAGATCGCTTTGGGCAAAACTCTCGATCAAATATCAAACGCTGTAACCGAAAAGACGACCGCGGCGTTCGAACCCGCGCTCGACTACTGCGTGGTCAAAATCCCTCGCTGGCCGTTCGACAAGTTCCCGACCGCTGATCGCTCACTGGGTACCCAGATGAAGGCAACCGGCGAAGTAATGGCGATCGATCGCACGTTTGAGGCAGCCCTACAAAAAGCAGTGCGGTCGATGGAGAACGGTCGAGGTTCGCTGCTCTGGGAGAACCCGGAGTGGGGCGGCGATGGCCCGCCAGATCTGCTCGCAGATGATGATCGCCTGTGGAAACTCGCCGCCGCCATTCGCGGAGGCCGCACGGCCGAATCAGTCACACTGGAAACTGGCATTGACCCATGGTTCACGACGGCGCTCGCGAGGATCATCGGGATGGAGCGCACGCTTCTTGCGGAAGAGATAACGCCAGATCTGATGCGGCGCGCAAAGCGGATGGGTTTCTCCGATTCTCAGATCGGCACACTGGCCGACTATCTTCCTGAGCAAGTTCGGACAATGCGTAAAGAGTGGGGCCTCAGGCCGGTCTACAAAATGGTAGATACCTGCGCAGGTGAGTTCGAGGCGGTCACTCCTTATTTCTACTCGACCTACGAGCAAGAGAACGAAGCCGTATCTTCGGACGAAGATGTAGCGATTGTCCTTGGTAGTGGGCCGATCAGAATCGGGCAAGGCATCGAGTTCGACTACTGCTCAGTGCACGCAGCGTGGGCACTTCAGGCGTCTGGTGCGAAGGCAGTGATGATCAACTCAAACCCGGAGACGGTTTCAACCGACTTCGATACATCAGATCGTCTCTACTTCGAACCGCTAGACGAAGAAAGCGTTCGGGACATTATCGAGAACGAGGGAGAAGGATCGGGCAAAGGAAATCCGTCGACGATGGTCCAGTTTGGCGGCCAGACGGCGATTAACCTGTCGCAGGCATTGGGCGTCGCTGACCTTCCAGTGCTTGGCTCAACACCCGATGTAATCGACCTCGCTTCGGACAGGGGGCGGTTCGAAGAAGTCACCGCACGCCATGGGTTACCGCAACCCCCGGGCGGAATGGCGTCAGACGTCGAAAGTGCTCTTCAAGTAGCAAATAACGTCGGATACCCAGTTCTCGTTCGACCCAGCTATGTGCTGGGTGGCCGGGCGATGGAAATTGTTCAAACACCTGCGGAGCTTGTTCGATATTTCGAGATGGCCATGCGCGATTTTCCCGGCCAGACAATTTTGATCGACAACTATCTGGTTGGACTTGAGGTTGAAGTTGACGCCGTTTGCGATGGCGAGGATGTGCTGATTCCAGGAATCATGCAGCACATCGAGAGAGCGGGGGTGCACTCTGGCGATTCGATGGCCGTATACCCGGCGCAGTCGCTTACAGAAGCTGAGGTAGACACAATCATCGACTACACCCGTCGCATCGGGCTGGCTCTGGGTATCGTTGGGCTGATGAACATTCAGTTCGTGGTGGCTGGTGGTGGAGCATATCGTGGCTTCAGCGGTACCGGAGCGGCTGCCGACACTGGTGAGCCAGAGATATACATTATCGAAGTGAACCCACGTTCCTCTCGTACGATTCCGTTTATCTCCAAGGTAACCCGGATCCCGATGGTTCGAATCGCCACTGAGGTGATGCGCGGTAAAACGATCAAGGAGCAAGGTTACGAGGGTGGACTGGCAAAGAAGAAGAAGAATCTGATCGCTGTGAAAGCACCGGTGTTCTCGATGTCGAAACTTGCCGGAGTCGACACCTATCTCGGTCCCGAGATGAAGTCGACCGGTGAGGTGATGGGTATCGACACGACTTTTGACGGTGCCGTTACAAAAGCGTTGCTTGGATCGGGACTGAACATTCCTGATAGTAAAGCTGTACTGCTGAGCATCGCCGATCCCGACAAAGCGGACGCGCTGGGACTGGTGCGCACGCTGCAAGCTGCCGGTCACCCGATTTTCGCGACTGGCGGAACAGCTGCAATGATTCGGGCGATGGGTATTGAAGTGGAAGAAGTAGAGAAGCGACTGCACGTGGGAAGTGAACGTACGGTTGTCGATATTATCGAAGATGGCACGGTTGGCGCTGTGGTGAACACAGTGACAGGTGATCGAACTACCATGCAAGATGGCTTCGACATACGCCGTTCAGCTGTGATGCAACGGATTCCATGCTTCACTTCTATCGATACAGCGCGCTGCGCAGTCGATGCCGAGGGTGCGCGTGTGCAAGGTGGCCAGAGTTACAACATCAAGAGTCTGACTGAGTATCTCGACGGCGAGTAGTTGGTTGAACCAGCTACTCGTGCACGATGATATTGATGCCGGTAGCACCTTTTATCGTTCGACTGATCGCATTGAACATCGGCGGAAGCTGCGAGGCGTAGCCGTCACCAGCTATGTATGGCGGATCGATACCAAGTGCTGCGCCGGTGGCTTTTGCGTAGGTATGTGCCGAGCGCAGTGCACCGTAGTAAGCCAGTAACTCGTCGTTTAGCGGCAACCATTCGCGGTAGACTGCGAGATACCTTGCGAGTATCGAATTGATCAACGGCCGTAATGCATGGCGCGTTTCCGGGTCCATGTTCAGTGACCCGATCGAGATGGCTAAATAGGTAATGGCAACGTCGAACTCTGGGTGGGTAAACATCACGTTGCCCCAGTCGATAACCCGTGTCACATTTCCGTTGGCGTAGAGAATATTGTTCGGATGAAAGTCGCCATGATAGACAACAGGGTTATCTGGTTGACCGGGCGTGTTTTCTACCAGCCAGTCATTGAGGGCGGAATCCGATAACTGCTTGTATAAGCCGGTCGAATCAATTTCGTGCAAACTTGCTTGAAGTTTCGCTACTAATACGGGGAGTTGCTGCATTAGAGTCGGATCTTCCAACTGGCTGCCTAGAGCCGATCTACGGAGCTTTTCCATCAGCAGGAAGTACCGGTCATCGATCAGCAGTTCTATGGAATCTATTTGAACTTTCGGAAAGGCGTGTCCGGCGGCGCTGGCGGCGTTCTGAATTGTCGTCTCGGTGACAACTCACCCCGACTCCCTCGGACTTTGAAATTGTCTCAGGGCAAGTTCAGTCGAAAAATCTGGTAGAGCGTTCTCGATTGTGAACGTGTAGGTATCGGTGTCGAAGCCACCCTGGAGGCGTGATATTTCACCGAAGGACGTATCTTTGAAAGGAACCTAAACGAGTCACCGGAACCATCCTTGAAAACGACAACTATTGATGAAGTTATCGACTCGATCCTGTGAACCAGAATGGAGTCTCAACCGATGTATTGCTTGGCGATATCAGCTATTCGTAAGACCTGCCTGCGCGCTTGAGAGTCTAATACATTCGTAAATGGTGATTTGTGCGTGTAGCCCCCCCCCAGTTAACTAATTAGTGTTCCAGAACGAACGACTAATTCCGGCACGAGAAATCTTCGCTGCAAGCGAGGATGTTTTACATGACCAGATTCTGTAACTAGGCTTTTGCTGCGCTCACAGAGAGCCATACTCTCGGGATGGTTTTGAGTTCCATTTCTTCCCAGATCTGACCCAGACCCTTTTGGAGCGCTGCCCGACCCTTGTCGAGCGGTACACCTGGCATTACGCCTTCGATCCAGTCGGAGAAGCCGGAGATGTGGTGCCAGCCTTCGTGCGGAACTTCGACTCGGTTGAAGTCGTTGACCAGCACTTTGAATCCCGCTTCTTCGACAAGTGTAATGTAGTCCCCTGCGGTGAGCTGAACGCGTGATTCGACTTTCGCCGACTTAACAGCAGAAAGGCCGTATTCGCGCTTCAGGATTCGCAGCGATCGCATCATCCACTTGCGGAAGAACTCGTGGCTGTCTTCCGGGTGCGAGCCTTCGAAGAAAGAAGTGTTGAAAGCAAATATGCCGTTGGGACTCAACTTTTCCTTGATTTGACCAATTAGAACAGTCTTGTCGGGAACATAGTGAATCGAGTTGCAGTAGACGATGGCGTCGACGCGATCTTTCACCGCTCCGGTCAGGTTTTGAACTTCGGAGTGAACGTAGTTGATCGCTACGTCTTTTCTTTCGCCAATTTCTTCGGCTGCTACTTTGAGGGCAGTGGTCGAGTGGTCGACGGCGTAAATTACTGTGTCCTTGGCGGACTGGAGTCGCTCAAGAATGAGCTTCGTGATCCCACCAGTTCCACAACCTAGGTCGACAATCTTGCGCTGCTTACCAACTTCGGCAAGATCGAGCAGTCGTTCATTGACTTTGGTGTAGAAAGGTAGGTTGGAGAAGCTCGTGAAGGAGTATTCTTCGCTCGCTGTGACCAAATTCGTGCCTCATTATCCGCCGCATACGCAACGCTGGTTCAAATACGACCCTGGTCGGATCCGTATACGGTGCGCGCCCGCAACCGCTAAATTCTATCAGAGCTTGCCCTTTTGATTAAGGAGAATCCTGTTTGCTGATGACCAGGTGCCCAGTTCAGATCGTACTCGTACTATGTTGCGTGCTGATTTCCGCAGCTTGTGTTGGGAAGACGGAGCCGGACGTTCCGCTGATTTTCGCGGCAGCGTCACTTTCAAATGTGCTTGTCGAATCAGCGGAATTGTACGAACGTGAGACGGGAAACCGGATTGAGTTCAGTTTTGGCGGGTCGATAGCGCTGGCGAATCAAATTGCGAAGTTAGGTGCCCCAGCTGATGGTGCATTTGTAGTTGGGAGAGAGGCGATCGAGCGTATCGCTGATGCAGATCTCGTAGGCTCGAACGGGTATACCGCGATGCTGTTCAACCAGCTCGCCGTGATCGGTTCGAGTGATGCCGAGATGCCCGATGACTTACCCAGCTT
This sequence comes from Dehalococcoidia bacterium, assembly GCA_029936155.1. Lineage (GTDB taxonomy): Bacteria > Chloroflexota > Dehalococcoidia > Lucifugimonadales > Lucifugimonadaceae > Lucifugimonas. Next base: position 3,639 of record JAPYUK010000028.1, on the reverse strand, counting down.
GTTGGATACAGAGGGGCGAATCGCGATAGGGAATCCAGATCTTGCGCCTGCTGGTTCCTTTGCCCGGCAGGCGCTCGAAAGTGCGGGAATATGGGACGAGATAACGGACCGTTTGATTCTCACGTCAGATGTGCGTGCGGCGGCGACGGCGGTAACTACTGGGAATGCTAAATTTGCGGTTATTTACACAAGCGATGTGGCTTCAATCAATAATTCATCATTCAATAAGCTGCTAACTATTGAAAATGGATACGACAGCATCAACTACTTTTTCGTCCCGATCAAAGATGCGGCCAACAGCGAAAGTGTTGCGGATTTTTTCACTTTTCTTGCAGGATCAGCCGAGACAAAACGAATCTTCAATGAAGCCGGGTTTCGGTGGAATGTCCATGTCGGTCCACCTTCGGGCCCGGCATCCCCGGCGAGGTAAATTGGCTTATCAATGAACTCCGACATCTCCATAGTCGCGCTATCGCTGCAAATCGCACTCGTTGCGACAGGAGTGACGTTGCCACTTGGAATGTTCGTTGCTTGGCTGCTGGTGCGGAAACAGTTTCGGGGCAGGTTCGCACTGGATGTAATTGTTTCACTACCTCTTGCTCTACCTCCGGTCGTGATTGGCTACGCACTATTATGGGTTGTCGGCACCAATGGCTGGATTGGGCAGCTGAGTGAATCGTGGTTCGGATCAACGCTTGCATTCACATGGATCGCGGCAGCGCTCGCCGCAGCGATCGTGTCGTTGCCATTGGTGGTGCGTTCCTTCGCGGCTGCCTTGGCCGGAGTAGACCCTCGTCTAGAAATCGCCGCACGCGGCCTTGGCGCGGGATCTGTTCGCACTTTTCTGACAATTACGCTTCCACTCGCCTACCGTGGAGTGATCGCGGGTGTACTTCTGGGATTCGTTAGAGCCCTCTCGGAGTTCGGTGCAACGATCGTTGTTGCAGGAAACATTCCGGGGCGTACGCAGACTGTTCCGTCGGCAATATTCACTCGAATCTCGGCTGGTGACACTGATGCCGCCTGGAGACTCGCGTTGGTGTCAGTAGTGCTTGGTGTTTTAGCGCTTGGGGTACATAACTGGCTATTGAAGCGTACGACGTCAGGGGCAACTCGATCGGATGGGCACAGCTGATGATTTCATTTGAACTACAACTTAATCACAACGAGTTCTCACTTGATGTTGATGGCGAGTTCGGCGACGAGATTACCGCAGTATTCGGTCCTTCGGGTGCAGGGAAGTCGAGTTTGTTGAATTGTATTGCGGGATCAATTCGGCCCAGTGGAGGCATTGTTCGCGTCGACGATAACGTCTTGTATTCGGACAATGAAGGCATCTGGATAGCACAAGAAAAACGGCGGATCGGGACCGTCTATCAGGATGGCGCGTTATTTCCGCATCTGAACGTTCAAAAGAACATTGAGTTCGGTTGGCGGTTGATCTCACAAAAAGAACGTCGTATTAGCCCCTTCGAACTCGCTGAGTTTCTGGGACTGACTCAACTGCTTCAACGCATGCCATCTGAACTATCGGGTGGCGAGCGCCAGCGAGTTGCGATCGCTAGGGCACTGGCTACTTCGCCAAAACTGCTGCTACTCGACGAGCCACTTGCTTCACTCGACGCTGCATGGCGCGGTTCGATCCTGAACTACCTCAAAGGTATCCACAAAGAGTTCGAAATTCCAATGGTTTATGTGTCGCACTCGATATCGGAGGTCGTTTCGATTGCTTCGCAAGCGATGCTCCTGCGGGGCGGTAAAGTGGAGGGTTTCGATCGCCCTTCGGCGTTGTTGCTCGGTGCGGCGGTAGCTGATGATGGCCTCGAGAGCTTCGAGAACACTCTTCAAGGCGTTATAGGCGAGTCAATCGCCCAATTAACCACCGTCCATCTTGGCAGCGAAGGCGGCGTTGGTATCTCCACTCGTCACCAAAACAAGAACCCTGGCGATAGTGTCGTCGTTTCACTGGGTGCGAACCAGATTATTCTGGCCACCGATCAGCCACAGAATCTTTCAGCAAGGAACATCCTTATTGGAACGGTTACCGAGGTTTGGTCAAACAACGGCAAAATATTCGTCGAGGTGAACATCGGTGAAAAAGTCATCGTAGAACTCACGGAAAATGCACTTATTGATCTTGGTATATCTGTTGGAAACGACGTATTTTTAGTATTCAAATCTAGTAGCGTCGATGTGTTCGACGCCTGAGAATCTCATTTCAAACATATGAAACGAACTATTACCCTGACCGCCCTAGTCGGTATTTTGGCACTCGCACTTGCCGTATGCTCGTCCGATCCCGAACCGACGGCGACTTCTGAGCCGACTCCCCAGCCAACAGCAACCACCGCTCCGTTGGGTTCCCAGATTGTTACTGAATCGGCCATCCCGAGTGGAGCCGAGGTAGATCGGAAAGCGGCGATGCTGCTCGGGATCGAAGTACACCGACAGATCTGGGGCACTCGGCCCAGCGGCAACTACAAGTTCGGATTTCAGTGGAACGTCGGCGAATTCGCCTATCAACGTGCCAATGTTGAGGTGCGTGTGCTCAAAGATGAGCTGGATGAGGTTCTGTGGGCTGAAAATGCCGTGAAAACCGATGGCACCGAGCCTGAGGGTTTCAAATTGCCGGATAAACCGGACGATGACGATTACTACACAATTGACGGGCTGTTTGGCGTGATTCAAGAGGCGATTGAGAGCGATCCAGATCGAGTTTCTCTCGGGTTCGACTCGGTGTTTGGATTCCCGACTTCCGTCGTGATCGCGTTTTTACCGAATCGGGATCACGAAGACGTGTCTTTCTTTGCTGCGCAGTTGGTACCAATTCCTGGCCCACCCGAGTGAGTCGTGTGCGACGTTTTCTGGTCGCGGGTGACGTTTACTGAGAGATCGGCAGTGATTGGTTGAGTCTTCGTGTTGGCGTGGGTTTTAGATTGACTAACGTGTGTTCCGCTTTCCTGTCGGGCAGAGATCGAGTAAAACGCAGTTTTCACACAGCGGGTTCAACTTTCGGCAGACGTGGGCTGCGTGGCAGTCGAGTTGAGCGTGAAATTCACCCCACATGCCTACGTCAACTTCAAGTATCGACTCGAACAGATTTTGGTAGTCCAAGTAGCGATTGCCGTCTACCTTCCAACCGAGTCGATCTACTATTCGGCGGGTGTAGGTGTCCATTACGAAGCTTGGTCGTTTCGCTGCGTAAAGGATGATGTCGTCGGCGGTTTCTTCACCGATTCCGTAGATATCGAGCAGCCGCTCGCGAAGTTCTGGAAGATCAAAGGCGAATAGATTCTTGTCGTTCGAGCCGTAATTCTCAACAATTGCCCTGGCGAAGGCTTTTAGTTTTTTGGTCTTGGCGTTGTAGTAGCCGGACGATCGGATGGCTTCTATTAGATCGGCGTCTGGGGCTTCGTGGACTGCCGTGTATCCCCAGATATTTGCCTTGTGCAAGTTAGCGAGTGCTCGTTCGGCGTTTTTCCACGTTGTGTTTTGGACGAGGATGGCACCAGCGATGATTTCGAATCCCTCGTCTCCTCCGGCATCGTGCAGAGTTGGCCACCAGTTTTGTAGACCGGTTTTGTTGAGGAGCCGGTTGTAGATTTCGAGTAGGTCGGCTGCGGATGGGTCGTTGGGCAT
>JAPYUK010000071.1 GCA_029936155.1 Dehalococcoidia bacterium | reverse complement strand
CCACCGATGTCCTTGAGAACAACGTCAAACTCGTCCTTCTCTTCTGCCGCTTCTGCTCCGGTCGCAGCATCTGCAGCACCTGGTGCCGCTGCTGCGACCGGAGCTGCTGCACTTACACCAAACTCTTCCTCGAGCGCCTTAACGACGTCTGCGAGGTCAAGAACTGACATACCTTTGATCTCTTCGATCAGATCTTCTTTGCTTATGGCCATTTCTGGTCTCTCCAATTTCGTCTCCCAAAATGATTGGGAATCTTGTTACAAACTAAATATTCAATTCGCCTCTGCCATCACCTGTCCTCCCTCCTTTCGGGAGGGAGTTAGAGGGAGGGTAGATGCTCTCGGGTCCCCAAGTGCGAACGCACGTCTGGACCCAATCACGCCAGCTAAGCGGCTTCGCCTTCGCCCACGCTTTGCTGGTTGTCCACATGCCGCTGGAGCACAGTGGCAAGAGCCCGAACCGGGCCACTCATAACCATCACCAAACCTGTAATAGGACTATTCATCGAACCAAGCATCTTGGCGATCAGCTCACCCTGAGAAGGAAGCTTCGAAAGAGCAGTAATTCGATCAACGCTCAGCACGTCTGAATCAAGCATTCCACCAAGAATGTTGATCGGGAGTGCATTCGACTTGGCGTAGTTCACAAAAGCCTTAGCGGCTGCAGCCGGGTCACCATCGGTAACCACAAACCCAATCGGGCCAGTCATGACCTCTTTGAGTTCCGACCTGCCTGCCTCATCAGCAGCGAGCCTCGCAAAGGTGTTCTTCACGATCTTGAATCGCGCACCGTTGCTTCGCAGTTCCTGACGCAATCCGGTCATCCCGGCAACATCAACACCGCTGTACCCCGCAGCAATAACGAGCGGCGATGCCTCGAAGATATCCTTCATCTCCGCTACCGCAGCTCTACCTTTATCAGTTGGCATTCGACCTCCTGTCTGGACCTATCAACAGAACTCACCGGCCAGTAAAAGCCAATAAAAAACCCCGGATCCATTAGTCCGGGGCGAAATGCGTATCGTCAAAACGACGAATCTGCACGTACTAACCTCGGATGGCGCCTGAAGCATTACCCCGAAAAGTTCGCTAAAACCAACGGGACCAACTGTCTGCGGTCGCAGTATTCAACTGTACGTATTTATACTAACCCTTATTTGCAACGAATTGCCAACAATTTTCACCCACATCTTCCGCACTCACTACACACAGTCACCACCATCCTGAGCCACATCGAATGGTCCATGTCGGCACTGCGCACAACCGACCAACCCTACTGGTGCCACTCTTAAGCCAAGAATAAGTCTCACCCGACACACAAAAAAGTCCCGGCAAATGCCCGAGCTTTCAATCAAATCCCACGCTCAAAAAAACGTGAAATCAGCAACTAATTCTGCTGCGTCAGCCTCTCAAGCTCACCCTGATCCAGATGGAAGCTCGGACCCATCGTCGTGCAGAGAGTCACCTTCTTCACAAGCGGACCCTTCACGCCGTCCGGCTTAGCACGAAGAATCATCGAGTAAACGCTCGAAAGGTTATCGAGAATCTGGTTGTCGTCAAAATCGACCGTGCCGATACGAACATGAATGTTCGCACCACGATCCAAACGAATCTCGGCTCGACCCTTCTTCGCACTCTCAACAGCCTGCCCCATGCGATCAGGTTGAACAACCGTTCCAGTACGCGGGTTAGGCATCAAGCCCTTACGACCAAGATAGCGACCAAGTCGCCCGATCTTGCCCATCTGGTCGGGAGTAGCGATAGCGACATCGAAATCGCTCCAACCACCCTCGATCTTCTTCACCAGCTCGTCATCAGAAACAAACTCAGCACCAGCGTCCTGAGCAGCCCGAGCCGCATCACCCTGGGCGAATACGAACACTCGAACATTCTTGCCGGTACCGTGCGGAAGCTCAGCGACCTCTCGGATCTGCTGATCCGAATGTCGAGGGTCTGCGCTCGTCGCAACGTGAAGCTCAATCGCCTCGTTAAACTTCACCTTGGAAAACTCTTTTGCAAGAGCAACCGCCGAATCGGGGGTGTGGTCATCATAACCAGCCGCCTCTAACGCAGCGTTGTATCGTTTTCCGTGCTTAGCCATTTCGTAAATCTCCTGCCGGTTATCCTGGCTCCCCATCGCAACAAAAGCGGGGTCCGAGCGCCCGGGCCGACCAATAAAAAGTCCAACTGCTCAAAAACGAGCTAGTCGACAACTTCCACGCCCATGCTTCGGGCGCTACCTTCAATAATCTTCATCGCAGCCTCAACATCATTCGTATTGAGGTCAGGCATCTTCGTCTCAGCAATCTCGCGAACATTCGCCCGCTTGATCTGACCCGCTTTCTCAATTCCGACCTGACCCGAACCACCGGAAATTCCAGCAGCCTTCTTGATCATGTCGGAAGCAGGCGGCGTCTTCAGTTCGATCGTAAACGATCGGTCTGCGTAAACAGTCAGTTCTACAGGAACGATGTTGCCCGCAAGCGAAGCCGAGCGTTCGTTGTATTCCTTAACGAACTGCATGATGTTCACACCATGCTGACCCAGCGCAGGTCCAACAGGCGGTGCCGGGCTGGCGCCACCAGCGGGCAATTGCAGCTTGATTACAGTCGTGACTTTCTTAGCCAACTCAACGTTCCTTCGTTACTAAACCAATCCCAGAAAACGTTCTGGAATTCACTCTACTTATCTAAAATCTAAGACTTCTCTATCTGGAGGAAGTCTAGTTCGACAGGCGTCTCTCGCCCGAAGAACGAAACGTGCACACGAACCTTGCCGCGATCCTCAAGTACCTCATCAACAGTGCCCATGAAATCTGCGAACGGACCGTCCTTGATACGAACCGACTCGCCCTGTTCGTAGCCAACGCGTACACGCGGGGCATTCGACTTCATGCGACTCATGATTCGATCAACTTCAGCGTCTTCCAGCGGAACCGGCTTCGGGCGCTTCTCGCGCTCGTCTTCGGCAGAAATAAATCCAGTCACACCAGGTGTGTTCCGAACGACGTACCACGACTCTTCATCCATCAGCATCTCAACAATCAGATACCCCGCATACATCTTTTTCTGAACAGTCTTGCGCTCGCCTTCTTTGATCTCCACCTCTTCTTCGGTGGGAACCACGACGTTCAAGATCTTATCCTTCACGTCCATCGTCAAAATCCGCTGCTCCAAATTCTTCTGAACACGGTCTTCCTGACCAGAGTACGTGTGAAGGATGTACCAGCGAGCTGAAGTGCTCCCGGCTATGTCGCTATAAGAAGTCATTGCCTATGTTCCTGAGAAGATCGCGAGCAACCGTGCGAACGCCATGTCAACAAAGCCGAGAAACAGCCCAATCGTTGCCGAAAGCACAATCACCATCACAGTCAGACGAGTAGCTTCCTGCCTTGTGGGCCATGAAACTTTTCGAAGTTCCGAGAAAACCTCTTTAAAGAACCTGAAGATAGAAAATCCTGCAGATCCCGTAACTCCCGGGCCTGATGTACTTCGTGCTGGTGTTCGTGCCAACTCGATTCCTTACCTTTTCTCTCGAAACAGCGTCACTTTACGGTCTACCGGGCAGAACTTCTTCAGCTCTACACGATCCGGAGTGTTACGCCTGTTCTTCTCAGTGTTGTAGGTGTAAGCCTTGCACTCGGTGCAATTCATATCAACTATCGTGCGTACTGCGCTTTTCTTAGACATATTTACGCTCTATCAGTCCTAACGGTTGCATGGCACTCACATGAAGTGCAACCCAACCAGCGAATGGGCAAAAGCCCGAAAACATCTGGAATTTCACGACTCCAGAAAGTCGCGTCAACGCCCGCTAGTAAGCCAGCGGGCGTTGACGAGTAAGTTTCAGGAACTAGTCCAGAACCTCAATGATTACGCCCGAGCCAACGGTGCGACCACCCTCGCGGATGGCGAATCGAAGGTTCTCTTCAAGAGCAACCGGGTAGCCAAGTTCAATTTCCATGACGGTGTTGTCACCAGGCATGACCATCTCGACACCGGCTTCCAAGTTGATTGAACCTGTTACATCGGTAGTTCGAATGTAGAACTGAGGCTTGTAACCAGAGAAGAACGGCGTGTGTCGTCCACCCTCGTCTGCAGTCAAAACATAGACCTGGGCTTTGGCCTTGGTTGAAGGGTTGATGCTGTCCGGCTTTGCCAGAACTGCACCACGTGAAACATCTTCACGTTCAACTCCACGAATCAAGCAACCAACAGCATCACCAGGCAGACCCTCTTCAAGAGTCTTGTGGAACATCTCAACACCAGTAACCGTGGTTGCAACAGTCTTGCCAAATCCAACGATCTCGATCTGGTCACCTGTCTTCACAATGCCACGCTCAACTCGACCAGTAACAACCGTGCCACGACCCTTGATGCCGAATACGTCTTCGACGGGCATGAGGAACGGAAGATCGGTCGGGCGCTCTGGAATGTCGATGTAGTCGTCAACAGCCTGCATGAGTTCGCCAATTGACTGAACCCACTTGTTGTCGCCGTCTTCAGCGTTCTCAAGTGCCTCAAGAGCGGAAACCTGAACAACCGGAAGGTCGTCACCGGGGAAGCCGTTCTT
>JAPYUK010000070.1 GCA_029936155.1 Dehalococcoidia bacterium | reverse complement strand
GTTCAGGATGACGGACTGATGGTGATTCGTAACAAAGCGCGATTTTGGCACCACCACAACCATGTGCTGGTGCCTTCGTTTAAGAGACAATATTCCCCATGAGCTTCAAGCGCCCTCGTGGCACCGCCGACATACTCTCCGAAGACCAACCGTACTGGTCGCACGTTTACGCGACCGGTCGTAGGGTTGCAGGGCAGTTCGGGTACAGCCGAATCGACACCCCGACTTTTGAGGACACGAGTCTGTTTCAGCGCGGCGTAGGTGATGCAACAGATATCGTTCAGAAAGAGATGTATTCGTTCCAGGACCAGGGCGACAATCCGCTGACTCTGCGACCTGAGGGCACTGCATCGGTGTGCAGAGCGTACATCGAGAACGGATTCCAAAGTGGTCCGCAGCCGGTCCGAATGTTCTACATGGCTCCGATGTTCCGATACGAACGCCCGCAAGCCGGGCGTTGGCGCCAGCACCACCAGTTCGGCGTTGAGGCCATCGGCGACCAGTCGCCTGAAATAGACGCCGAAGTCATCGAGCTTGGCTGGAAGTACATCGCCGATCTTGGAATTCACGGCGTGAAGCTGCGTGTGAATAATCTCGGCGACCCTGAAGGTCGTGCCGACTACATCAGCGATCTAGACCAGTACTTCACCGAGCGGATCGACCAGCTTGCGAAGATCGACCGAGACCGACTCCAGCGTGCACCGCTCAGGGTTCTCGATTCAAAAGTAGAGGAAACCCAGCAGCTCGCTGACAATGCTCCTAAGTCGATCGATTACATCGGCGGAGAAACGAAAGACCACTGGGAAGCGTTATTGATGCTTCTCGACAATCTAAAAACGATCTATCCAGAATTTTCTTACGATGTGGATCACCGCCTCGTGCGTGGACTCGACTACTACAACCGGACCGTGTTCGAGTACGAACCGTCGAACGCTGGAAGCCAGGGGACGCTGCTCGCTGGTGGCCGCTATGACCCGCTGATCGGCATTCTCGGAGGACAGGAAACCCCAGGAATCGGCTTCGGATCGGGAATCGAACGCATGATTCTCGAAATGAAAAAACAGGAAGTAATGGTTGCGCAGCCTGCGGGTCCTGAGATCGTCGTAGTGGCTTTGGGAGATGCGGGAGTCGCGGCTGCGGGATTAGCGACAGCTCTCCGAGCAGTCGATATCTCTACAGTGCTCGCCCCGAAGCGTTCAATGAAGGCACAGATGCGCTATGCCAACAACCAGAACGCTGCGAACGTGGTGATTCTTGGTGACCGTGAGGTCGAAAACGGCGTGGCTTCAGTGAAAAGTCTTACTGAGGGCGGCGACCAGTCAGAAGTGGCCCTCGATGCCGCGGCGATAGCCGCACACGTGCGGTATACAAAAAACCAGTAGCAAGCTTCACACGCCTCGCCCCTGCCTAAACCCCTGAATAACGGTTCGGCACATAGTTTTATTCGTACTTACTGGTAACCTCAAATCATGCAGCAATCAATGGAAGCCCGCCTTAAGGAAATCGCTGAACGACACGGCGAGGTTGAGCACCTAATGTCTCAGCCCGAAACAGCGTCGGATCCGAACGCAATCCGCAAGCTAGGTCGCGAATACAGCCAACTCCAGCACGTCGTCGAATTATGGAATCAGATGACCAGTGCTCAGACGGACCTCGAAGGTGTGCAGGAGATGATTGCTGAAGAGTATGACGCAGAAGTTGTCGAGATGGCGAACATGGAAGCTACCGAGCTAAAAGAAAAGCTCGAAATTCTGTTTGATGAGATAAAGCTAGAACTACTTCCAAAAGACGAAACTGAGCATGCCGACGCTGTAGTTGAAATACGTGCAGGTGCAGGCGGAGACGAGGCTGGTCTTTTCGCCGCCGAGGTGTACCGCATGTATCAGCGTTACGCAGAGAGCCGCAAATGGAAGATGAAAGTCCTCAGCGAGAATTCCACCGGTGTGGGTGGATTAAAAGAAGTAACGGTCGAGATCGAAGGCGAACGGGCATACCAGCGACTTCACCTCGAAAGTGGAGTCCACCGTGTTCAGCGTGTTCCAGAAACCGAATCTCAGGGTCGGATTCACACTTCAACAGCAACTGTTGCGGTAATGCCGAAGGCCGAAGAGCTTGACTTGGTTATTGAAGACAACGATTTGAAAATCGACGTGTTTCACTCCGGTGGTGCCGGGGGGCAGAACGTAAACAAGGTGGCAACTGCCATTCGCATCACGCACCTTCCTTCTGGACTTGTAGTTCAATGTCAGAACGAGCGATCCCAACTACAGAACAAGCTTCAGGGTATGGAAATTCTTCGTTCCCGCCTGTGGGACATGCAGCTTCGTGAGCGCAACGCCGAGATTAGTGCAAACCGGAAGGCGCAGGTGGGAACCGGCGATCGTTCAGAGAAGATTCGTACCTACAACTTTCCGCAATCTCGAATTACCGACCACCGGATTGGCTATACGAGCCACCAAATGCAGAACGTGCTAAGCGGCGAGCTAGACGGCTTTATCGACGCGCTGCTGCAAGAAGAGCAAGCCCGCAAACTTGCCGCCGTCGGCGATTAATTCCGGGGTGTGCAGCTCGCGTTTTATTGTCATTACGAGGAGTTCGACGACGTGGCAATCACGAAAGATGGCAAGAACAACTGGAGCTGGATTGATCGCTCATCCCACATCGTGCGAGATTTTGAATCAAGTTCAGGATGACCTGAATCTCATTTAGCCCATGCCCACCGATACCGTTTCATCCCTTATTCAATCGATAACGTCGCGACTGAGTGCGGTCGGGATTGAAGATGCCGGGATCGATGCCCGGTTGCTGCTGCGAAGTGCGTTTGGATGGACTGCTGCAGATCAACTGGGGCAGTTGCTTGATCCACCTCCCTCGGACAAGCTCGATCATCTCGAATCCCTAGTCGCGAGGCGTTGCACCCAAGAGCCACTTCAGTACATCACCGGAAACACCGAGTTTTTTCGACGGAATTTTCACGTGGACGAAAACGTACTGATACCGCGTCCAGAGACCGAGCAGATCGTGGTGCAGACTCTGGCGTTCATTCGTGAGCGTAAGATCAGTAACCCTCGCATCGCCGACGTATGCACAGGATCTGGCGCCATTGCGGTGACGCTGGCTCTTGAGATGCCGGCGGCTGAGGTGCACGGGACAGACATATCGGCAGGTGCGCTTACGATCGCTCAACAGAATGCAACTGATCTCAGCGCCGAGCTTGATTTGTACGAAGGGGACCTGTTGGATCCGCTTTCGGGTGAGTTCGATGTCATTGTGTCGAATCCGCCTTACATACTCAGTACTGCGTTGACTAGTTTGCAGCCTGAGGTGGACAGAGAGCCAAATTTGGCTCTAGATGGTGGAATTGATGGGCTCGATGTGATTCGCCCGTTGTTCGCTGGAATTGCGGAGCGACTCAAGCCGACGGCTAGCGCTGCTTACGTTGAGATCGACCCGCCAATTGCAGACGCAGTGATGCAACTGGCATTGGAAACGTTCCCGCACACTGGGATTTCACTGCTGGCCGACCTCGCCGGGTTAACTCGATGTATCGCCATCGAGCACACGTAATTTCTATCCCCCACCGAGGCCACTCAACTTGACTAACAATTCTTGATCATTTCACAGTCAACATTTCGGCGGGTTCAACTGGCAAACTCTCACGCATGAGCAGCACAACCAATATCGAAATCGTCCGAACTAAAGAACGCAAGGACTTGATCGAGACACTCAGAGCGCAGTTCGATGCCGATGACAGAGTACAGGCCTCCTAGTTGGGAGGCTCTATCACTCATGGTGATGACGACTGGCTGAGTGATATCGATCTGTACATCGTGATGACTGACGACTCCATCACTGAAACCGTTTCTCGACGACACGCATTCGCGGCCATGGCCACCACCCCTGTCTTGTCAATGGACATGATGAAGAATGCGCCGCCCGACGGTGCCTGTTTGCTCGTGCACTACACGGGTGAGTCCGGTCCTCAGCACGTCGATTGGTTCTGCAGCCTCAAACAGCAGCCGCTCGACCAGATAACGGGGTTTTGCTCGTTGATGACGCCAACCTTCCCGTCATAGATGGCGCGGAATGGGCAAAGATCATGCCCCAAACAGGTGGTGGAGCGGCAATCGAGTCGACCGATTCTATCGATCTGGCGAACAACAATATTGAGTTTTTCTGGGCGATAGCTCTAATAGTTGCCAAGTATATCTTCCGAGGTGAACACGAAACTGTCGAGTACATGATCAACATGATTGCACGCACGCTCAAATATATCGGTGATCAACTCGAGATCGACGTACCAGAGATAGAACCGATCAAGTTCGATGGCGAAACGAGTCAGGAATTTCAATTCAAAAGCTTGCGCATAGTTGCCACCTTACCCAAATCGATGGAATCGAGTGCTGCTTCGAAAGGAACAGTCATACCCTCGGCGGTCATAAACCAGATCGAAGCATTCATCGAAGCGTGCAAGGGAATGGCGAAGTAGCGTGGCTATGGCGGAATTGCCCTAAACGGGTCCTCCCTCGCAGGGAGGGAGTGGGTGAGTTGGACCTCTGGCAAAGACTTCTTTAAAGTCGTCGAC
>JAPYUK010000027.1 GCA_029936155.1 Dehalococcoidia bacterium | reverse complement strand
CAAATCGCCTGGTCGGCCAATCCGAAGAGCTTTTGGATGTCGAACCAAACTGGCAGGATGGAATGATCGGCGTAATGCAATTGGTCGTTACGGCGCAGGCTGCGCAGATACTCAGAGAGCGCGCTTCTTGAGCACCAATGTGGTCAACTCGGAACGATTCGTCGACAAGCCGTCTGCGGTCCTGTTCGACCTCGACAACACCCTGTATGCCTACGAACCTGCCCACAAAGCCGGAACGCAAGCGGTACGTGCTAAAGCGCTCAGCAAGATAGGCATCGAAGCCGCCGAGTTCGATTTGGCGTTCTTGAAAGCACGCGCCGAGATTAAATCTCAGCTCGGAGAAACAGCAAGTTCCCACAGCAGGCTTCTTTACTCCCAACGTGCGTTAGAGCATCTGGGCATGCGATCACAAGCTTTATTGAGCCTCGAACTCGAGCAGACGTACTGGGGGAGCTTTCTAGCTGCCTCCGAGCCTCGTGAAGGGGTTTATGACTTTCTCGACCTACTCGCACGAGCCGGTATTCCACGAGTGATCGTCACTGATCTGACGGCTCAAATCCAGCTCAGAAAACTCGTATTCCTGGAACTCGATAAGCGGTTCGAGTATGTCGTTACATCTGAAGAATCGGGACACGACAAACCCGACGGAGCCGGGTTCGATCTCGCAATCTCAAAGTTGAATTCTGGAAATCGGTTTGCTGAATCTCGACTTCAAGAAGGTTCAGTGTGGATGATCGGTGACAACGTGATATCCGACATCGAGGGATCCAAAAGTGCCATCAACGCGACAACACTCGCGTTACAAAGTGAATTGGGCGGTCAATCTACAAACCCGGCGATCGATATGATCTTCGACTCGTTCACAGATCTGGTGAAGTTCGTGTCGAACAAGGGTTGGGACCTCAACAACAGGGGCTAGTTACAGGCTCCAGTAGGCTCGATCGTCCGACTCTATCTCGACTCGATCGAGTGCGGAACCTAGGTCGACTACGAGGCCACCGGGCTCCACGAGATCGCCGATGTTCGCCTTCTGCGCAACCACCGTGTCGTGCGGGACTGCCAGAACCACCACATCGTAGGTTTTCTCGGAAGCGAACGGGTCATCGATGATGTTGTAGCCGGTGACCGTGTCGTGCGGGATTAGTCCCACAGGTTCATATGCATCGACGCCCGAATGGCGTTGAGCCAACAGCTCGGCCAGCATCATCGCTTTGCTGTTTCGAATGTCAGAAACATTGGGTTTGAACGTTAGGCCCAGAATCAACACGCAAGCCTCAGCGGGCACAGCACCAGCCTCTTCAAGCAAACTAGAAATCTTGCCAGCAGCGAACTCGGTAACGCTTTCGTTGACTTCACGTCCAGCAAGAACAACTCGAGCATCGAATCCAATCTCGGAAGCGGCGTGGGTCAGGTAGTAAGGATCGACCGGAATGCAGTGACCACCGACAAGACCAGGCTGATAACGATGAAAATTCCATTTTGTATCGGCGGCGTCGAATGCATCTGCCGAGCGGATGTCCATCCGATCGAAAATCATTGCGAGTTCGTTGAACAGGGCGATATTCAAATCGCGCTGTACGTTTTCGATGACCTTTGAAGCCTCGGCTGTCTTGATATCAGCGGTCAGATGGGTTCCCCCCTTGGCGATACGACCGTAAACACCAGCAACCATCGCCGCTATTTCGGGAGTTTGACCCGACACAACCTTGATAACCGTTTCGAGCGTGTGTTCCTGATCGCCAAAGTTGGCCCGCTCAGGCGAGTAGCCTAAAAAGAAGCCTTCACCGGATTTCAGTCCCGACTCACGCTCGATAATCGGACCACAAAAACCCTCGGTACAACCGGGATACGTAGTCGATTCGAAGACGATGATCGGCGCAGCGAGCCCTTCCGATCGCCCACGCAGCTGCACACCGATTGCGGCACTGGCCGATTCAAGCAATCTCAGGTCAGGTTTGTGGTCTTCCGAAACCGGTGTTGGAACAGTGACCACGATGAATTCGGCATCGGCAACACACGACGCGTCCAGTGTGAAAGCCACACGCGATGCCGTTATCTCGGCTTCAGGTACCTCGCGGTTGCGATCGCTACCTGATAGAAGCTCGCTTATACGAGATTCATCGACGTCTAGCCCGATCGTAGGGAACTCTTTTGCAAACGCCAGCGCCAGAGGCAATCCAACGTAGCCGAGTCCGACAACGGTTATGTTTTGCGGGGTTGATAGTTCGCTAATCATCAAATTCAAGCCCAGTAGACCCGGACAGCAAAACTGAAATCGAATATGAAAAGGTTCTCAAGCCGTCGATCCCAGTACGTAAAACGGAATTTCGTTCGCTTCGAGCGCAGCAATATCGAGCACACCCCGTGTGTCTACCACAAACGGAGGCTGCCCCGGCAAACCCGCTGACGACCAATCGATATCCGTGTACACAGACTCAGAATTCAAGACAACTACTACCTCGGCACCTGCCAGTACATCGCTAACCTCGCTCGAAACCTCAAGATTCGGCTCCAGCTCTTTCACCTCGTCAAGCGCAAGCACATCGTGCCCAACTACCGAGGCGCCCTGATCACGCAGTGCCCTATACAGCCGAATCGACAGCGAGTGCCGAACGTCGTTGGTCCCTTCCTTGAAAGCCAGACCCAACAGAGCCACACGCTTCTGGTACAAGCTCGATCCGAGCGCACCTGAAATCTTGTTCATCACTTCCCGCAACTGAAGCTCGTTGCGTTGAAGCACACCGTTGAGCAGAACCGGATCGTACGAATTTTCACCCGCTACTGTAATCAACGCACGCAGGTCCTTATCGAGACATGGACCGCCAAACCCAATACCTGGCTGCAAATATCCGGGGCCAATTCGAGGATCGAGTCCCAATCCAGCAACGATATCGCCAATGTTTCCACCGACTTTTTCTGATATTCCAGCGATCTCGTTTATGAACGAAATCCGGGTTGCCAGATACGCATTTGCCGCGTACTTGGTCAACTGAGCCGAAGTCACATCGGTCTCGACATAGGGTATTTCTCGGCTAGCGTCGATCCATGGCACATTAACCACCGAGTGGCCTTCAAGCAGCGGTTCGTAGATGTCACGTAGAACCTTCATAGCTCGTTCTGAATCTGAACCGACAATTATTCGTGAAGGGGCGAAAAAGTCGATCAACCCGCTTCCTTCTCGCAGAAATTCCGGATTCGAAACCACGTCGAAATCTTCGCCGGGCGTGAGTTTTTGCGAAAGGATGTCGGTAACAACGTCGATCGTGCCCACCGGCACAGTGCTCTTCACGACGACTACCGTGTATTTCGAAATCTCGTCACGCAGCTGCTCGGCGACCGCTATTACCGCTGATAGATCAGCAGCACCATCGGCCAGAGAAGGCGTACCAACAGCGATAAAGATGGCGTCGGATGAGCGGATAGTTCCGGGTTGATCGTCGGTAAATGAAATCTGGTCGATATCGATCAACTGGCAGAGAATCGGCTCGAGGCCATCTTCATAAACGGCCGATCTCGCATCACGCAGCATTTCCAGGCGATTCTGATCAATGTCTTGTGAAACTACTTGGTGCCCGAGTGCCGCAAGCCCGACGCCGGTCACGAGACCGACATACCCGGCTCCTCCGAGCACTCCGATATTGATTTCTGACTTAGCCAATGGCTTGAGTGCTTCCTTGATTAGCTGCTGTTTGCACAAACTCTACAGTCGCAGGCGTTACAGCTGAATGTCCTTCGCCCAATCGCGATTTTCCCGATA
This sequence comes from Dehalococcoidia bacterium, assembly GCA_029936155.1. GTDB lineage: Bacteria > Chloroflexota > Dehalococcoidia > Lucifugimonadales > Lucifugimonadaceae > Lucifugimonas. The sequence goes on along the minus strand of JAPYUK010000027.1, from coordinate 23,453 downwards.
CCAATCGACGACCGACGCCACACCTTCAATCAGGCTCACCTGTGGCTCCCAGCCAAGCAGTTCACGTGCACGGCTAATGTTTGCCCAAGTAGCAGGTACATCGGTTGGGTGGAATGGGTGGCGCTCGACAGTCGCCGTCTTGCCGAGGGCTTTTTCGATCTCTTCGATGACAGTGTTCATTTCGACTGGACGATCAGATCCGAGGTTAATCGTCTCGTATCCCGGCTTACGATCCAAGGCTGCAACGACCCCGCGAGCAACGTCGTCGACATGAGTGAAATCACGTTTCTGCGTGCCGTCGCCGTTCAGTTGCAACGGCTCTTCTTCGGCGATCCATTTTACGAACCTGAACAGGCTCATATCTGGCCTGCCTGAAGGCCCGTAGACGGTAAAAAATCGGAACACTGTAATGTCGAAATCGAACTGATAGTTGTACAGTCGACACAGATCTTCTGCCGCCTTCTTCGAAGCAGCGTACGGCGACAGCAACGTCCCAATCTCGGCATCCTCGTCGAACGGCATCTTGTTCTCGCCGTAAACGCTAGATGTCGATGACAGTAGGAACCGAGTTACACCTGCGTCCTTGCAAGCTTCAAGCAGGTTCAGCGTGCCCGTCACGTTCGTTTCGTAGTAAGCCCAAGGGTTTTCTATCGACTGACGAACCCCGGCGCGAGCAGCTAGGTTGATCACGGCATCTGGCTTGAAGTCTGAAACTAGTTCGACGATCTGGCCACGGTCGGTAATATCGCCGTTGACCCACTCAACCGAACTCGACTTCAAAAAATTCTCTACGCGCCAGTCCTTCATACGCACGTCGTAGTCATCGCTCAGATTGTCGATACCTCGTACTTCATGGCCCTGGTCGACAAGCAAAGTCGATACACGTGACCCGATGAAGCCTGCGCACCCTGTTACGAGAACTCGCAAAAAGAAAATCCGCCTTATGAACGCCGTTAACTGATGTGAATAGAGTTCAGTGTAGACGCGAGTAGCAGCACAATGCCATGATCGAGTCTTCGCGGATTACGGCGGAAATCTGCCGAGCAATGTCAACGAACAACGTGATCGGTTTCAGTCGACTCACCAAATCCTTCAAATCCGATTTACGTAACTCTCATGTCACGCAAATGCCACGAGTATTATTCGTAACTGGTTTGCCGGTCATTTTCAGCGGCAATTTACCCAACGGTTGCCAGGACTGAACGAGTAAAAGTCAGGATTCGATGCGGAAAGCATTCATTACGGGCGGAGCGGGCTTCATTGGATCGCGGGTGGTACGAGAGTTCCTTGCCGCTGATTACGAGGTCATGGTTTTCGATTCGTTCAAGCAGTACGTCGCTCCCGACCCGCACGCTGAACCTATCAACCTGCTCGCCCGTTTGGCCGATATCTCCGAAGACATATCCCTCGTAACCGGCGACACCCTCAACAAGGACTTTCTTCGCCGGGCGCTCAACAGGTTCAAGCCCGACGTTATCGTTCACATGGCGGCACTTCCGCTTGCGAACGTGGCGATCGAACAGACCGAAGAGGCCTTCGATTCGATTCTCGTCAGCACAGTAAATATCCTCGAAATCGTTCGCGATTTTGATCACGAATGCCCTGTGCTCTACACCTCATCGAGCATGGTCTACGGCGATTTCAAAACTCCAAGCGTGACCGAAGAAGCACCGAAAGATCCCAAAGATATCTACGGTTCAATCAAGCTCGCCGGCGAGATAATCAGTGCTGGCTACCGCAAACGCTACGGAATCGATGTGCGAACGGTGCGCCCTACCGCGGTTTATGGTCCATACGACGCCAACCAGAGGGTGTTGTATAAGTTCATAACGCGCGCACTCAAGGGTGAGCCGCTTACGATCGACGGCGATGGCAGCATGGCTCTCGACTTCACCTATGTCGATGACACTGCAAACGGTATATTCCGAATCGCGACCACCGACGCCGCAAAGGGCGAAACGTTCAACATCGCGCGCGGTAAATCCGAATCGCTATCTACCGCTGTTTCGATAATTAGCGAAACGATCGGCGACGTAAAAGTCGAGTACGGCGAGGTTCCAGCACACATCCCAAGCCGTGGCACTCTCGATGTGACCAAGGCTCGTGAACTGCTCGGATTCGAACCGCAATACGGTCTGGAGCGTGCGCTTCCGGCCTACATTCAGCACCTGCGAAATAACCCGATCTAAAAATTATTCGCCTTCCTGATGAAAATCCCATTCATGCGGCTCGACCGCCAGTTTGAACAGCACAAAGCAGCGATTCTCGCTCTATGCGAACAGGTGTTTTCGCACGGCATAGTGCTGCAGGGTAGCGAGGTAGCCACGCTCGAAGATCAGCTGTGTTCGATCATGGGCACCAGGCACGCCGTGGCTGTCGGTTCCGCAACCGACGCACTGTTTTTCGCGCTTGTCAGCACTGGCGTGAAACCCGGCCATAAAGTTGCGGTGCCAGCGATGACCTTCGTTGCCTCTGCATCACCCGTCATTCGAGCAGGCGCTGAACCTGTGTTCATTGATGTTGGCGACGACTTTCAGCCTGATATTTCGAAGATGATCGAGTTGGTGACCGCCGGAGCGGTGCAGGCCGTTGTTGCGGTCCATTTGTACGGCCAATTGTTCGACATCAAACCGCTGGCAGAAGCTTGCAATGCGCACAACGTTATTCTCATCGAAGACGCTGCTCAGGCTCTTGGAGCCACGCTAAATGGTTCGGCTCCAGGCGAACATTCCGCAGCAGCCACTCTCAGTTTCGATCCCATGAAGATCGCCGGTGCGTTTGGAAGCGGCGGGGCTCTGGTCACCAACAACGCCGATATCGCAGACCGCACAAAACGACTGAGGTACCACGGACGCGACGAGAACAGGGTGTACCAGGAACTCGGGTACAACTCGCAACTGGCGTCGGTGCAGGCAGCAATCGTCGGCTTTAAGCTCGATCATCTCGACGAGTGGTCCGAGCGCAGAAACGACATCGCACATCGTTATACCGCAGTCCTCGATGAAATATCGTCGGTAACGCCTCCTCGAGAATTGCCCGGATCACACCACGTATTCCACAAGTACGTGCTGACCGCAGGCAGCAATCGGAACCGGCTGAAAGAGCATCTTTCCAACGCAGGTATCGGAACGATGGTTCACTACGCGTCATCGCTGCATACCGAGCCGATGTTCAAAAAATACCTTGATCCGAGTGATAAATTTCGAGAGGCAGATCGAATCTCTAAAGTGGCGTTATCGCTTCCCATCTACCCTGAAATGGAAGACTCCGAAGTCGACTACATCTGCCACCAGTTAACGAACTTCGACTGGTAATACGCACCTGGCACCGCCCGCATCGACCGACACCCAGAACCCGCAAGCAATCAGAGAAAAAGTCCACCATTGCCAGAGCCAACAATTTCCGAAGAGGTACAGCAGTTCTACTCGGAAAACCCCTACCCTCACTACGGAACTGCCGCCAAAACTAAGGCGGCGAGTTCGTACATGAAGTACTGCGAAAAACCGGGCAAGTACCTTGAGGCTGGCTGCGGTACCGGGCACGTTGTAACTGGCAGCGCTGTGATGATGCCCCACCTCGAGTTCTATGGAATCGACTTCAGCGACGCCTCGCTCGCTATCGCTCAAAAAGTCGCAGCCGCCAACAAGGTCGACGTCCAGTTCCAGCGCGCCAACCTGATGGAACCTTTGCCATTCGATTTCGAGTTCGACTACATCAGCTGTCTCGGCGTGCTTCATCACCTCGAAGTTCCGGATCAGGGTCTTAAGAACCTTGCGAATCAACTTGCGATAGGTGGATACATATTCATCCATGTCTACGGCGAGGAATATCACCGTCGGCGTTTTCAGATAAACGAAATGCTCGATCTCCTCTCCGAAAAAGGCGAAGATCACGAAGAGCGATACAGGTTATTTAAGGCTCTCGTTCGCCACGAACGAAAACTCAAGCGCGGCTCGCTGCTCAGGCAGCTTGCGAGACTCTCACTAAGAGACGTAATTCTCGGTATTCGCTCCCGTGTGAAGGGCCGTAATTTCGAAGATGGTGAAACGCTCCAGGCTTGGAACGGTGAATGGGACGATCCGAAACCCACCGAGCGCTGGCTCGATCAGTTCGCCCATCCGCAGGAACGAACCTACAACCACACCGAGATGAACAAGTTTCTCAGCGGTGCAGGGCTTGAACTTGTCGAATCGTTTGCGCTCGGGCGGCAGGATTCACGGCTGGTTCCACCAGAGTGGGCAGGTCTTTACAGTGAACTCGACCTCGGCAGGCAATCTCGCATGATGGAACTGCTCAACCCGCGAGGCACATCGCCATTCGTCGCCGCAAGAAAATTGCCAGTCACCTAGCTTGAAACCGTTAGTCCGTGTGCGCCGCCAACCATAAATCTGCGATCTCTCGAACGGCACCTCGCCCGCCGTCTCTGGTCAACACCAGATCAGCCGCATCGGTCGCAACCGGGTAAGCATCGGAAACTACAACGCCAAGGCCTGCGCCATGTAGGCACTCAAGGTCGTTTATGTCATTGCCCACAAACGCTACCTGATCGATGGTCAGCCCATGCCCGGCTGCCCACTTCTCGAATGTCGGCAGCTTGTCTTCTATTCCTTGAAGCACGTCGAGCTTCAACTTCGCCCCGCGAGCGGCAACAACAGGGTTTGCCTCGGTGCTGATGATGACCATCGGAACACCCGTATTCCGCAGCATCGATATACCCATGCCGTCAGACCTGTCGCACGCAACCGCCTCTTCACCGTTCTGCATCACGTAGACGCGGTTATCGGTGAAAACGCCATCGAAATCGAATGCGATAGCTTTGATATTTGCCAGTTGCTGAACTTGTTGTGCACTATCGGTCGACATTTATATCCCGTTCTTCACAGATTGAGGTGCGTTGCTGCTAAACGCTCCACTGATCCGCTAGTTTGGCACGTTCCCACCGAAATTAAGCCAGTGCTGGCTGCGGCCACGAACGCGTAATTCAGAAGAATAGGTACTGGTACGCAGAAGCGTCGCATGATGGCTGCCTGAGACAATCGAGCACACGCACACTAAGATCGGTTCACGGATCTACCGGGTAATCAGCATCTAGTGTGAGAGACTAGGATTGGCACGTTCGCGGCGTCGAAGCGCAAAAACAGGCACTCTGTTCGGAATAGATCAACTTGATCAGTGGTTGGCAAAAACTCAACTCGTAGTTCTTCTTTCCGCCGCATTACTGGTTCCGCTGTTAGTGCTGCCCGAAAGCAACTTCGTCGACATAACGTCTACTTCCAAGACGACCGTATTACCTTCTCGGCGTGGGAATCTGGAAATGCCGGTCGTCCCGAGCTAAAACAAAATGCGATCGAGCTATATAGAAAATTGACAGACATCATTCGTTCGGACGTTCTTGCAAAAGAGCGACTAGAGTTTTTGGAAGGCTTGATAGAAAACTAGACCCGTCACGCCGCTGGGGGTCAGGTAATCTGAACTTCATTCCAACGGCTCCTGTCTAGTGTCACCAGCCATCCACACATGTCCATCAGCACCACAATTCAACGAGCAGTCCCGCGCATCCCACAGCGTCGACGTCTGATATTCGGTCTCGGTGCACAGGCACTCATACCAGCCGTATCGCTTTACGTAGCGCTGCTGTTGAGACTCGATCTCGATGAGAGCCGAATCAACTATCCGCCATTCTGGACGTGGGTTCCGATACTTATGGCGCTCCGTGTCGCCGCTCTCGTCTACTTCAAAGCTCACACCGGACTCTGGCGGTACGTATCGGTACCCGACCTGCTTGGCGTGACCAAAGCAACCACCGTATCCACCATAATTTTCACGATGGCGGCATGGATTCTTACCGGCCCAGAAGAAATTCCAAGAAGTGTGTTCTTCATCGAATGGGGCGTGCATGTATTCCTCGCCGGCGGTCTACGCATGGCCGTACGTGTCGGGCGCGAACGGTTGAAGGATGCTGGTCCAAACCAGGAACCCAAACGAAAACTGGTGATAGTAGGAGCGGGGGATGCCAGTGCGGCTTTCTGCGCGCAGGTGAAATACACGCCAGAGTTCAGACTCGATCCGGTAGCGATTCTCGATGACGATCGGACAAAAATTGGATCAAGCCTCATCGGAGTTCCAGTCACCGGCGGTATCGATGATCTCCCGGCTGTCGTCGAAAAATACGAAGCCGATCTTGTCGTAATAGCAATTCCTGCTGCCACCACTGAACAGCGAACACGCATCATCAATAAATGCAGGGAATCTCGTGTTGAGTTCCGAATACTCCCCGGAACTGACGAGCTTCTCGAAGGCAACGTTTCAATTTCCAAACTGCGCAGGGTAGATGTCGCCGACCTACTCGGGCGCGCCGAAACACATCTCGACGAAGCTTCCCTTCGCAACACTTTCGCCGGTAAGACCGTGATGATCACAGGTGGTGCGGGAACGATAGGATCTGAACTCGCCCGCCGCGTTATCGAGTTCGATCCTGCAAAGCTAATTCTCCTCGACCGGGCCGAAAATCCTCTCGTAATGCTCGAATACGAACTCAGGGCGTTGCTGGTCGATTCACCCCACCGTGACCTCGAACTCATCGCGCAAATTGTCGACGTCACCGATCCCATATCTGTCCGCAACATCACCACCACACACAACGTGAACATCGTGCTCCACGCCGCGGCCCATAAGCACGTTTACCTGATGGAGGACGCCCCGGCAGACGCCATAGTCAACAATGTCGGCGGAGTCGTGAACGTGGCCCGGGCGGCACGAGAGTGCGGTGCCTCGACCTTCGTGCTTGTTTCAACCGACAAGGCTGTTTCGCCGATAAGCGTTATGGGTGCTTCGAAACGGATGTCCGAACTCGCGATTCGCGAACTCGGAGCCGATGAGTCGACCCATTTCGCAGCTGTACGGTTCGGTAACGTGCTTGGCAGCAATGGCAGCGTCGTGCCGATATTCCAGCAGCAGATCGAAGCTGGAGGTCCGGTGACGGTCACTCATGCTTCGGCCGAGCGCTACTTCATGACTGCTCATGAGGCTGCTGGACTGATTCTCACGGCGGCAACCATCGGAGATAACCAGGAGATCTACCTGCTCGACATGGGCACCCCGGTCAGCATTGATTCGCTCGCTCGCACCATGATCGAACTCTCAGGACTGGTTCCAGACAAGGACATTGCAGTCGAATACACCGGCCTCAAGACCGGCGAAAAACTCACCGAAATCCTGTCATCGAGCGACGAAGAACTCGACACAACAGCCCACGAAAAGCTTCTGCTCGTGAAGAACACCGGGCTCGGAACCGCGAGTCTTGATGAGATAGATGAGTTCGTGAAAACTGCTCGACAGCTTTCGAACGAAGAGGTCAAAGAGGGTATTCAACGAATCGTGCACGACTACAAAATCGGCGGCATCGACTAGCTATCGATCGAGTCGTTCTCGTTCGAAGCACCCGCGAACACTTCCGCGACTGGCGTGTACTCAAATCCCAGTTCGCGTGCGGCACTACTACCATCGTGGGATGATCCCTTTCGCAGCGTCTGGACCGAAACTGTTGGCGTCCATCGGGTCAGCTTACTGAGCCACCAGGCCAACTGAAGCGGCATAGCGATAACCCACCCGGGTATCGACAGCTTTGGAGCCTTCACTCCAGCGCCCTCGCACACCTGCGCAACGAACTCTCCAGTCGAAATGGTCGGCCCGGCGATCGTATAAATCTGCCCGGCAACACCCGATTCCGCAGCCCGCACCAGCGCAGTCGCCAGATCCTCCACGCAAACAGGGCTAATTTTACGTGAAGGCGCAGGCAAAACATTCAGATCGCCTTCAAGAAGGCGATTTACGATCATCCCGCCCTTACCCGGTTCACTTCCAAAAACGGTTGCGGGTCGAACGATAACCGCATCCAATCCCGCCCTTGCGGCCTCAAGCACCAGATCCTCAGCACGAGCCTTGGTGGCGGCGTAAGCATCGGTCAAATCGCCAGATCGGAACCCTTCGACATTTACGGTCGAAACATGCACGAGCCTCGCACCGGCACTCTGCGCTGCTGCAATTGCGTTCTCAGTGCCGGTCACATTCATTCGCTCGAACTCGCCATAATTCGAAGCGGAACCATGAACAGCGGCAGCAACATGAAATATCAGGTTAGCACCCTCGGCTGCTGCGCTAAGAGCCGTCGAATTCAGAATGTCACCCGCAACGTGGGTAACACCCGCGTGGTGATCATCAGTCCTAGGTTTCCTGGAATAAGCGGTTACCTGAACACCCAGCATGGCCAGTTTTCGTGCAAGGGGCGCGCCCACATTTCCGGTGCCGCCGGTGATAAATGCATGCTTGAAGCGCGTGATGGGGTCTGTAACCATTGGGAGTCTGAAAATGGAACCGCTGAATCAACCAGATCCGATGGTGCCAAAGTACCGATGAAGATTATGGTAGACCACGGGGTTAGACAACTTGGCTAAACGCACATTCGATCTGACATTCAGCATAGCCGGATTGATTGTATTTTCACCGCTTCTGCTGATCACCGGTGTGCTGATTCTCATATCTCTCGGCTGGCCCGTGCTCTATGCACCCCGCCGAGCCGGCCGTTCCGACACCCTATTCACAATGCGCAAGTTCCGCAGCATGAGAATTGCTGAAGGCCCAACTTCACACCACTCAGGCGACGACGATCCGCGTGTGACGACCACAGGGCGATGGGTGCGAAAGTTCAAGCTCGACGAGCTACCCCAACTCTGGAACATTCTCAAAGGCGAAATGAGCTTCGTCGGACCTCGTCCCGAATCGCCCGATTACACGAAGCTCTACACCGATGAACAAAAAGCGATTCTCGAACTTCGCCCTGGAATAACCGACTTCGCTTCGATCGAGTTTGCCGATCTGGGTTCGCTTCTCAAAGGCGACGATCCCGATAAGCTCTATTTTGAAAAAGTGTGGGATCGCAAAATGGAATTCCGAATGAAGTACGTTCGAGAACGCTCTTTCTGGATCGATATCAAGCTGATATTCCTAACTTTTGCAGCCATCTTCAACCGAAAAAAGTAATTTGCATTCTGGTCGAAAACTCAGCGTGGCAATCGCTACTTCATCGTTCTTCCCTAACGTAGGAGGTGCGGAGGTTACAGCCCATAACCTGGCAAAGCACCTGATCGAAAACGGTCATCAGGTTGTGATGTTCGTTGCGTGGAACAACTGGCGAAAGATAGGACCGCAAAAGAGCGGATTCGACTACAAAATCTTGCCATTATTCCCCGGCCAGCAACGGCTGATGCCAAGGTTGGGCAGGGCTTACCAGTTCGTGCAGGATCGCTACTTTTCCTTTTTTCAACGGAAGTACAAGTTCGACGTATGGCAGTCGTTTGGTGCTTACCCATCCGGGGTCTCTGTTGGACGATTCACCCTGCCCCGCAACATCCCGCATGTAATGCGCACCGTCGGCTACGACATCCAGAAAGACCCAGACGTCGGCTACGGCTACCGTTTCGATCCTCGAATCGAAAGTCTGATCCAGAGTTGGGCACCCCGATCATCAAAAGTGATCGCACTCAGTGATTCAGTAATTCCCGATCTACACAATGTGGGAGTTCAGGATGATCGGATTCAGGTAATCCCGTGCGGAGTCGATCAACCTCGATTCGAGTCGGCGACTGTCGATACTGCAGTCATCCGCAGCAAGTACGGCATCCCGCTCGACAAGTTCACCTACATCACCGTGGGTCGGAACCACCCCAAAAAGGGTTTCCCTGTGCTGCTGGATGCTATGGCTGAAATGAAGCGCGCTGGCACTCTGGCAGATACACACGTTGCGCTCGTTGGCCGTGGGATGTCTGAACTCAAAAACAAGGCAACCGAACTGGGCATCGACGACCACCTCACACTCATCGAGGAACTCGGGCTCGATCCCAACGACCGTGAGTACGAGATCCCGAGCACGCCGCTGGTCGAGCTCTATCGTAGCGTCGATGCCTGCGTATTCCCATCGCTCATCGAAACTTTCGCCATGATCAACATCGAAGCAATGGCTGCTGGCATACCCGTCGTCTCAACAGACGCCCCCGGCTGTATCGAGACGATCGTCGATGGCGTAGACGGTCTGATAGCTAAAGCAGGTGACCCTATCGATCTCGCTCGCAAGATGGAGCAGCTCCAAAGTTCGGCAGACCTGCGCTCAACTCTCAGTGCGAACGGGAGCGACACAGTGAGAAACTCATTTAGTTGGGACGTTGTGGGTCGACAGTTCGAATCTTTGTATCTGTCGTTGATCTAGTCAGACACCGGACGATCGTAAATTTCAAGAACGGCTAAAGGCCAATATCCGTGAGTGAGAGCGAAATAAACACTGAGCTTCGTGAAGAACGACTCTGGGCGCTCGAAGAACGACGCTTTACCAGCACACGTATTCAAATTGAATCGGTAACCGAGCTCGGCGACTCTGTCTCATCGATTCTCGAAGTTGGACCTGGCAGCGGCTATTTCACTACGTTCACAAAGGGCCTTGGCTACTCGGTCAAAACCGCCGATATCAAGCCGTGGTCGGATCCTGACTATCTTGGCGATGTCCGAGAACTCGACATCGAGGAAAAGTTCGATCTCGTAGCAGCGTTCGAAATGCTCCAGCATCTGCCATTTTCCGAACTCGCCCCGACCCTCACCAAATTATCGGCGCTGTCCAACAAGTACGTGTTTATTTCTGTTCCGGCGCGAACTCACCGGCTTGGATTCTCAATAGAAATCCCCACACTAATCGCCCCTCGACGACTTGGACTCGGCTGGTTGCGAGGACTACATTCCTTCTCACTCAAGTGGGAATGGCCGCGCGCCGCCGACCCAAACGAGCGGGAGTGGACGTGTCGAGACGACTATTGGAATCCCCACTACTGGGAGGTCGGTCGCAAGAGCTATCCTCGCTCCCGAGTGCTCGATGAAATCAAATCGGCCGGACTTCGAATCCTCTGGGCGAAATACAACCCACAATTTCATCACCACCTGTTCGTGCTAGCCGAGAAAGTAAGCACTTGAACTGGCACTACCCACAGCAACCAGCAGCCGGGGTAGTCCACCCATGGTGATGCGCAGCGTTACCCGGCTCCGACACGGTCCGCTAAAACGATTTCGTTTCGCCTGGTCAATGTTGCGCCCTGTCTACCGTCTGATAATTCGCTTCATGCCGGGTGTAACCATCAGCAAAAAGATCGGATCGTACGGTCCGTTCAAACTCAATCGCCGATTCGCCTTTAGCAATTTCGACAACTGGGGCGGCAACCACAATCGCGGCTTTCAAGCGTGCGTCGAAGCGGCGCGCGGCAAGATATGCGTGCTCGACATCGGGGCCCACATCGGACTTGTTTCGCTGCCATTGAGTTTGACGATCGCCGAGAATGGCACAGTGTTTGCGTTCGAACCCGCGGCGGCCAACGAAGCGTTCTTGTCGGAGCATCTGAACTCGAACAACATCACAAACGTAGAAGTAGTTACCGAACTCGTCGGCGACGTTGAAAATGAATCCGTCGAATTCTTCGAGAGTACCGGCGATTCAGGCATGAACACGATCGCCGCCTCAGGATCCAACCGTGGCTACACTTCGTCGACGAAACGCCAGATAACACTCGATCAATTCTGTGCTGATCGAAACCTCGCACCCGAACTCATCAAGATCGATACAGAAGGTGCAGAGGTCGGAATCCTCAGGGGCGCAGCAAATACGCTGCGGCAACATCGGCCCGTACTGTATTTAAGTGTCCATCCACGACATATCATTGAGTTGGGCTCAACCGTCGAAGAGCTCGAACAGCTCCTAAAAGATCTCAACTACAAAGTAACCGACATGGACGGCAACGAAGTTAGGCCACTCGAGCTGACCGAATACGTCGTTTTACCGCGCTAGCAACTGGAAAACTTCTTTTGATCCGAAAATTCTCGATGATCTACCGCTATTTGGGCCTGCTCGGGCTGGTTACGGCGATCTATTTCGCCGTCATCACCGGTGTGGCGCGCACGCTTGGTGTGAAGGCGATGAAGAAGAACGTCTTCAACTACAAGCTGTATCTGGACACGAGCGACAAAGGGCTTTCAAGAACCCTTTTCCTGTTTGGCAGACGTGAGATCGACCACTACAAGATGCTGCAGGAAATTCTGAAGCCGGGAATGCAGATCCTCGATATCGGGGCGAACATCGGCTACTACGCCGTGATGGAATCGAAGGTAATCGGCTCTTCAGGCAAGATCACGGCAATTGAGCCGATGCTTCCGAATATCGAGATGCTCATACGAAACATCGAGTTGAATGATGTCGAAAATATCGTCGTCGTACATGGAGCTGTCAGCAGATCGACCGGTACCGGCCAAATGTACATGTCGTCGCATTCGAATCTGCACACATTCCACAAAGATGGTTCAGCGTCCGCATTTCTCGAATCAACACCGGTCGATGTACCAACCTTCACCCTTCGAGACGCCGCCGCACGCTCAGGCACCCGCGCCGAGCTGATCCGCATGGACGTAGAAGGGCACGAAGTAGAAATTCTCGGCCAGTTAGTAGATCTTGTGCGAGAAGACGTCATGACCCCGCAGGTGATCTTTGAGACACACCTCAGTCGCTACACCCCTGAAAACGACTTTGCTCCAGTTCTCAAGGGTCTGTTTTCGCTCGGTTACTCAGTACGAACCGCCGCTTCATCGAGCAAGTCTGGGACTATCCGATTACAGGGCCTCGGCTATACGGGATCGGCGCCGTTCTACAGTGACTTCGGCGAACGTGCGATCTTCCGTGATATCAGCAACGAGCACGCTATCGATCTGATCTGCGAGAAGGGCGGACTTCGCACCGTGCTTCTGGAGAAGACCGGATGAACGAGGAGTGCCAGTAATGGTCATGCTCCCTCACGCAGGTGCCAAAGGCAGCGCAGGCCCTCGGATCACCGCGCATAACGAATCCGAGCAAGCCAACATCACGATCTACGGTAGCCCCACGATCAGTGGGCGACCGATAACGAGTGTCGAAGAGCTCGGCGATTTCATCAGCAATCCGGCGCAACAGGTTCGAAAACTCAACGATGAATTTCTGATCGTCGCAGAAACCCCGAGCGAAGTAATCATCGCGAACGACCGTTTCGCTGCACTACCGCTGTTCTACACAATCGAAGACGGCAATCTCGTCATGTCGTTCTCTTACACGGCGATGTGGCGTCGGCTCAGTGAAAACAACAAGCTCGGACCTGATCCACTCGCTTTTTTTAGATTCCTACACTTCCAGCGGTTATTTTCTTCCGCAACCTTTGATCACAAGACAAAAACGCTTCCACCTGCGTCGATTCTGAGATTCAAAAAATCCTCCACGTCGATAATGATCGAAAACTACTGGAGTCCAAACTTCGCCAAGCGAAGGGACGGGTTGAAGGCGATAGCAGCCGATCTCGCCGATGCCGTCAAATCCTCGGTCGCACGGAAGACCATCGACAAGCCGAATGTCTCGCTGCTGCTCAGCGGTGGTATGGATTCACGAGTTGTACTCGGTGGTTTCACCGGTAGTAACCCTCCACACTGCATCACGATTGGCAACACAAAAAACAACGAAGTTCAAGTAGCGGAATCTCTCGCTCAAATCGTCGGTTCCAAACATTCCTTCGTCGAACGCTCTCCCGCCCACTATGAGAATGTTCTTGTTGAAGCCACATCAACCGGTGGCGGGATGTTCTCGTTCCAGCACGGCCATTTCTTCGATCTCAATATCCCCGAAACCGATCTTCTACTTCATGGCCACGGATTCGACTACTTCTTCCAGGGCATGTACCTGCCAGCAAGTCGAGGCAGTATTCTCGGACGCCCCACCCGCTCATGGACGCTCGATACGATCGGGTACGACCTGATTGGACAGTATATGAGCCAGGCGAAATATCGACTCAAGGGCCTCGACTCTTCAAGCCTGCTCAAGCCCGGAATCGCCGATGACGCCGAAGACAGCATGCGAGCTAGCCTCGAAATGGTGCTAAAGCCCGTTTCCAACCAGGGCTCGGATTCCTATGACGACTGGGATTACCTCACGACAAGCGCTCCCGGCAGACACTACACCTACCTGAACTTGCTCTCAGCAGGCACGCTCGCCGAGCAACGAACAGTGGCCTTCGACAACGATATTCTCGACATCTACTACTCGACTCCAGCCAGAGTTCGTCATGGCACCCAGCTGCTCGCTGAAACGATAAAACATCTCGATCCACGGCTATTAAAAGTCCGCAATGCAAACACGAACCTCAGGGCTGACCTGTCACCGTTAAAACTGACAGTCAGCAGCTGGATTCGTGGCGCGAGACGTCGTGTTGGTGTTGGCGGTTCGCTGCGACCCGACCCAAGCGTTAGCGATCGGTCATGGCCCACCGGATCGGGAATTATGCGTAACTCCCAAACGCTGAATACGCGAATTGCGGACCTATCAAGTGCAGAAGGGCTCATGTCACTCGGCATATTCGATGAAGAAAAGATCGCACGTGTAGCTACAGAGTTTGCCAAAGGGAACAACGGAGTTGGCTCCGCCCTGCTATCGCTGATCACCATCGACGAGTTCATCAGCCCAACTGGTTAGCGAACTAAATTCATCCGAAACCGCCCACAACCCGTGATCTACCCGTAACCGCGAACCTGCGATGATTCAAGACATGAATGATCGCACAGGCCAATCGGCTACCAAGTAGAACGCCCGCCCAGCATGAAAGTCCTCGTTGTATCAAGCAAATACCCGCCGGAGTATTCGGGATCGGGTCTTCGAGCGCACAACACATACCAGCGGCTGCATCAGAAGTTCGGCATCGAATCTGAAGTGATCGCAAGCGGTATCGAATTTCCTGTTCGAGAGCGGTACACAGAAGATGGTGTATCTGTAGAGAGAATTGTCGCCCCATCACTCAGAAAAATCGTCTCTAAAACCGCCGGAACACTTCTGTCCCGCATAACGAACGCTCTAATGTTTCACAACGAAGCCAGAGAAGTTCGAAAACAGCTGGCAGTTCGAAAATTCGACCTGATCCACGTGTTTGGCTACTCTCCCGCGACAGTCGCCGCAATCCTGTGGAGCCGAAAAAACAACATTCCTCTGATGCTTGAATTAGTGAATCTAATCGAGTCGCCATATCAATACTTGCCCGGAACCAGATGTTTCACAAATTACGATCTGACAAATCAGTCTGTCATTGTTGCGATCAGCAAATCGCTCGCCCATCGCACCCGAGCCATCGGGCTCGCCAACAACGTATGGACTCGCCCAAATCCTGTCGATGTTTCACGTTACGCCCCCGTCAGCATAGACCGTAAATCCGAGGCTCGATCTCGACTGTGCCATGAACTTGGCGACGATAACAAACTCGTTGTTTACGTCGCCAAGTTCATGGCACGGAAAAACCACTCGTTCCTGATCGATGTTCTGAAATATCTGCCTGACAATTTCAAGTTGGTATTGGCAGGCCCCCCTCTGGCAGACACTGAACAATCTCCGGGCATAACGCTTGCACAAATGCCGACGCTCGAAGCGAAGGCACGTGCGCTTGGTGTAGCCGAACGACTCACCATAGTACCGAATTTTGTCGATCACGCCGAGTATCTCGCAGCCGCCGACGTATCGTGTTTTCCTGCATACAACGAAGCGATGGGAACTCCACTGCTTGAAGCGATTGCAGCTGGCGTACCAGTTGTGGCGAACGCCGTAGAGTCCAGTTTCCAACAGTGGATCAGGGACGCCGAAAACGGATTCTTGGAACCGCTTAATGCAGAAAAGTGGGCGAAATCAATTGTTGCCGCAGCTGATATTCCGGCGCCACAGCGGCTGAAAATGTCGGTCGACATCAACAATCAGATATCAACTGAAGTTATCGACCAACGCTATAAACTACTTCTCGATCGACTCGTTGAATCCACTCCTGACGACACCATCAACGTAAAAGCGGTCCTCAAATCATGACCGCTATCAACGTCCTCACCCCCGGCTTCACGTCGTCCAACGGAACCGCATTTCTGTTTCCGCTCGTCGTCCACAGAAATGCCCTCCGAAGTGCATCGCTCGACGTAAAGTTTGTGGAACGCGCCGCAACCGGGATCACCGATTGCGACGTTCTCGCCATCGACTCGAAAGAGTTTCGCAATGACTGGTCAACCCGGAAATCACAAACCCTCGATCTGCTGAGTTCGTTCGCTGATTCCGGAACAAAAATCGTTTGGTTCGATACCACAGATGGCACCGGAACGCTGCAGGCACAGGTGCTACCTATCGTCGACAGGTATCTGAAGTCTCTGCTGCTGAGCGACTCGTCTCGCTACACCGAACGAATCTACGGCGGGCGAGTGCACTCCGACTTCTACAACCGAACCGCCGGAGTTGTCGACGACGAAGATGCAATCGACGATACGATCACGCAAGAAGAAACAGAAAAACTGGGTGTTTCGTGGAACGCCGGGCTCGCCGACTATTCGACGTTTGGACCCAAATGGATCGGTCTCTATCGGCGCACCCGGATTCGCCGACTACTCAGATATCCCAAACCGTTGCGAGACACCATATCAGAGCGATCTAACGACCTTTCAGCACGATTCGGTGCGACCTACAGCAAAGCAACCGTGCGCTACCAACGAGAAAAAATCAGAGAACTGCTCGTAGCTCAACTCGACACAAGTAAGCTCAATCGTAGGGGCTACATGAAAGAGTTGAAGCAGTCGAAAGTCGTGCTCTCTCCGTTTGGCTGGGGAGAAATTACGCTCAAGGATTTCGAGGTATTCCTCACAGGCGGTGCGCTACTCAAGCCTTCGATGGACCATATGCAGACCTGGCCGAACCTCTACGAATCGAACGTCACCTACATGCCCCACGAATGGGATCTAAGCAATCTCCAAGAAAGCATCGACTGGGCAATCGAAAACGAATTTCAGCGAAGTGAAATAGCTGCCGAAGGCCAGCGACGGTACGCAGAACATACGTCGGGTCCACACGCCGCAGAAATCTTCACCGATCACTTCAATCTGATGATCAACGACATTCTTTCTTCGCCGCTCGCGCCAGCATCCGAGCCGAGCGCCGAGTCGGTGTCATCACAATGACCGAAGAGCCGCGCTTCAAGTTCGGTAAGAACTGGCAAAACTTTCTAGAATCGATAAGCGATGAACAGCTGCGAAACGCATCTTCAGCGCTTTCGAATCTACTCGATGCCGAGTCGCTGGAGGACGAATCGTTTTTGGACGCAGGCTGCGGCTCGGGAATAGTTTCACTCGCCGCACGACAACTTGGCGCTGAGCGAATTCACTCATTTGACTACGACAAAGACAGCGTTGAGGCCACACGCACTCTCCATTCGTCAAGCACTTCGGCCGACGACTGGACGGTCGAGCAAGGCTCGCTAACCGATGCCGACTACCTGTCGAAGCTCGGGCGGTTCGATACCGTTTACTCGTGGGGAGTCATCCACCACACCGGCGCAATGTGGCAGGTGGCCGAATCGCTTCCTTCGTTGATAAATCCCGGTGGGCGACTCGTAGTGGCGATCTACAACGACCAGGGAACTCTGAGTTCACTCTGGCGGATTATCAAGAAGGTTTACGTTAAATCTCCTTCGCCCGTTCAACTGGCCATAGCCGGTGTATATTTCCTGCTGGCTTCGACAGCCCGAACTGCGAAAAATCTAATCACTCTTCACTCGTTCCGGCGGACTCGGTCGAGAGGAATGTCGGGCTGGCACGACGCTGTCGATTGGGTCGGCGGCTACCCGTTCGAGGTGGCGTCTCGTAAACAGGTAACCGATTTCTTCGAATCAAAAGGCTTCACAACAGAAAAGGTTCTCAGTGTCGGCAGCCGACAGGGTTGCAACCAGTTTGTTTTTCGGGCTCAATCGTCGCCAATGGCGGAAGTGCAGTCAAAGCAATGAAAATCCTACTTGCGGTCCGATCGCTAAATGTCGGAGGAACTGAACGACAGATTGTCGAATTGGCGAAGGCACTGACCGCCGCACACCACGAGGTCCATGTCGCGGTGATCGTGCCGGACGGCGAACTGGAATCCGATCTCCAGGCTAACGGCCAGATACCAGTGCATCGAATCACAGGCTCGGGCTTATATCGCATGTTCAGATTCCGAAAACTGGTGAAAAGCCAGCGGTACGACGCAATCTACGGATTCCTGCCAAACATGAATTTGCTCCTGTTGGCAACGAAGATGATGCGGAATAGACCGCTGATAGTCTGGGGTGTTCGATCATCACATCTCGATCTAAGCGAGTACCCACGCCTTGTCAGGATGGCGTATCGAGTCGAAAAGATGATGTCCCGCTTTGCCGATGTGATCATCACTAATTCCAGATCAGCTGAGATTGAGTACAAGGCCCGTGGCTACAAAACTCGGCGAATAATTTCAATTCCAAACGCCATAGACACCGAAAGATTTTCTCCAGACGCAGCCGCAAGAGAGTCAGTTACGAATGAACACGGCATTCCTGCCGACGCCAAAATTATCGGAATATTCGCCAGAATTCACCCCATGAAAGACCATCGAACTTTCGTAGATGCAGCAGCACTTCTGCTCAAAAACCGACCAGATGTTCACTATCTGATCGTCGGCGGCCATCATGCAACCCAAAACGCGTACGATTCGGCTCTGAAGGCCGTTACGGAAGCGCCCTCCTTAGCCGACAACATCCACTGGCTCGGACAACAGCTCAACCCGCAAAAACTCATGGCCGTCTGCGACCTGACTTCGCTGACATCGTCCCAGGGCGAGGGCTTCCCCAACGCCATCGCCGAATCCCTCGCATGTGGCACACCGGTCGTTTCAACCGACGTTGGTGACGCCGCCGAAATTATCGGAGATTTTGGGAAAGTCACACCGATCAAAGATTCAGCCAAGCTGGCAACTGCATGGCAAGAAATACTTGATCTTCCAGCAGACGAAATGACGTCGCTCGGTGAACAAGCCAGAGCGTCCATAATCGACCGCTACTCCCGCAGCGAACTGGCAAGCGCTACGCTGGCAGCATTAAGCACAAGCTAGCCCGCTGCGGGGCATTGCCACCTCCGCACCCGCCCGCCCCTGTTCTGCCCTATTCCGTTCTCAACTCAGTACGAACACGTAATTCGCCAACCGATATGCTTTATCGCAAGTACGAAAACCAGTTCGCGCCGTTCACCTAAGTTGCTACAAATATTTCACTTAAACGGCGCGGTATAGCCGCGAAACGAAGCTCGATTTTTATGTGCGGAATCTGCGGAATAGTCGACATTAACAACTCGCCACCCATAGGGTCCGACGAGCTAAACGCTATGTGCAAAACCCTCGAACATCGAGGCCCCGACGGCACCCGCACGATGATTCGAGAGTCGATCGCATTCGGGCACACCCGCCTCTCTGTAATCGACACTGAAACCGGCTGGCAGCCGATCGCCAACGAAGATGAAACGATCTTTGTAATCACAAACGGCGAAATCTACAACTACCAGTTGCTCCGGCAAGAACTCGAAGCCAGCGGCCACAAGTTTCGAACAAACTCCGATACCGAGGTCGTGGTTCATCTCTACGAAGAAGTCGGCGCCGACTTCGTAAAACGACTCGAAGGCATGTTCGCAATGGCCGTCTGGGACGAGCCAAACAAGCGACTTATTCTCGCGCGCGACCGGATCGGGAAAAAGCCACTTCTCTACTCGGAATCGGGCGGCAAGATGATGTTCGCATCCGAGGCGAAAACCCTCATTAGCAGCAACCGGCTGGACAAGGAAGTTGATGCTGTAGCACTCGCCTCATATCTCACATACGGCTACGTCGCCGAACCCCGCAGCATATTCAATGGAATCTCAAAACTCCCACCTGCCCACATTCTCATATACGAAAACTCGGAAATCACGATCCATCGATACTGGAAGCTGGACCGGGAGCAGGACGACAGGATATCGCTAGAAGACGCCACCAGTGAAACGCGCTGGCTAGTGGATCAGGCAGTAACTTCTCGACTCATTAGTGACGTGCCACTCGGCTTCTTTCTGAGCGGAGGACTCGACTCATCGATCATCGTCGGAGCAGCTGCACAGGCCTCATCGAGCAAACTCAAAACCTTCTCGATCGGGTTCGAGGAAGACTCCTACAGCGAACTACCATATGCGAGAACTATCGCCAAGCGATTCGATACCGACCACGAAGAATTTATCGTCACTCCCGACCTCGTTGGCGATCTCGAATCAATAGTTCGCTCCGCCGACGAGCCGTTCGCCGACTCGTCGATGGTCCCGATGTACTACCTGTCTCGACAGACCCGTCAGCACGTCACAGTTGCTCTCAGCGGCGACGGCGGTGACGAGGTGTTTGGTGGGTACGATCGCTACATCGGCATCGGATTAGCGCAGAAATATCACCGAATTCCCGGGTTCATCAGGAAGGGCCTGGTTGGGCCGCTGGCCGGCATGATTCCCGAATCGCCCGGTAAACGCAGCAACCTGCGTAGGCTCAAGCGGCTCACCTACCCCGCGACCAACACCACTCAGCAGTGGTACATGGGTTGGATGCAGCAGTTTCGTTCAGAGTCACACGCTGATGTTTTCACACCAGAATTCGCCGCCACTCTCGCCAGTAACGGCGGCCTACAGGACCAAGTAGCAGCTGCATTTGAGGGTTTCGACAATCCCGCTGCGGCCAGAACGGCACAGTGGGTCGACACGACAACGTACCTACCCGGCGATCTCATGGTCAAGGCAGATCGCATGACAATGGCACACGGCCTGGAAGCACGAAGCCCGTTCTTGGATCATCGACTTTTGGAGTTCGCCACGAAGATTCCTGGCGAATATTCGATTAGCGGCCGTTCAGGCAAGCAGGTGCTGAAACGAGCGTACGCCGACCTGATTCCATCCGAGATTTCGAACCGTCCTAAGGCAGGTTTTACCGTGCCGGTCGGCGAGTGGATCAACGGTCCGTTGCGCGACTCGACTCGGGAATTGCTGCTGTCGCCCGACGCCGAAGTCGCAAAAATTATTCACCCCGAATTCATCTCGAACATGATCGACCAGCACGCCGCACGGCGACACGATCACGCCGTTCGAATCTGGAATTTGATTTGCCTTGAGACGTGGGCGCAGGCCTTCAAGGTGGCGCTGGCATGACCATCTCACCAACCGCTAGCACCGATACCGCTCCTCAGCCAAATCAAACGCAGCAGCCGCGAAAAATCAAGGTTCTGCACCTGATCACGAGTCTTGAAGTCGGTGGTGCTCAGCACGGCATGCTGCTCGGACTTCCTCGGTTCGACAACAACCACTACGAGCACGTCGTGTGCTCGATCATGGATCGTATGCAGATGGTCCAGCAGTTCCGTAATGCGGGCATCGAAGTTCGCACCCTGGGCCTCAGCCGTAAAACCGATATTTCTGTGGCACTACGGCTACGGTCGCTACTCAAAGACCTGCGCCCCGACGTACTTCACACCTACCTGCTGCACGCCAATGTTCTCGGCCGCATTATCGGTCGGCTTACCGGCGTTCCAGCGATCATTGGCTCAGAGCGAACCATCGGGCAGGCCCGACGTTGGGGCCGAATAGCAACGAAACTCACGAATCCACTTACCGATGCCGTAGAAGTGAACTCTAAAATCGGAGGCAAAGCGATCGTTAGCGATCTCGGCGTTCCTTCAGAGAAAGTCGAGCTGGTCCGATCAGGCCTGGATCTTGCAGCATTTTCGGCTTCAACGAAGCGGGCTAAACTACGATCCGAACTCGGGCTCAACGACACCCATCACCTCGTCACGTTCATCGGTCGACTTCGACCCGTCAAAGGGGTCGAGTACGGAATCAAGTCGTTCGCTGCGGCCAGTGAGCAGCACCAGAACCTCCGCATGGCACTGGCCGGAGAGGGCGAGCAGCTCGGCTATCTTGAAGATTTGGCGGGCCAGCTGGGAATCAGCGAAAACGTAACCTTTCTTGGCGTGCGAAATGATCTTCCTGATCTGTTGGCAGCCACCGATAGCGTGCTGATGCCGTCGCTCAACGAGGGATTTCCTCGAACAGCGATCGAAGCGATGGCCGCTGGAAAACCCGTGATAGCCACTCGGGTTGGCGGCACGCCGGAGGCGATAATCGATGGCGAAACAGGGATTCTCGTGCCAGCAAAAGACGTTGAAGCTATGGCGGAAGCGCTCAATACCCTAGTAGCCGACGGCGAACTGCAAACAAGGCTCGGTGCCGCCGGACGAACTCGTGCAGAGCAGAATTACTCGCTAGCCAACTACGTTTCACGGCTCGATGGCCTCTATCAACAGCTATCGGGAATTACTACACCTAAGGTGAAAACACCGGCAATTCAGGACTCCCAGATTTAATGCTTTCAGCGCTCATCCGCACAGTGCGGTTCTTCAGGACTCCTCGAGTTGCCGCCACCTGGGCCGCCGAGTTCATCGACGACCGGATCATCACACCGCGCCACCAAAGCTTCCTCGACTACTACACCGACCGCCAGCTACCAGTCGCCGAAGGAATCGCCGAAGCAACCGGAGTCGATCTGGCAGAGGTCAACGCACTCCTCAGTAAACTTCCCGATTTTCTGGTCGCCGAGAACAAAGACCCCGGCATGACGATCAAGTGGTCTGCAACATCCGAACTCGCCGCCACCACCTACGCACTCGTAAAACTGCTCAAGCCAGAAGTGATGGTCGAGACCGGAGTCGGAGCGGGCGTCAGTTCTTGGACGATCCTGCACGCAATGGAAGAAAACGGCACTGGCAGGCTTGTGAGCATTGATCTTCCAACCCCGAACACCGAGCTGTTACCAGATGTCGGCTATCTCGTTCCCGCCGAACTTCGCCACCGTTGGAGCCTACGAACCGGCCCCTCCCAAAAACTTCTCCCTGCAGTACTCCACGAACTGGGTGAAATCGATATTTTCCAGCACGATTCTCGCCACTCGTACACAAATCAGCTTCGGGAATACAACACCGCCTGGCCATTCATTCGCAGCGGCGGGATGCTGGTTTCCGATGATGTGAGCAACGATGCCCTATACGATGCGAGTTTCGACTGGAACCGAGATCCATCGATCATTGGTCAGAGTAAAGAATCTCCTATCGGCCTCGTTTCGAAAACGCAAAAAATCTCTTCATAATCACCCACACTTTGTCCAATAAACGCAACAAAGAAAAGCCTACTTCGATAGCTCTCGTGGTTAACCAAAACGAGATTTTCTACCGACTTCGCATGCCATGGATCAGGCTTCTTCGGGAGCATGGTTACGAGGTTTACGCAGTTGTGGCCAGCGGCGACTGGAACGACCGTATAGAAGCTGGTGGAGCCACGTTCGTCGAGTGGAAGCTGAGCCGTAGCGGCCGGAATCCGCTCGCTGAAGTCGGCTCGATACTCGGGCTCAGCAGGATTCTGCGCAAGATCAAACCCGACATCGTTCAGAACTTCCACACCAAGCCGAATATCTACGCTCCAATAGCGGCGAAGCTGGCCGGAGTTCC
>JAPYUK010000069.1 GCA_029936155.1 Dehalococcoidia bacterium | reverse complement strand
CGCCCTTTACCCGCCAGTCACCGACTTCGGGTTTTGACATTTCTTTCCAACGCTGTGCACCTGCTGCGCCGTCGCCAGAGCGAACGCTTGTAGTTGCCATTTCTAATGGTCCTTCCGGCTTTTAGAGATCAATCCCGTTTTTTAGACTGGGAGATCTATGTGAAATGTGATCGCGACACCGAACCCGCGCCACACCTTTGCGTCATAGCGACGCATTACCCGAAATTATACGCCCGCGTATAAGTTAAGGTTGGTTTTTGAGAATGGAATCGATGTCGCCGGTTTCGAGTGCGACACGGGAGTCGGTTAACCAAAAGTCCCTGACCAAGTACTGAGAATTTGATCAGGAACTACGCCGAGCTGATATCGATCGCTGCTGACAGATTTAGTAGACGATTTCGTCGCCGTAGCGAGTTGAACTTTCAACGCTCACTTCTTACATATATTTCAGTTCGAACTAATCGCCTACAGACCCTTTTCAACCATGAAGTTTGCAAGATCGGCAGTTCGTGAGGAGTAACCCCACTCGTTGTCGTACCAGCCCACAACCTTTACAAAGCCATCGCCAACAGCTGAAGTTGCCAGCGAGTCGATAGTGCATGAGTTGGGGTTGCCAATGAAGTCGACAGAAACCAGAGGTTCGTCAGAATAGCCAAGAATGCCGTGCAGATCATCAGCCATCGACGCCTGTCGATAGGCTTCGTTCACATCGGCAAGTGATGCTTTGCCTTCGAGCTTCACCGTTAGATCAGTTACCGATCCAGTGATTACAGGAACCCGAAACGCCATACCGTCAATTTTGCCCTCAAGTTCCGGAATAACCAGCGTCACAGCCTTGGCTGCACCCGTTGTAGTCGGGATGATGCTGTTAGCGGCCGCACGTGCTCGACGCAGATCGTCGTGATTCTGATCGAGAATATTCTGGTCGTTGGTGTAGGCGTGGATCGTCGACATCAATGCGCTCTCGATCCCAAAGCTGTCGTGCAGCACTTTGGCCATCGGAGCCACACAGTTGGTCGTACATGAAGCGTTCGAAACAACGTTGTGAGCAGACGGATCGTACTGGCCGTCGTTCACACCCAGCACAAT
Source organism: Dehalococcoidia bacterium (assembly GCA_029936155.1). Taxonomy (GTDB): domain Bacteria; phylum Chloroflexota; class Dehalococcoidia; order Lucifugimonadales; family Lucifugimonadaceae; genus Lucifugimonas. Next base: position 3,655 of record JAPYUK010000069.1, on the reverse strand, counting down.
TGTGAGATCTTCGTTCTTGGCGGGAGCCGAGATGATCACCTTTTTTGCACCACTACTGATGTGACCCGCAGCCTTGGTAGCGTCGGTGAAAAACCCGGTCGACTCAATGACGATGTCGACACCGACGTCGCTCCAGTTGATCTTCGAAGGATCACTCTCAGAGAACGAAGTGATGTTTCGGCCATCGATTACCAACGCGCCGTCTTCTGCTTCGACCACACCTGAGTAACGGCCGTAGGTTGAGTCAAACTTGAGTAGATGTGCGTTTGTTGCAGTGCCCCCCAGATCATTGATCGCAACAACCTCCAGCGTGTCACCGTGTCGCTCTGAAATCGTGCGGAACACCTGCCTGCCGATGCGGCCGAACCCATTGATCCCAATCTTCGTCTTTGCCATTTACTTGCTCGTTCCTCTACTACTCGTTCTCGGTGAAATAATTCCGGCGTTAGTTCGGCAGAACACGCTTGCCTGCGTATTGTGCCTTATCGCCGAGCAGCTCTTCGATTCGAAGAAGTCGGTTGTACTTTGCGATGCGTTCGCTGCGTGCTGGCGCACCCGTTTTGATCTGGCCTGCTGAAGTACCAACAGCCAAATCTGCGATTGACGTGTCTTCAGTCTCGCCCGAACGATGACTAATCACAACACCGAAGTCTGATGATTGTGCGAGGGCAACCGTGTCGAGAGTCTCCGAAACGCTGCCCACCTGATTCAGCTTCACCAGCACGGCATTTCCGGCCTTCGTGTCGATTCCTTGCTGCACGTACCGAGCCTGCGTAACGTAAAGGTCGTCTCCAACAAGCTGAATTTGATCGCCCGTTTTGGCTGTCTGAACTTCCCAGCCTGTCCAGTCGTCTTCCGCAAGACCGTCTTCAATCGAGTAGATCGGGAAGTCCTTCGCGAGAGATGCGTACTCCTCGACCATTTCTTCGCTCGACAGCTTTCGACTTTCTCGTGAAAGGTCGTAAATGCCGTCGGCATAAAATTCCGACGACGCCGGATCGAGTGCGATGTATACATCCTCCCCCGGTCGATACCCGGCTCCTTCGATAGTTGCCGTGGCGTATTCGAGTGCCTGCCGATTCGTCAGCCCTTGAGGTGCAAACCCTCCCTCATCACCAACCGTAGTTGCGTGGCCGTCGGCGTGGAGTTTCTTCTGCAACCACTGGTACATCTCTGCACCACAGCGAATAGCCTCGGAGAAAGATTCGATACCAACCGGGACAACCATGAATTCCTGAAAGTCAGTTGAACCCATGGCGTGTGCGCCACCGTTTAGCACGTTGAACATCGGTACTGGAAGCTCGACTGGTGAGTCATTGCCAGAAAGTTCGGCGATGTGCTGGAACATTTCTTTCCCGGAACTGATAGCACCGGCTCGAAGCACTGTGAGTGAAATAGCAAGAATGGCGTTCGCACCAACTCGACCCTTGTTCGGCGTGCCGTCGAGGTCGATCATCACCTGATCAATAACTCGCTGATCGGTTGCTTCTAGACCAATAACGGCCTTTGCAAGGTTCCCATTTATGGCACCCACTGCCTTGAGTACGCCCTTACCCCCAAACCGTTTCGGGTCTGCATCTCGAAGCTCAACTGCCTCACGACTTCCGGTGCTGGCACCTGAAGGAACCGCTGCCGATGCCGTTGTTCCATCGTCGAGAACCACGGTCGCACCAACCGTTGGGTTGCCTCGCGAATCGAGGATTTCGTGTCCGATAACTGAAGTGATTTTCGCCATGTTTTTCTTCGCGTCTCTTAGTTTTCGTGCTGTCTGATCAGATAGCTTGAGTTCAATTGATTTTTTAGATGTATAGGGGACTAAATGCTCAGGGCCGTCTTCTGGGCGGTAAGAAGGTTTTCGATTCCCAGCTCGGCCAGTCCCAGCATTTCGTCGAGCTGTGCCCGGGTGAAAGTCGCCTCTTCACCGGTGCCTTGAAGCTCGACAAACTCTCCGCTGCCGGTCATCACTACGTTCATATCGACATCGGCTGCGGAGTCTTCGTTGTAGTCGAGGTCGAGAACGGCGGCGCCATCAACCATGCCAACGCTTATCGCAGCAATCGAGTCTCGGAGAGGGATCGACTCGATCGTCTCTGCCTCAAGTAGACCCGACAACGCTTGATACAGTGCCACATAAGCTCCGGTAATTGAAGCCGTACGGGTTCCGCCATCGGCGCGAAGTACATCGCAATCGAGAAGGATAGAAATTTCGCCAAGTGCGGAAAGATCGGTCACTGATCTAAGAGCCCGCCCGATTAATCGCTGAATCTCCTGTGTACGACCGCCAACCTTGCTGCGTTCCCGTCGAACTCGCTCGCGTGTCGAACGTGGGAGCATCGAGTACTCGGCCGTCACCCAACCAGTGCCTTTGCCCCGCATCCACGGTGGAACCCTCGTCTCGACTGTCGCCGCACACATAACCACAGTGTTGCCGGTTTCGATCAGCGCCGAGCCTTCAGCGTCGGGGACGTAGCCGGGGATGATTATGATCGGGCGCTGTTCAGAAACTGAGCGGTTGTCCGACCGGACGAGAGTAGATTGAGTCAAATTGTTGGTTCCTTTGGTGAATCGACCAACAATTTTAGCAGCGGAATACCGATTTCCTTAATGAACCTTCATCCCGTTCTGCGTACACCGGATTTTTTAGAGATTTCAAGTAGATAATTGACTACTCGGAGACGATACGGGGCAAACCAAAATGCCAGACATTCGGATAGTGTTGTCGGCGAAAATTACTAAGAGCGAATCTTGAAACGGATCAGGTATTGGCAATGCGAATAGCGGTAATGGGTGCGGGTGCAGTTGGTGGCTACTTTGGGGGCGTGCTGGCGAATCAGGGTGAGGATGTTACTTTGATAGCCCGAGGAGCACACGGCGAAGCGATCGCCAAGCACGGCCTGAAGGTCGATAGCCACTGGGGCAACTTCACCGTAAATGTTCCGGTCACCAACGATCCTTCAACAGTAGGCGAAGTTGATCTCATACTGCACTGCATAAAGCTCTACTCGAACGCTGAAGCCTTCCCGACCATGAAGCCCATGATTGGTGAAAAGACTACGATTCTCACGATTCAAAATGGTGCCACGAGCGGGTCGATTATTGGCAAGGCTTTTGGGGCGAACCACGTGCTTCAAGGCGCCACGTATATAGAAACGGGAATCACCGGGCCGGGTCATATTCACCAGAGCGGCTCAACCGCGATGATCGAGTTTGGTGAGGAAGATGGCTCCACGACCCCGCGTATCGAGGCCATACAGAATCTGCTTAATCGTGAAGAAATACAGATAAAAGTATCGAGCAACATCGTCGATACGCTCTGGAACAAGATGGTCAGTGTCGGGGCAATAGGGTCAGTAATGGCAGCTTCCCGAGCTTCATTTTCAGAGATTCTTGCAAGCCCACATGGCGAACATTCAGTCCGAACCACGATGGAAGAAATAGTGGCAGTCGGCCAGTCGCAGGGCGTTACGTTCCCGCCTCGTTGCGTCGAATCTAAAATGGAAGATGCAATTGCTGAGGCAGAGGAAACTCAAGCATCGCTCCAGTACGACCTCGACAACGGTAGACCGCTGGAACTAGATGACATTCTAGGTTCGGTAGTAAGAATCGGGCGTGAAGTCGGAATACCCGTTCCTTCGAGCGTGGCGCTGGTTACCGT
>JAPYUK010000026.1:2647-27676 GCA_029936155.1 Dehalococcoidia bacterium | reverse complement strand
GCATTACAGTTCGCCTTGCTCAGACACTCGGATGTGTTCAGGTAGCTCATCGACGGTTGGCAACTTCAGCGAGTCACGCTTGCCGACCATATAGCTCACACCACACTCAGGACAACACCAATAAGGCGAATCGGGTTTAGGCGTGTCTCCGCCCCATAGCCACGCTGTGCCACGCCCACCGAGATGGTCTTGGTTACCGAAGAGAACCGGCAGCATTTGTTCATTACATACCCGGCACTTCGGTCGAGCTTGTCTGCCTGTCCCACACCAAACGTAACTTCCTAAATTTCGGTCGTACATCACCAGCTCCATGTTCTAAATCCATGTGCAAATCGCTTATTACAGCTTGCCATGAACTCAGACGAGAGCCCGCGATGTTGGAGCGCAGCTGCTCGTGCATCATGAGGGCGTGAGAGGCGCGCTAAACATTTACGCGCGGCGATGGACTTGACAAGAAATATCTTTTTCAGAATTTTCATGGAGAAAAAAAGTCGACCCAATCCACTCTCGGCGAGTCCGAGGTCTCCAGGGTTGCCCTCTCCTAGCTCACTCACAGACTCGCTTGAACGGAAGCTCGCTTCCCTCGCCGTGCGGGGCGTGGCAGTCGGCGAATCCGGCTCAAACTGGCTCTCTGGGAGCGCCTAGTCGTCTGAATTCTGCCCGGGATGACGCATTCCAACCCGTAATTGTTCGATATTGAGTGTGGACAGCTCGACCTTTTCAGCTTCGTTGAACACCACTGATAACGCCTATTTTGCAACCAGTTATTGTCAGAACTATTGTCAAAACAAGAATCGACCAGCCCCGAATAGACGGAACTGGTCGATTTCTAGTTCAAACAAATGGTGCCGAGGGGCGGACTCGAACCGCCGACACATGGATTTTCAGTCCATTGCTCTACCAACTGAGCTACCTCGGCTTGGCGACCACTTGACCGGTGTTGCGTCTCTGTTTTCAGGACGATGGCGACACGGCACGGCAATCAATCGTAGCCCCGACGTTCGGGCGAGGCAATAGAACTATCTACGAGCCTGAGCCAGTTCGCGTTATTCCTCACCATGAAAAGCAAAATTCGCACATGGGCCACAGGGCGCGCTGCTATAATTTCGCCTGCTAATCGCATGCACGTTATTCGATCAGAACTCGGCAATGCCAACTACCGGCCTGAGCAGCTTCTGATCACCAGTTCTTGGATAGTTCTTTTAGAGGATATTAATGGCGACTCTGATCATCGCTTCAATCTCGGACCGAGCCGGAAAAACGGCTATCGCAGCGGCGCTCGCAGCACTGCTGGGCACGGATGGGGCACCGGCTGCGGTGGGCAGAGTTTCTGATGGAAGCGCAGCTAGCGATGCCGATAAAGCGGTGTTTGCCAGCCTGTTGCCCGGAAATCCGGAGATAAGCGGTGCAGTTGGAGAAATCGCATCGAATATTTCGAAAGCAGCAGGCAATAGCAAGATCATAGTCGTTGAAGGTTCGTCCGACACGAAATCCAATCTCGATCTAGCGAACACCACCGACGGACTCGTTCTACTGGTCACTCAATATGGCGAGGGAGTCGCAGCGGCTGCGAAGGAATATGGAGCACGCCTCGCTGGCGTTGTTATCAACGGACTTCCGAAGTACCGTGCCGAAGACGCCGCCGATACGATCGCTGCCGATCTCCAGGCCGCAGGGACCAAACTCCTTGGATCGATTCCCGACGATAGACGAATGCTTGCACCGAAGCTTGGCCAGGTCGCAGAGTTATTGGGTGGACAGTTTCTGAGCGGCGAAGGCCAGTCGGAACAGTTGCTCGACAACTTCCTAATCGGCGGACTCGTTCTCGACTGGGGTCCGTATTACTTTTCAAGCCGTAAGAACACCGGCGTGATCGTTCGCGGCGACAGGCCGGACGTGCAGCTTGCCGCAATTCAAACCGAAACGACCCGCGCCCTCGTATTAACAAAAGGCGTACGGCCAGTTGAATACGTGATTTACGAGGCTGCTCAGCGAGACATACCCATCGTCGTAGTCCCTGGAAACACTCACGACGTGGCCGAACAGCTTGAAGGTCTGCAGCCACAGGTCAATTTCGATCATGCCGACAAGCTTGTGCGAATGATTGATCTAGTTTCAGAACATCTTGATATTGCTGCACTGGAAGATCAGTTGGCCCAACCAGCAACTCGCTAAAGAGGGTTCGGGTACTCATTTGAGCATTCTCGATACAATCGCCCCTCGGGTGGGCCGTAAAAAGCAGCGTTTCGGGGTCGGATTCTTCTTCAAGACGATTTTTTACGTTGGCGTTCCGAGTTACGCCTTATTCGTTGTGTTTACGCTGTTCATTTTCGACAAAGAGATTGGGCTACCCAGCATTGCGGCTACACGGACCGAATCGGAAGCGCTGGCAGTAGTTCACGAGTACTTGAAAGCAACTGATGCCCGCACGATTGATGATTTCGATGTCGCCACGAACTGCTGGACCGAATTCGGTGACAAGGAGTTCACTGTCGAGTACTTGGACATCACCGGCACCTGGCGAGTCAACGCCTACTACCGACAGGTGCGCTACTACTGGCGAGTCAACGATGCGACCATGGAATTAACCCGTGATCTGTGGTTTCAACCGAAGGCTCGGACGATCAGGTGTTGAAGGTGCAAGCCTTGGCGCTGCTCGAGGATCGAGCAGAGCATTCCACGTATCGGTGCAAGCGATTTCTCAGAATCGCTTGGGAAACTGAGTGCCCGACCAACAGCTCAGCGTCGCACGGGATCTGTTCCAAAAATCGTGCCAGCTAACCGGGCATTCCGCCGGATGACGGCTAACATTGCTTGATGCCTTTGATTTCGCCTGCGGAAAACTTACTTGCCGGACTTTCTGACCGACAGCGTGAAGCCGTAATCCATACCGATGGACCGCTACTTATCGTGGCGGGTCCCGGCTCTGGTAAGACGCGTGTGATGGCTCATCGCGTCGCCTATTTGATCGGCGAAAAAGGCGTTCCGGCGTGGAAGATTCTTGCAGTCACATTTACCAACAAAGCGGCAAGAGAACTGCGAGAGCGGTGCGAAAGACTCGTGGGTCACGGCTCCGACGAACTTCAGGTGCGTACTTTTCACGGCTTCTGTTCGAGAGTATTGCGGTCTGACGGTGAACACGTCGGTCTGAAACCTGAGTTCACGATCTACGACACAGACGATCAGGCTCGTGTGGCGCGACGCATTCTCGATGAGTTCGACATCGACCCTAAGCAGTTTCCCCCTCGGGCTTTGCTGGGCATTATTTCCGACGCCAAGAACAACATGCGCAGCCCGGCGCAGCTCGAACGCCGCACAGAAACCTATCGTGACGAGGTGGCTTCTCGCGTGTATGCGGCATACGAAGGTGCCCTCCAGCGAGCGAATGCTGTCGATTTCGACGATCTGTTGCTGAAGACCTACATGCTTCTCGAAGGCTTTCCCGAGATGCTCGAAAAGTACCAGACCCGGTTTGATCACCTGCTAGTCGACGAGTTTCAGGATACTAACCCGCTTCAGTTTCAGGTGGCGCGGATGCTTGCGCTGAAGAGCCAGAATATTTGTGTGGTTGGTGATCCAGACCAGTCGATCTACTCATGGCGTCATGCCGACCCTACGAACCTGACTGATTTTCAAAGCACGTTCAAAGACACCAAGATCGTGACACTCGACCAGAGCTACCGTTCGACGCAGATCATTCTCGAAGCTGCAGATTCGGTCATTGGAAACAACGACGGTCGGATGGAGAAAAATCTGTGGACAGAAAACGATCGTGGCACTCGGATTTCTGTTGCTGAGGCCTACAACGAAGACGAGGAAGCGAGGCTCGTGCTCGAAGCCGCAGCCAACTTGAAATCGCAAGACGGGATTGGCCGAAACGAAGTAGCGATTATGTACCGGGTCAATGCTCAGTCACGCGCCTTCGAAGTTGCCTGCAACCGCGAGGGAATTCCGTACCGACTCGTTGGCGGAGTGAAGTTCTACGATCGAAAAGAAGTCAAAGACGTCCTGTCGTTCCTACGTCTCGCAGCCAACCCGGCAGACGATGCTGCCCTCGAACGCATAATTAATGTGCCCACCCGTGGCATTTCGGCAAAAACAGTCGCCGAGCTCAGGCGTGTGGCCATCACCAACAACGTACCCATCCTCGATGTAATTCTCGATATCAGCCGCGTGCAGAGTGGCGACGAAGACCCTCCCGCTTACTACGCCGAGCTCGCTACGCGAGCGTTGAAATCGGTATCTGCGTTTGGTGACCTGATCACTCGACTAATTGAACAGTCTATGGCTCTGGATACGAACGAGTTAATTGACCTGATCGTCGAACACAGCGGATACGGTGCGATGCTGCGAGAGGACAAGGAGCGCGGCGAAGAACGGATGGAAAACCTTCAAGAGTTGAAGGCTTCAGCCGAGCAGTTCGCAGGCTCAGAAGAGCGCGGTCAGCTCACCGATTTCCTTGAAAACGTTGCACTTGTATCTGAAGTCGACGGGCTTCAAGGCGGTGATGACACTGACGTCGAGGAAGAGGCGATCACGCTAATCACTCTTCATCAGGCCAAGGGACTGGAGTACGACGCTGTATTTCTTGTCGGACTGGAAGAGGGCATACTTCCCCATTCTAGGAGTGTGGACGATCCGACTCAGATCGAGGAAGAGCGGCGGCTTTTGTATGTCGGCATGACTCGAGCTCGAAAACGGCTTAATCTTTTCCGGGCGTTCCAGCGTCGATTCCGTGGTCAGTCCGGATCAACAATGGCATCCCGATTTCTGCAGGAAATCCCAGACTCGCTGGTTACAACTCGTGACATTCGCGGGCACTCCCGTGTGGCGGACCGCATGCCCGATCCAATGTGGACGAAGCGGGCAGCTTCAACCCCAGCGCCAGAGTCGGCGGGCCGAACTGGAGATCAGTTTGAAGCTGGCGACAAGGTGCGTCATGGCACGTTTGGCGATGGTGTTGTCGTAAGCTCGTCGGGAACCGGTGGTGATACACAGGTGACCGTTGCGTTTGCCGGACAGGGCGTGAAGAGGCTGATGCTATCGTTTGCACCGCTGGAAAAAGTGGTCGAGGAAGAATCTGTCAGGCAGTTCGACCCCGACGAAGATGAGATCGAGATCCAAGACCCAGATCTGTTCGCACCGTAAGTGGTGCCATTGGCACGTTTTATTGGTGACAAGTTATGCCTTCTAAAGTATTTGCAGTTCACTCTAGCCCTACGTACACGATGTCGAAACCGTCGCGGGAGTCGATAACGCTAGTCGAGGGACTCGGCGTTGACGATGACGCTCATAAAGGCGTAACCGTGAGGCATCGAAGTCGGGTGAGACGGGATCCAACACAACTGAACTTGCGGCAGATCCACCTTATTCACTCTGAACTGTTCGATGAACTTTGCACAAAAGGCTTCGACGTAGTACCGGGTATGATGGGTGAAAACGTCACGACGATTGGTATAAATCTACTCTCACTCCCGACCGGTACAAGGTTAAGGCTCGGTGGCCAATCGATTGTGGAGATCACGGGCCTGAGAAATCCCTGTGCACAGCTGAATGGCCTGATTCCGGGGTTGATGAAGGCCGTTCTGGGCCGAGACGAAGCGGGCGAACTCGTGCAAAAGGCCGGGGTGATGAGTGTGGTTATCACTGGTGGGGTGGTCCAATCCGGTGATGAGATTTTGATCGAGATGCCGACAAGCCCTCATGTACCTCTGTCGCCGGTTTGAGCATTTTTGTCGAGGGTACATCTCAACTCGCATGACTAGTGTTTCTGGGTTCAACATCGCAGCGGTGTTATTTGATCTTGATAGCACGCTGGTAAACCGCGACGCAGCCGTCCGAAAACTCGGACTAACTTTTGCTGAAAGCATACTTCCGGGAAATCCAACATTGAGTCGCAATATGTTATCGATAGGTTCATGCGGATTGACTCGGGTGGATCTGTGCCTAGCAAGTGTGCGCATATGTTGGCGATCGTAGAAGATCTATCTATCGTAGGAACCGACGCAGACGAGCTCAAATCGTGGTGGGCAACGGATACCCAAATAGTTTCATACTGGAACCGGCAACCCGAGATACGATGGAATTCTTAGATACGCAGGAAGTGCCTTGGAGCATTGTGACCAACGGAAGTTTACTCCAGATGGATGTAATCAAATCCCTCGGGTTGGATCGATCTGCGAAAGCGCTGGTAGTGTCATCGTTGGTTGATATTGGGAAACGAGATCGTACGATCTTCGAACTCGCTGGCTTGCCTCTCGGCTTCGCAAACAATCTGGAATCGATGCTATTTGTCGGCGACAATCCTATCGCCGATATTTCGGGTGCTCATGATGCAGGAATGAAAACCGGCTGGGTGTCGGGCGGTGCCGACTGGCGGCACAACAATGTTGTTCCAAATTTGGTCATTGACTCGGTCGGCGAACTCGTTGCCCTAATGAGTTCCCACGAGCAGACCAAATCATTACCTCATTCGTCAAGAAAATGTCCGCACGCGACCCGGATGCGCCACTTACAATCGTTCGTCATGAAACTGCCTCGATGGGATCGAATATATTTCTTCGTCTTCTTCGCTACGATCTTCGCCATTTTCGGATTCGGAATTGTGCTATTTGTGCCGCTGATTCAAGATTCCAGTTCCGTTGACGGCGAATATCGAAAAACCCTGCTTGCTGAAGGAAACACGCTGTTAGTGATCGTGAGTCTGATACCGATCATGCTCGCCGGTTTCACTTTGTTGCTCATTCCGAAAGAAGCAGCACCCGACAGGTCAGGCAAAATAAATCTCTGGCTCTCGACGGTGTTGATCTATCTTTTCGTAGTGTGGACGATATGGTCACTGGGAATCCTGTTCTTCCCAACTGCGATCCTGATGACTGCTGCTTCGGTCGGGTCAGCGGTGCGCCGTCGAGAGCGAACTGTGTCCGCAAAATCGGCCGAGGAGTCAAAATCGGGTCGAGGCGGCGGTAAACGCAACCGAAACAAAAACTAACCGCGTGCGGTATTTTCTTGAGGACGTACAGTGTAGGCGTGAGTCTGCCGATAGTAGATAGTAGGCTTGGCGAGGTTATTTCGGTTCGGTACGAAGGGGGAAGATGGCGATGACAACATCTGGTACGGCAAGCGAGTCTGTTATTACTGATGAACTTCGCTCGTTCATCGGTCTCGAGTCACGTCCCGCTAGCTACGACATCGAGCGGCACGCTGTGGAACGCTTTGCCTGCGCCATTGGCGATCCGAACCCGCTCTACTCAGACCAGAACGCAGCGCGCAGCTCTTCCTACGGCGGATTGATTGCGCCACCAACATTTTTCAGGTCACTCCTTCCCGGTGGCTACACAAACCCCTTTCCTGAACCGTTTGCTCATGTCCTGGACGGTGGCAGCAAGTACCGCTTCCACGAACCAGTCCGAGTTGGAGACCACATCACGGTAGTTCGCAAAATCACCGAACTGTTTGAAAAGCATGGCCGAATGGGCGCAATGCTCTTCAAAATCACCGAAATTAGCTACACGAACCAACACGATCAGCTGGTTGCGACTCAGGCGACGACCACTATTACCTACGGCATTGGCGAAAAGGATGGCGGCGTTGGTGATCACTAAAACAGGCATCGAAACTCCGACACTGTGGTTCGAAGATGCCGTCGTTGGTGACGAGCTTCCAGAGGTCGTAAAACAACCCGACACCAGGCAGCTGGTGATGTACGCCGGGGCATCGCAGGATTTCGTGGCCATACATTACGACCGTAAAGTTGCGGCAGAGGCAGGTCATCCGAAGGTCATCATTCACGGTGCACTGAAAAGTGCGTGGCTCGGAGAACTAGTTACTTCGTGGATCGGCTCAACGGGTCGCCTACTCGAACTCGACGTTTCGTATCGCGCGATCGATTTTCCAGATGACGTAGCGACATGTGTAGGTAAAGTAACCGAAACTCGAATCGAGAATGGCGTTGGCATTGTCGAAGTCGAGATCGGACTCCGCAATCCTGAAGGCGCAATCACAACCCCGGGCAGGGCGTTAGTCTCTCTCCCCACCAAGACAACTTTTTCTTAGTCGCCTGAATCGTTTGGCGACCCACGACCATATAAAAAGGAACGAAGTTTATGAACGGCGCGCTTGAAGGCAAAGTAGCAATCGTCACCGGGGCTGGCCGAGGGATCGGTAAGGGAATTGCAGAAGAACTGGCAGCCAACGGAGCGAAGGTCGTCGTCAACGACGCTGGAGTTTCAGTCTCTGGAGAGTTGGAAGGCGCAAGTCCTGCCGATGAAGTGGTTGCTGGAATCAAAGCTGCAAGCGGCGAAGCGGTTGCCATCACCGAGTCAGTGTCCACTTTCGAGGGTGGCGATCGAATCGTTCAGGCTGCGCTCGATACATTTGGTAAGCTCGACATCGTCGTAACCGCTGCCGGAATTCTTCGTGATCGCATGATCTACAACATGTCCGAAGAAGAGTGGGACGACGTGTACAACGTTCATCTCAAAGGCACATTCAACGTTGTCAGGCACGCCGCTCCAGTATTTCGAGCGCAACGCGGCGGCCGAATTATCACATTCACTTCAGAGTCAGGACTTGTAGGGTTCCCCGGTCAGGCCAACTACGGTGCAGCAAAATCCGGTATTCACGGCTTCACGAAGGTCGTTGCAAAAGATCTCGGCAAGTACGGCGTGACTGCCAACTCGATAGCGCCTCGAGCCGAGACTCGCATGGTCGAGACCATCCCCGAGGAGACTCGGGCACGACTTGCCACACAGGGACTTTTCCCCGGCAAGGACGAAGCCTCATGGGAACCTGAAGATGTTGCCCCCTTCGTGGCGTTTTTGGCTTCCGACTACTCAGGTCCGGTCAACGGCCAAACGTTCATTGTGTACGGCGGGAACGTTATCCACATGACACTGCCGCGCCGGGTGAAGACCATCTACAACCCGGCTCCTCCTGCTACGTGGGAGCCTGATCAGCTTGATGCGCAAGTTGGTCCGAATCTGCTCGGGCATCCGTCTGTATCGGGACCTGTTGACAGCATGCGTCTCGAAGGAAAAGTCGCTGTTGTAACGGGGGCTGGACGCGGCATTGGGCGTGGCGTGGCGAAGCTGCTGGCGTCGCAGGGCGCATCGGTGGTGGTTGCGGATGTTGGAGCTGCGCTCGACGGTGACGGCGAAGACACGACTCCGGCAGCACAGGTTGTCGAAGAGATTTCGGAGCTTGGCGGGCGTGCGGTGGCTTCCTATCACTCAGTCGCAACTATGGAAGGCGGTGGGAATATCGTCAAGAAAGCCATCGAAGAATTTGGTCGACTCGACATCGTCGTCACGGCGGCCGGTATTTTGCGGGATCGCATGATCTTCAACATGACTGAGCAAGAGTGGGATGACGTGTTGAGTGTTCACCTGAAGGGCACGTTCTCGGTGGTTCAGCCTGCGTCTCAGATTTTCAAAGAGCAGGGCAGTGGTCGAATCATTACGTTCAGTTCGGTATCAGGTTTGTATGGCTATGGCGGCCAGGCCAACTATGGAGCCGCAAAGGACGCCATCGCCGGGTTTACCCGGGTTGTGTCGAAGGATCTGGCGAAGCACGGGGTGACGGCGAACGCTATTTCGCCGGGGGCGCAGACACGAATGACGGATTCAATTCCCGATTCGACTCGCAACATGCGTAAGGGCGAGTTTTTAACGCCTCCAGAAGGAACGCTCACGACCGAGCCGGAGCAAGTGGCTCCGATGATCGCATGGCTATCTTCGGATCAGGCGTCTGAAGTGACGGGAAAGATTTTCCACACCGTCGGCAATCGAGTGAGCCTGATGAACTCACCGGAACACGGCCGTTCGATTCACAAAGCAGGTCGCTGGACCGTCGAAGAAATCGCAGGCATCTTCCCCGAGACGATCGGGTTGGATCTCGTGAATCCAGCGCCACCGCAGGATTAAATGCGGTAGGCGGTCCGTGCCGTGTTGCGGAAGAGCGACGCCTTCTCGCTCGCTGAGTAACCGCACGCAACTCGTTTGAACACGTTCCAGAGTGTCGTGTACGAGGTTGACCCCTTGTCGACCGGGAAGTTGCTTTCGAACATGCAGCGCTCCGGGCCGAACGCCTCGATGCAGTGGTCGTAGTAGGGCGCCATCGTCGATGCAATTTCTTGTGAAGACGCCGGAGTGTCGCGTTCATGCCATGCGTAGCCGTCGAGCGGCATGCCGAATCCGCCAACCTTCATGACGACGTTTTCGCAGCTCGCCAGCTGGGTCATTCCCGATTTCCAAACCTGAAATCTTTTGTCCCGCTTACCTGCATACCGACCAATACCAATTGGTCCCGCTATGTGATCCAGGATGATGGACACATTTGGGAAAGCTCTAGCCAGATCGACGAGTTCGCTCAGTTGTGTGTGATACAGCCATGCATCGAAACTCAAGCCAAGATTGTTGAGTACGGCGAAGCCCTCTCGGAACGAAGTATTCCCAAGCAGCCGTTTTGGCGGATCTTTGTATCCTTGGATTTCGTGGTCCTGGTCCCAGCATGATGAATTGCGGACCCCTCGGAACCGGCCACCACCTGCAACGATGTGGGCTTCGAGAACCTCCTCAACAGCGCTGCCGAGGCTCAGATCAGCGTACCCAACGATTCCCGCTGCCACTCTCGTATCGCCGTATTCACCACTGGCACTTTGTGCAGCAATTCCGGCTACAAACTCCGTCTCGCCTACCGGGCTCATGCTTTCAGGTCCATCTTTCCGGTACATAGAGCTACACTCGACGAAGACTGTTTCGGTGATGTTGTGACCGCCCCCGATGTCGACCAACAACTCGTCGAGCATATAGCGAAACCCCGGTCGATCCCATAAGTGATGATGCGGATCGCAGATCGGTAGATCGGGATCGATAGCGTCTTCAGTTGTAAGGGCGAGCCAGTCGGTTCGTGGAGTAGTCATTGGTGGGGAGTTGGCGGTTAGTTCACCATCTGGTCGAACACCGGCGCGAGTCGTCCACGAACTTCTGAGCGTTCGTCGTTGTCGGTTGAGGGATCGAAGGGCGCTTCCTCTTCGGGGTCGCTGTTCAAATCGAAAAGGCGGCCATCGTCGTAGAGCTTCCAGCGGCGATCTCGAATGAAGCGTGCGTATCTATGGACACGACCGCTCATAGGCTCGAAGTGGAAGTAGATGTAGTCTCGCGGATTTCCAACTTCACCCTTCAACTGTGGCAAGAACGACTGGCCGTCGATCAGATAGTCGCTCGGCGCGGTTATCTGCGCCGCTTCGAGCATGGTTGGTAGGAAGTCGGAGGCGTCGATTAAATCGGTCGTAACCGAGTCGGCAGGGATCGTTCCAGGCCAGCTGCAGATTAGCGGAACGTGTGTTCCCCGGTCAACTGTGAGACCTTTCCCACCACAAACTTCAGTGTGATTGTGAATTACTGAGCAGACCTCGATAGGCGATCCGTTGTCGCCCACGTAGATGACCAGTGTGTCTTCAGCCAGTCCGAGTTCTTCGAGTTTGGTGTTGACCCTGCCGATCACCTTGTCGTGGTATTCGACCATGTCCTTGTAGTAGCGGGGATCGTCGTCCCAACCTTCGAGTTCGTCCCACGTGCGGCCACCAAGAGTCTCGTTTGAAGGTGGAATGAAGTCGTCGTATTCCGGACTATCAGGCGTCGGTTCAAGCGGACGGTGTGTCAGCGCCATGGGGAAGTAGACGAAGAATGCATCGTCCTGATTTCGGTCCATGAAATCCATGATGTAGTCGGCAAAGATATCCTCGCCGTACTTGTCTTTTGTGTCGTCGAGGAACTTGCCGTTTTCATAGACGATCGGGTCCTTGTATCGAGAGCCCTTGTCTTCTGTGTGGTGCGGGTGCCACACGCAGAACTCGTCAAACCCAGCGTCTTCGATCGTCTGACCGGTCGAGCGAGCTTCTGGCATTTCATCAGGTGGGTTGTACGAGTGAAGCTGCCATTTCCCGGCGATACAGGTCTTGTAGCCGGCGTCGGAAAACAGGTGGCCGAACGTAACTTCGTCCGGGGCGATGAGACCAAATCCGATGTAGTTTCGGAAGTTGTACTTGCCGGTCATCAGCTGCACACGTGTTGGTGTGCAAAGCGGCTGGACGTGGGCGTTTTCGAACCTAACCCCGTCCGCTGCCATACCATCGAGAATTGGAGTGGCGTAAGAGGTGCCACCGTTCACGCCGATGGCTTCGTATCCGAGGTCATCGGACATGATCAGGACGATATTGGGTCGGCGCTTTGCCATGTTCGTTGGGGTCTTTCTGAGAATTTTCTTGCTTACTCTCCCAGCGGGAGAGGGGACGCATCACTAGTTACTTCAAATACTCCAGTGCGTTGAGTATCAGCTTCTGGAACTGGGGGTGTTCTTGTGATGAGGCTGCGTGACCAAGCGCTATGTTCGCCACTCTGCCCTGACCGAACTGGTGAGTCCAACCGAGCGGCTTGTCTTCGTCCTCGACTACGCCGTGCATGAAAACATCGATGCCCGGCTGAATGTCGAGACCGCAGTAGCACTCATCGTAAGTCCAAAAATCCGAAACTCCCGCCACGATCGGGTGATCTGGCTGATCGATATAAACCTGGAACCATCCGAACGGCGGATGCCAGCTTGAACCGAGAACCCAGCCGCCACCGGTGATATTTTTAGTCTCTGACCAGTCAGGGCATGACGCCGCCGAAATGTGGATCGACAGCAGCGACCCACCACCAGCTACATAGCCTTTGAACCCAGATCGTTCGGCATCATTGAGGTCGTTGCTGGTGTCTGGTTGTCGAAGCGTGTTTAGGACAATTGCATCGAAACCGGAAAGATCGTCAGCTAGCTCACTTGCCGATTCTGAAAGCGTGATCGAGTGCCTTGCTTCCTCAAGGAACCTCTGCAAGACCGGAGTCGACTCTTCGTACGGGTGCTTACCGCCGGTAATAAGAAGCAAGTTCATTTGATGCGATCTCCAATTGTTTGTTGTTATTAGGAGCCGAGTAGTGGATCGGCGTCGGCCTTTGACGTCGAGGTGGCTGGTGTCCCAGACGGCGCAGATTCAGTTGCCTTTGCAACATTGACACCTGAATTCGCCGAGGCGTTCGAGCCAGCGTAGATAACTTCCCACTCTTTCCGACAGATCTCCATGAGCACGAACTCGTAGCCGTCCCGCTTCACTTCTCGTACCGGAGTAAAGCCTGCCTTCGCAAACGACTTTTGCGCTCGAAGATTGTGGGTAAGGGTGTGCAGATATACCCGATCTAATTCAGTGTTGGTAAAAATGCGGGCGAGGGCGGTTTTGATCACGTCGGTGCCATACCCCTGGCTCCAGTAGTCACGGTCGCCAATCATTATTCCCAGTTCGCACTGCGACTTTTCTGTGTTGATGTCGTAGTACATGCTGTTGCCGATGTGCCGGCCATCCAGCGTGTCGATTGCCATGCGAACCGACCATGGTGAAGGGTAATTCACATCGTCACGGTGGTAGCGCAGGTACTCGGTGAATGTCAGCGTCACGGGGCGGGTTGCGTCGAGCCCGGCAAGCTCCGGATCAGTGCGCCACGAATAGTCGGCTTCTGCATCGTCCATCGATTTCGACCGTAACACGGTCAGCTCGCCGATAAGACGGAGTTTAGTCGTCGCTTGCTGTTCTGCCTTCATAAAAGGCCACAGCTTTTTCCAAGACTCGCGCTTCATTCCGATGGGTCAGCCTCTGTGATGCATCTTGAATGTCGATCCACTCAACATCATCGTACTCATGATCGTGATTGGATGTGTCACCACCGATGTAGTTCATCAGGTACCAGTGGACCGTTTTATCGATGCGAACGGTGCTATCGCGGTCGTATGGGAGATCACCTAACGTCTGTCCGGCGGTGCGAAAAAAAGAGTAGTAGGTATCGTCGATAGCGGGACCTGTCTCAACCTGAAGACCGGTTTCTTCGGCGACTTCTCTAGCCGCCGTTTCTGCAACCGACTCGCCTTCTTCGGGAGTTCCCTTAGGCAGTGCCCAGAGTGATTCCGAGCGTCGGTGGCACAAAGCGACCGAAAGTTGGGCTGCGTTGTTGGGATTTTGGCGCAGCACAACGCCACCGGCCGACCAGCGGTCAATGGAGTGATCTGTTGTGCGATTTCTTGTCATAAATTGAATTCTGAGATGATCGGAGCTTGAAATGTGTGAGCGGATTCTAAGTTTGGTGATGCAAACGGTCAAACGCTGCAGTGCTCATTTTGATATCAGTTCCAAATCCGAGCGATAATCACCCCTCAAATAAATTGACACTGAACTGATCGAATTCGATAATTGTCTATCGGGTACGAATAACAAAATGCCATTGCGTAAAGCACGAATACAAAACGTAAACGAAATTAGCGGTCGTTTGGCTGGAACGACTGCGAGCAATGTGATATTCCATTTTTCGGTACGCCCGCAGACGATAACAGATAATAATTAGCCGCATGTTCATCTAACAATGACTGCGGTTTTTTTTGTGCCATGGCCAGAATTCAATAGTTGCCCACGGGTACAACGATTAAGAGAATTCCGATGTTTGAATTCGGAAGAAGGCAGTAACAATTGGACAAGCACGACTTCGTCATCAGATTCGCCGGAGAGGGCGGTCAGGGACTAGTCACTTCCGCTGATGCTCTGGCTCGGGCTGCTGCCCATGCTGGGTACTTCGTTCAGACTCACTCCACATTCCCATCGCAGATCATGGGTGGGCCAGCCTCTTCTCAAGTGCGCATCTCCACTACCCCAGTGTTGAGTTCCGGCGACGGAGTCGACGTTCTGGTCGCTCTGAACCAGTACGCCTATGATCACCATTACGAAGATTTGAACCCCGGCGGCGTTACCGTTTACAACGCCGAGGAGTATGACCTGCCAGAGGGTGGCCACTACTTCGGAATCAAGGCCGACGAGCTTGCAAAGTCCACCGGCAACGCACGTGCTGCGAACATGGTGACCATCGGCGCGGTTGCCCACCTTATAGACTTCAATCTAAAAGAAATCGACGAATTTATTACCCAACGATTCACACGTGGGCGTGAGGGCGATGAAGAAATTATAGAGGCTAACATCAAGGCAGTACGGCTTGGTGTTGATGTCGCAAAGTCGACCGGATTTACGGTTGGCCAACTTGAAGCACCAATTCCGCCCGATTACGACCAGATCGTGATAACCGGTAACGCTGCGCTGTCGATGGGTGCCGTAGCTGCTGGTCTCGATTTCTACGTTGGCTACCCGATTTCCCCTGCCACAACAATTCTTGTGTGGATGGAAAACAACCTTTGGGGCAAGAACCGATTTGTGCACCAGGTCGCATCCGAGATCGAGGCGATCAACGCCATTCTCGGAGCAGGATTCGCCGGTAAGAAGGCGATGACCGCAACCGCAGGCCCTGGCTTCTCACTGATGAGCGAAGGACTGGGACTGGCATGGATGGCAGAGATTCCGCTGGTCGTCACAAGCGTTCAGCGCGGTGGCCCGGCAACAGGTCTGCCAACAAAGTCGGAGCAGTCAGACCTCTTCACCTCGATGCACCCGGCTCACGGCGATATCAAGATGCCAGTTCTGGCACCGGGTTCGATTGAAGAATGTTTCTACGCTGGCGCGCTCGCGACCAACTGGGCGGAGCGGTATCAGGGTCCAGTGATTCTTGTTACCGAGTTCGGTCTTGCCGAGCGCGGCGAGAATATCCGAAGGCCGAACCTTGATGATGTAAGCACCGAGAGCCGCACTGCCGTTAGCGATGGCGACACCGATAAACGGTACGACTCGTGGGACGGTACAACGTCGCTTCCGGGCATGCCGACTCCTGGCGGCCCTGGTGCTTATGTTGCGAACGGATCCGAGCACGATGAGATCGGTGACACGACTCATCTTCCTCACCACCATATCAGGCTCACGAAGCGACGATTCAAGAAGGTTGATCTTCTGGGTGGTGCCCACTACGAGATCGAGAACGCTGAGGCAGACACGATCATCATGCCGTGGGGCAGCTCGAAGGGTCCGGCTCGTGAGGCGTACGATAGGCTTCGTGAACAGGGCGAAGACATTGGATGGCTCTACTCTGTGGCGCTCAACCCGCTGCCAGAGGATGTCAAAGATGTTCTGAAGTCGGGAAAGAAAATCATCGTTCCCGAGCTAAACTATCTTGGACAGTGGTCAGCCATCCTGAGAATGGAAGGTTACAGTGCCGAATCTATTACTCAGTACACAGGCATGCCCTTCAGGCCTGCCGATCTTGTAGCCAGTATTGGTGAACGAATCGGAACTGGAGTAACAACATGAGCAAGCGAAACCCAGAATATGATTTTGCATGGTGTCCCGGGTGTGGCGACTTTGGCGTGCGACGAGCCCTTCAAGTTGCGCTTGAAGGTTACTCGGTGGAACACGAAGAGCCACAACGCAACAACGTGATAGTTGCCGGAATCGGTTGTTCAGGCAACATGGTTCACCTTGTTGAGGGTGAACAGCCATTCGGCATTCACGGTATTCACGGCCGAACCCTTCCCATCGCCTTTGGTGTGAAGATGGGTCGACCTGAACTCAACACCGTAGTAGTCGCCGGTGACGGTGACTTTCTTTCGATCGGTGCCGAACATTTGGGACCTGCAGCAAACCGAAATGTCGATATCACCGCGGTGATCATGGACAACGGTGTGTACGGGCTTACAAAGGGTCAGTCATCACCGACCAGCGAGTTCGGCGCTATCACCACATCAACACCCTTGGGCAAGATTGAAGCTCCGGTCTCCCCGCTCAAGAACTACATGGCGATGGGCGTGAGCTACATCGCTTCGTACTACTCGAGCAAACCTCGTGTGTTGGCCAAAGTTATTCAGGAAGCCATGAACCACCGTGGCTTCAGCATCGTCCATGTCCAGTCACCGTGCACAACGTACAACGACACGTACGACATTCTGAAGGGTAAGCCGAGGGAAGGTATCAAGGGACTCGCCTACGATATTCCCGAAGAGCACAACCCTTACAGCGAAGCCGCAGCTCTCGACATTCTCAATCAGCCCGGCATTCCGCTTGGCGTGATCTACAAACAGGAAAATACGACTCTGCAGGATCGCTACGAGAAGCTGCAGGAGCGTGCCCCGCAGCGAACCAACGACGAAATTCTGGACACATACCTGCTGAAGATCTAGTCATGTTCGGTCATGTGTCTAAAAAGCCCCGCCGTGTGCGGGGCTTTTTGTTGTTGGGGGCTAACCGTCGATTAGATCGCATCATTCCCAATGAATTTCAGTGTCTGTATCCAGCGAAGATAACTCCCAAAGGTTGCCGTAGATTACCCGGAACGCTGCTGACGCAGCTCCAGCTGTGCCGATAAAAAGAGTAATACGCAGTCCGAGTTGTTCGGCCAGAAACCCGCTTAGCAGCTCTCCGCTAGGCCAGCCGAACCTCACGAGTGTGGCAAATATAGAAGAAACTCGCCTCTGAAAATTATCAGGTGTTGCTGCCTGCCTTAGACTCATCTGAGTGATCGAATAGATCACGTTGCCGACATCGCTGCTTATGAGTGTCAGGACAAGTATTGCCGCAATGAAGAAGATGGAGCCTCCGACTATCAGAAGGACTACTTCTGTGGGTGGGACAACCAACAAGCCTCCCTCCATCGCCCAGCCGACGCCAATGCGTCGTGAATCCAGAAAGAAAGTTCGGTTGTTACGAATATGAAGCAGATATGTTCAGCTAGCAGGGACGAGATTAACTTGGATCACCAATACAGCCGATAGCAACAAGCGACCACTTGAAGAATTGCGCTTCGATTCCCTCCACTGCTACCGGGAAACGGTGGAGGCGATCAGTCCACTTTAGCGTGCTCAGCTACGTACTGCTCAAGCGAATCTCGTAGCTGGATCTGCCCTCGGTGCAGGTGAGCTTTCAGTGCGGATACGGACACATCTAGCGTGTCAGCGGCTTCCTGGTTCGATAGACCCTTAACATCTCGAAGAGACGCTACGCAATCCCAAAGACGGCTAGAAGCTAATATCGGATTAACTGAAAAACGGCGATCACATCGCCGTTTTTTTGTGCTTTAAATTAAAACGGGATACTAGCCGAGACGATCCTGTCTAAAGGTCGGTTCGGCATCATCCTCTGCACTCTCTTCAATCCGGAAATAATCACGATGGCGTTTGTGGAAATACATGCTGTGCAACATGATCGCCAGGCCCATCCCGGCCAGGCCGTAAACGACGTTTGGGTCGATATCCGAGCCGGGTCTGAACGACAATCCGATAAATACCGCGTATCCAACTATGCCTCCCCATAGGCTCGGATAGTTGAGTTTCCGGTTCATGACTGCCGAGAAAATCGTGCCGATGAGCAAACCAAGAAAAACCACCATTGGGTAGATGCCGATAGACGTTCCCATCAGCGTCACAACTCCGTCGCCACCCTTGAATTTCGTGAACGGCGAGTTCCAATGACCAGCGACCGCTGCAAATGTGGGAACAAGTAGTTCGACCCCTTCAAGGCCGAGTTGGCGAGCCATGACAATGGCGGTGACACCTTTGGTCGCATCGAAAATCGTGACGATCACGCCCTGTTTGCGTGAAACTTCTCGCCAAATGTTGGTTGCACCGGCTTGACGCGATCCAACTTTGAACACATTAATGCCGTTGAGTCGGCCAATGGTGTAGGCAACTGGAAGTGCACCAAGTACGAATGCAATTGCCGCTGAGAGTAGGAGTGTGTTGAACGTTACGTCGGGGTTCATGATGAGAATCGTATTATATCAGCGGAGGCGCAACTGTTGATATCGTGGTCACGCGCTACGAACGACGTGCCAGCTTATGTGTATACGCCCGCAACGGGTGGGATGGGTTCACAATGGCAATCCATGTCAGATACTTCAGACGCGGATTCGACTTTAGACAACCTCGATGACCCTCACATTCCGGGGTTAGTAGATGCGCTACGAAACTCCCCGCTACGTCGATTTGTTACCGCAACCTTGATGTGGGGCACCGGGCATCAACTAATCAATATCGCCCAGGGTTATCTTCTGTTCGAGCTGACAGGTTCGACGTTGTGGCTGGCGGCCCTCGGAGCTGCCGTTGGAATCCCGAACGTGATCGTCGGCATTCTGGGCGGAGTTCTTGCCGACCGTGTTCCCCGGGTGATGCTGCTCAAGATTGGATCGATAGTCGCAGGAACACCGATGCTGCTCATCGCTATATTGTTCTCGACGGATCATCTTGAGCCGTGGCATGTGGTTGTTGCGGGTGCATTCCAGGGATCTGGGCTTGCGATCGACTGGATATCGAGATTATCTCTACTTCCCGACGTTGTGCCGAAAAACATTCTGGTTCGTGCGATATCACTCGATCAAGCCGTATTTAACGGCGCCCGTGTCACTGGTCCACTAATTGGAGGGTTCCTGCTCGGAGCGGCCGGGGCATCCGTAGCTTACGCGGTGATGGCGGGACTATTTGGTCTGGCGTTCATCGCTTACATGACGTTCAAGCCGGTTGAGCAGGTCAAGCGGATGAAATCATCGGGTGTGATTGAGGATCTGAAAGAAGTCGGGCGTGTGCTCGAGAGCAGCCCAATTCTTCGAATGAACCTTATGTTTACCGCGGTGAATGCCCTGACTCTCGGTGGGTTGGTTTTCATCCTGCCCGCGTTCGCGAAAGAAATTTTCAACACGAACGAGGCAGGCCTTGGGCTTTTATTTGCCGGAGTTGGCATCGGGGCAGTTGCCGGAGCGATGACGATGTCATGGACCGGCGGTGTGCGAAGAGCCGGGCCAGCGCTGTTGGTAACCGATGTTCTATTCGGTGGATTCGTGTTGGCGTGGGCATACACAAACACGATGTCGATGGCGTTGCCGTTCGCGTTTTTGCTGGGTTACTTTAACTCTGTGCACGTGGCACTTGGCATATCGGTTATTCAGTTCAACGTTCCGGCGGAAGTGCGTGGGAGGGTGATCGGAGCCTACGAAATTGCCTGGTCAGGATTTCCACTTGGCGGGCTTGCAAGCGGATCACTGGCGGCGGCATTCGGACTTCGTAGTTCGCTTACGATTCTGGCTACCGTACTGATTGTATTCACCATCGTAGTTGCGCTGGTGAGCAGCAAGTTCAGGCAAAGTCGAATCGAGTAGTTTGAGGCGAACGCCCGCGGGCTAGGCTTCTCTGTCGAAGTAGTCGGGCTGGTAGGGCGGTGCCAGCGGATCGCCGTTGTTCTGAGCTTCAATCTCGGCTTGCTCAGCCTCGGTCAGATATTTCGAAGGGCATCGAACGGTTAGGTTGTCGGCATTGAACGATCCATCGACCATCTTTTGACCCTGAAGAATGATCTCCGAGTGGTCGTTAAAGAACACCTGTCCGATCTCGCCCATATAAGTGATCTCGAGCTCTTGAACGCCGTCTTCGTCTTTGATCGCGAAGTGAGCTCTTAGCCCGTCGGCATCTCGAACGTACGAGTCCTGCACAAGCTTGCCGATAACCCCAACTTGCCGATCTACAGCTGTCGGTGCCTCAGTAGATACCTGTTCAACCGAAAGATAGTCGACAGTTGCGCCTTCGAACGCTGTGAAGGCAAAGTACGCAAGCGCTGCCGCAACGAGAATGAAAGCGAATGCCAGCTTAGCGCGCGGCCCCATCAGCGTCGATGTACCTGCCGTTGTTACTACTACCGAAGGCGGCTGTTGATCGTTATTTGGTTCGTTTGATTCGTTGGTCATGTAACGCAGATTAATTCCGGGTTCTTTAGCCGAGGGTGCTTTTTAGCTTTGCTATTTCGTGCTGAAGGACTTGCTGCTTGGTTCCCATGTATAGAACGTAGGCGAAGAATAGCGCCCACGTAATTCCGAAAACTGCGAACAGGTATCCGAGATTCGTTTCGAGCTTGCCCTCTTCACGTTCTACGACTGAACTGGCGACTCCGTTTGCAAAAGAAACAGTGATTGGAGCGAATCTCTCTTGATGATCCCGAAGCCTTCGTGCCGCTTCTGCGGATTCTTCGCCCTGGGACGAAACCCATCTGTCTCCGGCCTGATTTTCGAGCCCGTATTTTGTTTCGAACGACAGATCGAACGTCGTTACCGTGCCAGTTGAGTCGGAAAGTGCGAACCGTGTCAGATTGCCTGAATCGTCGACTTCGACGCCAACAACTATCCCGCTGGCTACCGAACTATCCTGAGCAAATGACGTGCTCGAATGGGCGATCGCTACTCCAAAGGCAACGATCATCGCCAGAGCGATCCGCAGTGCTCCCGCTCGTGGTACAGAATTAGTCACTCTCAATTTGCTCCTGCTGGCATAGATGATGATGTCGAAGTCCTTTTTAGCTCTACCAGATCGTCCTCGGATTTTCGGATTTTGTATCGGGTCTGAACCAGGTAAATGAAAATAAACGTAAATGCCAGCGTTGAAGCAAGAAGCACCATACCAAGGTCGCTGCCCAGAGTTGACTCTGCATCGGCGGCTGGACCCGTCACGATCGGTGGGTGTGCCTGAGACCATAGGTTGGCGGCAAAGTAGATGATCGGTGTGTCGATGGCGCCGATTACGCCGATGATGGCTGCGAGGCGTTGGCGCTGACCTCCAGGTGGAAAGTACGCCCGGAACATCAGGTAAGCAACGTAGATGAAGAACAGAATCAGGGCCGTGGTCAACTTCGCCTCACCGGTCCACCACACTGCCCATACTGGTCGTGCCCATATCATCCCGGTAAGAAGCATCAGCCCTCCAAATACGACTCCAACCTCAGCTGAAGCAACCGCAAGGCGGTCCCACTTCTCGTTCTTCTTCCACAGGTACATGAACGAACTTCCGCTGACTACGAAAATTCCCAGCATCGATCCCCATGCAACAGGCACGTGGAAGTAGAGGATTCGCTGGACTGCGCCCTGATTGAGTTCGGTGGGAACCCACTGGAATATCAGGTAAAGCGTCACACCCATCAGGGCGGCGCTGAGGACCAGCAAGGGGTCAAGCAGGTTGAGAACTTTGAACATCGATGAATTAATTACGGTCTCTGGTCGTTTGATTCGGGCGAATACTAAGCGAATTTTATCACGAACTTGGTTTATTTCAGATAAAGCTCTGAGGAATAACGTGTAT
Organism: Dehalococcoidia bacterium; assembly: GCA_029936155.1. Lineage (GTDB taxonomy): Bacteria > Chloroflexota > Dehalococcoidia > Lucifugimonadales > Lucifugimonadaceae > Lucifugimonas. The sequence goes on along the minus strand of JAPYUK010000026.1, from coordinate 5,617 downwards.
AGCGAGCGTGTAGATTTTGTCGGGTCTAATCTTCGAGAATGTGTTGGAAAATAAAGGCCGAAACGACGATAAACGCGACGTCGAATGCCACAGCGAGCTGCAGCCATTGCGCCATATCGGACCAACTTCTTCCGTTCACCATGTGGCTGGTGGATTCCACCGCAGCCATTAGTAGCGGTGTGACTACCGGAAGGAACAGCAAGGGAAGCATCACTTCTCTTGCACGCACACGTACCGACATCGCCGCAAATAGGGTACCGACGGCACTAAATCCAAGCGTTGTGAGCAGGGCGATTGCCAGCATCTCCCACCTGAACACGATTAGGTTGAACAGCACGGCGAACAACGGAATCACGATGATCTGGGCGACAGCGATGAACAGAAAATTGCCGAGTGCCTTGCCTAAATAAATAAGATCACGACTGATCGGCGCGAGCATTAGCGCTTCGAGCGTACTGTTCTCAACTTCGAGAGCAAACGCACGGTTGAGTCCTGTCACACCGGCAAAGGCGATACCTGCCCACAGCACGCCGGGTCCGACCAATTTCGCGTTGCCTTGATTCAGATCAATGGCGAAAGTGAAAATGACGAGCACAAGAAGAGCGAATCCAGCTACTGAGACTACGACTTCCTTATTGCGGATTTCGAGCAGTAGATCCTTACGACCGATAGCCCATATGATGGCCAGTGAACCCTTCATTGGGGTTGGCTTTCGAGCGAGGAAATGGATATGCGATTGGCCGAGTATATCTCTTGGATCGCTTCCCGATCTCGCTGTGGATTCTCCGAGTTGAAACCGACTCTTCCGTCGAAAAGAACGACTGCACGATCGGCGAGTTCAAGTGCGTGCTCGACGATATGTGTGGTCATGACTACGGTGCGACCAGACGATCTGTATTCGTCGAGTATGCGATCAAGCCGATCAACCGATTGGCTATCGAGACCCGATTCAGGCTCGTCGAGCAGAAGCAGTTGAGGATCGTGCATGAGTGCCCGGGCAAGAGCTACACGTTTCTGGAAGCCGTGAGAAAGCGTCCGAACACGATCGTCGATTCGTGGCTCGATGCCAACCATGACCGTGGTCTGGGCGATCAGATCGTCGACGTTTTCAAGGCGATACATGTCAGCGAAAAACATCAAGTTTTCACGCACTGACATGTCGGCATAGAGCATGGGTGAGTGCAATACGGATCCGGTCAGGGCACGTACCGCTGGACCGTTGGTTGCGATGTCGGCACCGAAAATTGAGACGGTGCCTGAATCGACCTGGGTGAGCGTTGCGAGAATGCGCAACAGTGTCGATTTGCCGGCACCGTTCGTGCCCATAAGCACGGTTATTTCGCCTATAGGTAGCTCGAGATTCAGGTCATGCAGCACTGACGTTGCGCCAAAATTCTTGACCACAACCTCAGCTTTGACCGCCAGTTGAGTCGCTTGGCTGACCACTTACGGCTGCCCCGTTAGCTCTTCACCGCGAACCGGCGCTTGAACGCATCCGGCTGCATCGATGCGCTATCGGCGAGTTTAGCGAGAGTTTCGTCATCTTCGAGATCCGACTGCTCAAGTCGAATCATGTAACGCCGGGCAACGTCGTAGTAGAGACTTTTTGTGTCGACCAGGCGAATTGACGTTTTTCCAGTTGCTGGGTCACGCATGTCCTCGAACGCAACTGCTTTTCGCTCGCCATCGACGATGCAGATCATCGCACCCTGCGCTGTATCTGGGTTGTCTTCTGGATCGGACAGCAGGAAGTTAACCGCACCGTGTCCCAGCGTTCGAGTGTAGTCAATATCGAAAGGAATTGGCGGGGCGGAGCGAAGTTCGTAACCAAGAGTGCCGTCGACGATACCCATGACCTCGCCGCGCTCACGGAACCGACGCTCAACTTCTTCCCTGAGAATTCGAGCGAGCGGGAGGTCGGCGAGCCGGATGTTGCCGTACTCGTCGCGTGGAATTTCAACGCCGGATATGGCGCGTAGATCGTCCATATTGAGCTTGCTGGTGATGCCTTCTGCGATGATGGCGACACCATCGGGTCGACCCGAAATACGGCGTTTCAGTATTGCCCCCTCGAGCACGTCGCACACTTCAGAAAGACTGATTGTCGACTGAGGAAATTCTTCTGGGATTAGCGTGATAGTCGAAACAGACGCCTTACCGATACCGAGCGCAAGGTGACCAGCGTGTCGACCCATCGCAACGATGAAGTACCAGCGATTGGTCGTGCGTGAGTCTTCCTTGAGGTTCATCACGATTCCGGCGCCAACGTGTCGGGCGGTCTCGTAGCCAAAGGTCGGCATATCTCCAGGAAGTGGGAGGTCGTTGTCGATGGTCTTCGGTACGTGGGCAACTCTGATAGCCCCGCCTGCGGCACGAGCGATTTCGGATGCACCGTAAGACGTGTCGTCTCCGCCGATTGTTATCAGGTGGCTAATATCAAGCTTTTTGAGAGTTGCGATACAGGTTTCGAGATCTTCCTTCCGCTTCGTCGGATTCGTTCGAGAAGTGTGAAGTATCGAGCCGCCCTGTGTGTGGATGTAGGTAACGTCTTCAATAGCGAGATTTACGGTCTGTGAAGTGTCGCCTTTTACGAGGTACTCGTAGCCATTTTTGATACCTATGGCCGCGTATCCTGAGTTGATTGCCTCGATAACGGCGGCCGAAATTACGCTATTGATGCCCGGTGCGGGACCACCACCAACAAGTATTCCGATTCGCCCATTATTGTTCGCCATCCGTACGTTCTCCCGGCACTGCCACAAAACCCGTTAGTTGTTCTAGGGTGTGGTAATCGACCGATTATGTGACCAATGTAAGTTTGTATCATCCAAGAATAGGCGAACGATACCGAATCTGCGCAATGTTGCCGCTGTTCGATTGCTGGATATTCATTTTTCGGAATAGACTCAGGTCAGAGGTCAGAGGTCAGAGGTCAGAGGTCAGAGGTCAGAGGTCAGAGGTCAGAGGTCA
>JAPYUK010000026.1:0-2547 GCA_029936155.1 Dehalococcoidia bacterium | reverse complement strand
GAGGGTATTTAATGTTGATAACGGAAATCACCCTAATAACTTATGTCTGAACATGAGCATGTTGATCAAGCCGTGACCGATTCGTGGCATTCGATATTGACGAACGGTCACCAAGACAAGCAATGAAACTTGGCGCCGTTCTCAATGCCGCTAGTGCTTGTGCGGCTGCCCAATAAGATCCGGGTGCGTGGAATGAATCGGGTTGAAACGGCGGCCTTTTCGAAGCGTTTCTACCGGCACCAGCAGCTGATTTCCTGCTCGCTCATTGCCCTTGGCGTCGGTAAACGTGACCGGACCCTCCCGAAGCTGTGCCACGGCTATATCGGCATCCGCTCCCACTGTTAGCGTTCCGATGTGATCGGGCAGTCCAACCGCGGCCGACGGCTTTGACGTTCCGAGAGCAAGTGCATCGTCGATCGAATAGCCGAGATAAATGTACTTCGACAGTGTCGTCATCAGATCATAAACCGGTCCTCGTAGGTTGTATCGATGAACATCTGACGACACAGTTCCCGGCCCGAGCCCCTGCTCCTGACAGGCCTCGGCAACAGGGAATGAGAACGACCCGGCTCCGTGCCCAACGTCGAAAATGATGCCACGCTTCATCGCATCCCATGCGGCGTCGATCACCTTGTTGTTGTTATCGAGAATGCCGTGCGGATTGCCTGTGAACGAGTGTGTAACAATGTCGCCCGGTCGTAGTTTTTCCAAGAATTCGTCGAAATCGTGCACCGACCCGCCGATGTGTATCATCACCGGCTTGTTCAGTTCCGCTCCCGCCTCAAGAGCACGATCCAGAGCGACCATGTCGTTGTTGCCGACGATATTGTCGGTCAGTCGAACCTTGATTCCGACAATCACATCGGAATGTAGCTTTGCAGCTTCAACGGCCCTCTCAACACGTGCCCAACGGATGTCTTCGAGTTCTCCAATATCGTTGTCGAGCTGGCCCATTCCCGAGATGTGGAGGAACGCTAAAACGCGCGTGTCGACCGCGTCCATCACGTAGCGGTTGAAACCGGCGATTGTGTTTGCGCCCGACGATCCGGCGTCGATGGCGGTGGTTACTCCCCGGTAGACGCACACAGGGTCAGCCTCGATCGCCAGGTGTGCGACTCCCCACCAAACGTGGACATGCAGATCGACAAGTCCAGGAGTCACCAGCAACCCGTCAGCCTCGATCACGTCATGAGTGTCGCCGTCTGATACATAGTCCTCAATAGCGGCGATCTTGCCACCTGCAACCGCGATATCTTTCTTACCGTGAACGCCCTGCGCCGGGTCTATGACAGTGCCGTTCTTGATGACGAGATCGTAGGTCATTTCAGGTCTTTCACTAGGTTTTACTGGCCGCTGAATGCATGCCGTGAGTATGCATCAAGGCCGATACTAAACTTCGCCATGGGAAGATGCGAGTGTGTAGGGGAATTTAACTCTGGCTGACTTTGGGTGTGAGAGACTCAATAAAGCCCATGAAACAGAGACTTCACAAAATACTTGCCGCCGCCGGAATCGCGTCACTACGCAAATCGGAGCAGATGATCACCGAAGGCCGGATCAAGGTCAACGGTGTAATCGCGAATATCGGTGACCTCGCCGATCTCGAAACAGACGATATTGTCGCTGACGGCAATCAGGTTTCTGCCGAGACGAAGCGGTACCTGCTGCTGAACAAGCCAACCGGTTATGTAACGACAGTTACCGATCCGCACGGCCGACCAACCGTCATGGATTTGCTCGATGTACGAGAGCGGATTTACCCGATAGGCCGGCTCGATGTCGATACCGAGGGGTTACTGCTGCTCACCAACGATGGCGACTTTTCGCAGAAGATGGCGCACCCCAGCTACGAGATCGAAAAAACGTATCTTGCAGAACTTTCGAAGATGCTGTCCGAAGAGAGTGAAGCGCTTCTTGTACGTGGAATCATGCTTGAGGATGGCCCTACTTCTCCGGCAAAGATCAAGATTGTTTCCAATCGACGCCGTAGGGTTGAGATTACGATTCATGAAGGCAGGAATCGGATAATTCGACGCATGTTTGAGTCGATTGAAGCACCGGTTACTCGTCTGCGCAGGATTCGTTTCGGCACTGTTGAGTTGGAGGATCTACCGAAGCGCGGGTATCGCGAATTGACCGGCAAAGAGGTCGAGTCACTCATGGATCTTGCCGTGGAGTCGAAGCGGACTGCTAAACCTCGAACGCCGTGGAAAAAACCAGAAGAAGAAACTCGTAACGACAGGCGCCTTGCTTTCAAGGCAAGTCGACCAGTCAGGCGCGATGGCGCCGGTGAACGCCGAGCAACTTTCGATTCCGGTGATTCACGAAGGCCGACAAGCAAGTCGAAACGACGCGGTGGCGGTCGACGATCGGGTGCATCGAATGGACGACGCACTGCCTCGCGATCAGGTCGACGCTAGTAGTTCGCAATCCCTGCAGCGCGTTCCGCTCAGCTCGCTGCGTTCCGAGTGAAGTCATCGGAACCGAGGGATCTGGTGCGGAGACGCGCTCGTTGCATCCGAATTCACCCGTCACCCAGCGTCAGCC
>JAPYUK010000025.1:20291-28874 GCA_029936155.1 Dehalococcoidia bacterium | reverse complement strand
TGCACCAGATGCGCAAAGACCGTGAAGCCATCATGGACATGGCGGTGAACGCCGTTGCCCGTGCGAAGACATTCGTCGACGACGTCGAATTCTCGCCGATGGACGCCTCACGTACCGAGCCTGAATACCTCTACGCAATGGTCGAAGCCGTAATCAAGGCGGGTGCCACAACGGTCAACATCCCAGACACTGTCGGGTATTCAACACCCGCAGAGTTCGGCACACTGATCAAAGGCATTTTCGACAATGTTCCAAACATTGATCAGGCAGTGATAAGTGTTCATTGTCACAATGATTTGGGGATGTCAGCTGCTAACTCTCTTGCCGCCCTCGAAAACGGCGCAAGGCAGATCGAAGGCTGTATCAACGGACTCGGCGAGCGTGCAGGTAATGCCGCTCTGGAAGAAGTGATCATGGCTATCGAAACTCGCCCCGACCACTACAAAGTTGAGACCAACATCAACACGTCCGAAATTGGCAACTCCAGTCGCATGGTCAGCTCGATCTTCGGGATCCCTGTTCAGGCAAACAAAGCCATCGTCGGTCAAAACGCCTTCAGGCACTCGTCTGGTATCCACCAAGATGCGTACCTGAAGGAACGAACGACTTTCGAGATCATGGAACCCGATACCGTAGGCTGGCGTGGACAGGCAATCGTACTCGGCAAACTGTCGGGTAGGGCGGGTCTACGATCACGCCTTCACGAACTCGGCTACGACCTGTCTGACGATGAACTCGCAAACGTGTTCGTCACGTTCAAGGATCTCGCTGACAACAAACGCGAAGTCACCGATGTGGATCTTGAAGCACTGATGTCGGAGCAACACCGCAACATCGACACTGACAGCACTTACAAAGTGGGATCAGTTCACGTTGTCTGTGGAAACGACACCGAGCCACAGGCGAAAGTCACGCTCGAATGTCCGGATGGCGAGACACGAACTGTTGAGATGAAGGGCACTGGACCCGTCGACGCAGTCTGCAAAGCGATCGATCAAGTCGTGAACCTTGACATCGAACTTACCGAGTTCGCTGTTACGGCGGTTACCGAAGGAATCGATTCGCTTGGCGAGGTTACGATCAGGGTTGCGAAGGACGGCTCGGTTTACTCCGGTCGAAGTTCCGACTCCGACATCGTCGTGGCTTCTGCAAAGGCGTACGTAAACGCCATCAACCGACTGACCACCATCGGTGTTCAGGATCGTTCAACTACAACTGGTGCGGTCTAGTCGGGCGCACGCAATACGAACATAAGGAAGCGGCATCCCCCTGAATACACTATTTAGTGAGGTGCCGCTTTTACGTTACTATTTCTGCTCGCTTTCGATTGTTGTGAGCGAAATTTTTATACGGGGGTTACGCGCACATGGGCAAGACCATGTTTGAGAAGATCTGGGATCAGCACATTGTTGCCGAGCCTGAAGACCAGCCAGCTCTGATTTATATCGACCTGCACCTCGTCCACGAAGTCACGTCGCCTCAGGCGTTCGAAGCGTTGCGACTCACGAACCGCAAGGTACGTCGTCCCGATCTGACGATCTCAACTGTCGACCACAACCTGCCGACTGACGACACGCGTGCCGAAGTCATAAAGGATCCCATCGCCCGGATCCAGGTCGACACCCTTCGTAAAAACTGTGAAGAAACAGGAGTCGTTCTCTACGACGTCGACTCACCAGCGCAGGGCATCGTCCACGTCATCGGCCCCGAGCAGGGGTACACCCAGCCCGGCATGACCATCGTCTGTGGCGACTCGCACACCTCAACCCACGGAGCTTTCGGCTCTCTGGCGTTCGGCATCGGTACGTCCGAAGTCGAGCACGTGCTGGCAACGCAAACTCTTCGACAACGTAAGCCCCAGACGATGGAGGTTCGCTTCAACGGTGAGTTGAAACAGGGCGTAACAGCCAAGGACATGATCCTCGCTGCAATCGGAACAATGGGCACCGCTGGCGGAACCGGATATGTAATCGAATTTACGGGCGAACCGATCAAGAAGCTCAGCATGGCTGGCCGAATGACCGTCTGCAACATGACGATCGAAGCCGGCGCACGTGCTGGCCTCATTGCACCAGACGACACGACGTTCGACTGGATGCGAGGGCGTAAGTTCGTTCCCAAGGGCGACGACTTCGATGCAGCGGTAGCCGACTGGCGAGAGCTTGCCAGTGATGAGGACGCCGAATACGACACTCTTCTCGAAATCGACTGTGACGAACTTGAGCCGCATGTTAGCTGGGGGACCAACCCCGGCCAGGTATCGCGTGTCACCGACCGTGTTCCTTCGCCTGATGATTTCAACGACCCTGCCGATGTTTCATCGGCTGAGCGAGCTCTCGAGTACATGGATCTCAAGGGCGGGATGGCAATTGAGGACATCAACATTGATCGTGTCTTCATCGGATCATGCACAAACGCTCGGATCGAAGATCTCAGGTCTGCTTCGTTGATCGTCAAAGGTCATACGGTCGCATCAACCGTTCGTGCCCAGATCATGCCTGGTTCAACCCTGACAAAGATGCAGGCCGAAAAAGAAGGTCTCGACGTAATCTTCAAAGACGCTGGCTTCGAGTGGCGGGAATCCGGCTGCTCGATGTGTCTCGGAATGAACCCCGACATTCTCGTTCCCGGCGAACGTTGTGCCTCAACTTCAAATCGAAACTTTGAAGGCCGACAGGGCAAGGGCGGTCGTACACACCTAGTAAGCCCGGAAATGGCCGCAGCAGCAGCCATCGAAGGCCACTTCGTAGATGTTAGGGACTGGGACACCGACTAATGCCTGAATCGGGTGACGATAAAAAAACTGCTTTCGACCCACGGCCACCCGGCCAGCGACGTCGCGCAAGCGATGACTCAGACGGCGCCTACTCTTCTTCGCGAAGAGGACGAAGGAGTCGTGATGGAGGAGATAAACCAGTCAAACGAGAAGGGATTGTACGGCGCCTGACGGGCAGGGCTGAACTGGATCGGGCCAAGCGAAAGCGCTTCGACCCGTACAGCTTCGAATCGAACAACACTCAAGTCAAATGGGTCGTTATCGCACTTGTAGCATGGTCCGTTGTCGCCCTTTTGTTGGCTTGGCAAGACAGTTCGACAGCTTCTTATCTCACCGATTTACGCGATCAGGGCATGATGAGCGCGCCACCTACCCGGCAATCGACTCTGCGAGATGTACAGCAGATCATAGATTTTGGTGCTCGTGAGGGAGTCCGTTGCGAAACCGAGCAACAGATCATTGAGCTCACACCAGAATGCTCCAGACTTCTTGATGTGCAAGACAAATTCACCTCGTTGAAAGACACGGGCGCGATGTTGTTCGTGCTGTTGATGTTCATTCTGCTTGCAAACATGTTTGCATTCGGTTCGTTCGGTCATCGGGCAAGCCGAAATATTCTGGCTCTGAACAATCGGTCTCAACGATTCGTACCTGAGAAGGCCGTTATGTGGTTCTTCATACCAGGGCTCAATCTGTTCAGGCCGTGGCAGGTTTTCAAAGAAATATTCCGCGGGAGCGATCCCGATGTTTCAACTACCGATGAGCTGGCGTGGAAGAGCAAAGGTAGAGTTCCCGCGGTTGTTCACGTCTGGGCTCTAATTTTTGTTGGTGTGTTCTTTTTCAACCCGCGAACTATCGGTTGGTTCTGGTACCCGATACGAGAGACTCTTGACGATGTTCTGGTAGCGCACTCAGGACTTATCATTGCCGACATACTGCTCGCCGTATTGGGGGTGGCTGCGATATTCGTAGTCCTAGAACTTCACAAAAGGCAAGAAGCTCGCCACGCTAAAGTAGGCGCCATCACTGTCACACCGCCACCCCCTTCTAACCCACTTGAAGAGGCGTTGAAAGAGGGAATTAGGCGCAAAGATTTGGAAAATCTAAGAGCACGGAATCAGGAAAAGTAACTCCCACTTCCGCTAATTTGAACGAGATGACGAGTAAAGGTAACTAATTTGGAAAAATTCACGAAGCTCACAAGCATCGTTGCGCCGCTCGATAGAGCGAATATCGACACCGATCAAATAATTCCCAAGCAGTTTCTCAAGCGTATTGAGCGAACTGGATTCGGCGAGTTCGCTTTTTTCGACTGGCGATATCTGGAAGACGGGGTGCTCAACCCCGATTTCATACTGAACGAAGACCGGTACCGCAATGCAAACATTCTCGTTGGCGGTCGAAACTTTGGTTCGGGGTCTTCGCGCGAACACGCTCCGTGGGCGCTGATGGAAATGGGCTATACCGCCATTATTGCTCCCAGCTTTGCCGACATATTCCACAACAACTGCATGCAGAACGGACTGCTCCCAGTGGTTCTCGATGTGTCGGATGTCGACACCGTCATGGCGCGAGCCTTGCGCGGTACCGGCTACAAGGCGACGGTCGATCTCGAAACACAGACCGTCACTGACGACCAAGGATTGAGCGCCAGCTTCGATGTCGACCCCTTCCGTAAGAACTCTTTACTTGAAGGTCTCGACGATGTCGGAATCACTCTCGGACTCGGCGAAGCAATCGACTCATTCGAGGATAAACGCGTCTCTCGCTGGTAGGTGAATCGTATTGGATTGAACACCAACCTGAAAATTGTGTAGTCGTTCAGCCATCCCGCTGTTAGACTTCTTTGATTGCTTTTTAATGATGAGCCCTTTTCTATATGGAAAGCAGAGCCTGTAGATGGACGCACGGATCGCAGTTCTTGGTGGCGACGGGATTGGCCCGGAAGTCACAGCCGAATCAGTAAAAGTTCTTGACGCCGTTGGTCGACGTTTTGGACACGAATTTACCTACGTGACTGGGCCAGTTGGTGGCACCGCCATCGATTTAACTGGCCACGCACTTCCGGCTGACACCATGAATATTGTTCTTGGTTCTGATGCCGTACTATTCGGCGCCGTTGGCGGACCCAAATGGGACGACCCGCTGGCCAAAGTGCGACCCGAAGATGGTATTCTTTCACTTAGAAAAGGTCTTGGTCTGTTCGCCAACCTCCGACCGTGCAAGGTCTACGAGCAGCTCATAGCCTCGTCACCTCTGCGCCCCGAACTTCTCGTTGATGTCGATTTCATCATCGTTCGAGAACTCACCGGTGGCCTCTATTTCGGCAAACCAAAGCGTCGCTGGGAGAACTCCCGAGGTCGCCGCGCAGTAGACACTCTCGCCTACTCTGAAAAAGAGATCGAGCGAGTAGTCCGAATCGCATTTGAACTCGCACGAGATCGTAAGAAGCGAGTTCACTCACTCGACAAGATGAACGTCATGGAATCGTCCAGACTCTGGCGTGAGATCGCCACCGAAGTGGGTATCGAGTACCCGGATGTCGAACTCATCCACATGCTCGCCGACAATGCGGCCATGCAGATCATCACCAACCCATCAATATTTGACGTGATCGTCGCCGAAAACACATTTGGCGACATAATCTCCGACGAAGCAGCCGTCATTGGCGGTTCGCTCGGAATGCTTCCCTCTGCATCAGTTTCGTCGCTTCCGCCAAAGAACGGTCGACGTCGACGTGGCGGAAAACCCGCACTCTACGAACCCATCCACGGTTCAGCACCCGATATCGCAGGTAAGTCCCTTGCAAACCCCATGGCGTCGATCCTCAGTGCCGCAATGCTGTTGCGTCTTTCGTTCGGCCTAAACGCTGAAGCTACAGCCGTAGAAAGCGCAATCGATTCGGTGCTATCCGAAGGTTACCGCACAGATGATATTGCCTCTGAGGGCGAGCGCCCCCTGACGACAAGCCAGGTCGGCGACATGGTCGCTGGTCTCGTAGGCGGATAGCTCACAGCTACTCCAGCTCGTCCGATCACCCCAGAACTGGGTATGTGGGTTGAATGTCTCTCATGCTCAGTCGTAAGCCGAAACAAAAGGTGCTCGTTGTAGTACTGCGCCTTTGAGCGGGCTATCTATCGCAACGGCATTCTCGATGTTCATTTCCTAAATATCGTGATGCTGCCGATATGGCTGGCAGCGTCCAATCTAGCACACAGGCGATTATCTGCTCGTTTCGCCTCAGATCGACCGCAAACGTTCCTTGACACTTGCCAGCCTCAGAATAAAGTACGCCGGGTTGCCGCCGCATAAAGTCGATTCTCCAGGGGACACATGACGAACCAGATAAGCGAAGCTGATCTACGAAACGCACTGCCCGACGTGAACACGGATCAGAAACTGGACGGCATAGTCAGTGGAGCTACGATTCATCGCGATAAATGGGGCATCCCGCACATCACGGCCGGCAACGAACCCGATCTCTTCTTCGCGCAAGGATTCGCAACCGCTCAAGATCGCCTGTTCCAGATGGACTACGACCGCCTACGGTGTCTAGGTAGGTCTGCCGAGCATCTCGGAGAACGAGGAGTGGCGCAGGATAGGCTAATGCGCCGACGAGCGCTGAAGATAGTGTCCAAGCGTGATCTTGAAGTATGTAGTGTCGAGGCACAGGCGATGATCAAGGCGTACACAGCTGGGGTGAACGCATTCATCGAATCCAGCGAACCACTCCCAGTCGAATACATCCTCACCGGCACAAAACCCGAAAAATGGGAAGGCTGGCACTGCATCCTCGTCTACAAAGTACGAAACACTGCAGAAGGATCGTTTCAGGCGAAGCTGTGGCTTGCAAAATTGGCGGCTGAAATTGGACCTGGACGCGTTGCCGCTATTTCTCCAGGAAGTCAGCCGGGTGCCCTGATGACAGTCCCCCCCGGAGCTGAGTATTCCGGTGAAGCACTCAACGCTATCGAAGAACTCACAAATGTTGTGAATGCCACTGAATCACTTCGAGAAACTGACGGCGGTTCGAACGGTTGGGCGATCTCCGGCGATCGAACTGAGTCAGGACTTCCCTTGGTAGCCGGAGATTCGCATCGTGGCCTCGAGGTCCCGAACGTCTACTACCAGGTTCACCTCCAAAGTCCCGATTTTCAGATGTTAGGCCACTCGATCCCCGGCGTGCCGATGGCTATGCACTTCGCCCACAATGATCATGTCGGATGGGGCATGACGCACGGCGGAGCCGACACCCAAGATTTATTCGTTGAACAACTCCGGCGATCCGGAAGTAAGGTCGAATATCTGTTCAAAGGTCAGTGGATGGAGGCCGTTCGTTCCCTCGAAAAGATTTCGGTGCGAGGTGGCGCCTCCGAAGAGGTTGAGATCGTCGAAACTCATCACGGCCCAATAATTTCTGGAAGCGTCGACTCAGGCTGGGGTATCGCTATTTCGGACCCCGGCTCCCGAGGAGGAACTAGGTGGGTCGATGCAGCATACGGTGCGATGAAAGCACAGTCCGCCGACGAGCTGGAAAAGGCCTTCGATACATGGACCGACCGAGTCAACAACTACCCCTACGCTGACGTCCACGGTAACTTCGGTTATCTGTTCAAAGGGCGTATCCCAGTTCGACAGTCCGTGAACGGCTGGGGGCCGATCCCCGGGTGGACCGGCGACCACGAGTGGCAGGGATATATCCAGAATCCGGATTTGCCACGCTCGAAAAACCCCGATTCCGGCTGGATAGTGACGTGCAATCAGCGTGTTGTCGATCACGACTATGAGCACTATCTGACGAATCTCTACGGCACCGACTACAGGGCGAGGCGAATTCGAGAGCGTATCGATGCCCTGGAAGGCCAAAAAGCTACCGTTGCCGACATGTCATCCATTCACGCCGATACGGTGTCGATACCAGCACAAGCACTGAGCCAGGCGATCCTTGAGGCGACTGGACTCAACGGGATCTACGCGAACGCCGCAGAACTGCTCAAAGAATGGGATCAGGATTTGAAAGAGGATTCCGCTGCCGCTGCTATCTACGGTGCTTCATCTCGTGAGTTGAACAAGTTGTTAGCAATACGCGGGTATGCGTCGCTAGCTGGAGGAGTGACAGGTGAGGCGGTCGATGCCGGTGCCGAAGATCAACTACGCCGCCAACTGAAACCAGATTACATACGTCGACTGGAGGACGGTTCGCTGGCCGACGCACCGTACGGCTTCGAAACCGCCGATCTTGCCGAGATGGCTTTCAAGGCAGGAGTTGACTATCTAGTCGGTCGATTCGGGGGCGACGCCAGTAAATGGCGTTGGGGCGATCTACACAAAACCGGACACATCCATCCACTTGCAGGTGCGTTCCCTGAAGCCGCTGATCAGCTGAACCCGCCTAGGGTCGAGGCCTCCGGTGATGGAGATGTGCCTTTCGCAAGCGGAAGCCCAACTCCAGCTGAGTTCGCCATCAAGACTGGCCCGATCAACCGATACATCCACGATCCTTCCAACTGGAGTAACGGACGTTGGATCGTCCCACTGGGATCGTCTGGTCATCCCGCAAGCCCGCACTTCGCGGATCAGCAAGACATGTGGGCCAAGATTGATACCATCCCGCAACTCTGGGCCTGGGACGAAATCGCAGGTGAAGCCGAATCGACGCAGCGGTTACTACCTAGTTAATTCGCACTCAATGCTTGTGACGAACACTTCCGAGCAGTTGCACTCGGCGGTTGTCACGCGATTACTTAAAAATATGGTGAAATCACCTATCAAATTCGTCGAATTGACGCAGGATGTTAAAAACAGAA
>JAPYUK010000025.1:0-20191 GCA_029936155.1 Dehalococcoidia bacterium | reverse complement strand
ATGGTGAAATCACCTATCAAATTCGTCGAATTGACGCAGGATGTTAAAAACAGAACCCCTCGATCAACGAGATCGAGGGGTTCTGTTTTTAACTCCGCATTTGTCGTGAATAACGATCCGACAGCAGTATTGTCATTCTGAACTTGCCCGCCCTGAGCTAAGTCGAATAGGAAGCAGAATCCCGGCCGACGCGGCATCGCACGGCGACTTGGGCCAGAACCCGCGCGACCCCAGATCCCTCGACTCCGATGACTCCGCTGGGGAAACGAAGTGCAGCGACGCCTCAGGATAACCCAAAACCCTAGTGCCACTCCCTCTCGTCCTCAACCGTGCGAATAGCTCGCGGCGGGAACGGTTTGTACGGGTGTTGAGCCAACTTCTCCTCGTCAATCTCGATACCAAGCCCCGGCGCAGTAGGTAGCTCAATATAGCTGTTATGAGGCTCAAGATATCCAGAAGTAAAACTCCGGCAAACCTCTTCGACGTTTACGAAATACTCGTAGATCAAGAAGTTCGGCATGTTGGCCGAGGCGTGCACACCGGCTGCAAGTCCGATCGAGGTCGAGTTGTAGCCATGAGGAGAAATCGCGATGTAATGAGGCTGAGCCATGGCAGCAATCTGCGTGATCTCGAGAATACCACCAGTGTTGCAGATGTCCGGGTTGATGATGTCGACCGCACGTTTATCGAAAATCTCCCTGAAACCATTCCGTGTGTAGTGCGCTTCGCCCGTAACGATCGGAATCGTCGTGTTGTCTTTGACCTCTCGAATCGCGTCGATATTGTCAGGTGGGCAGGGCTCCTCGAACCAGTACGGGTTGTACTGCTCCATCTCCTTGGCAACACGTATGGCGTTCATCGGGGCGAGCCGACGATGCACTTCGATAAGCAACTCGACATTTGGCCCGACGGCTTCGCGAACTTTGCCGACAGTTGAAGCGGCTTCAGCGAGCTCATCACGATTCACATACTCTCGCCATGGGCCCGGGAACGGATCGAACTTCAGTGCATTAAATCCGCGCTCTTCAACGAGAATCGCCGCCGTTTGAGCTTTTTCGTCGGCCGAACCACCACTCCATCCATTGGCATACACCCTGATGTGCGGTCTCACCGGCCCACCAATGAGGTTGTAGATCGGCTGGTCGAGCGCTTTTCCGACGATGTCCCACATCGCTATCTCGATACCGCTCAGCGCACAGTGCAAATCCATAGCAGATCTCTTCGTGGCGAAGTCCTCGTGGGCAACGTGCATGAAGTGGCGGATGTGGAACGGATCGCGATCGATCAAGTAGCGAGAAAGCTGATCGACGTGGGTTTCGATCTGCGTATCGCGGTCAGATTGCGAGTAAGCCTCACCCCACCCGGTAATGCCAGCGTCGGTTGAGAGCTTGATATATATGAAATTCTTGCCGGTTCCAGGATGCCACTTGATTACTTCAACGTCGGTAATTTTCAAAGTACCCGCTCCAGAGTCATATTCTTGGTGCGCCTAGCTGCGCAGCGGCATCATATACCCGGCAATGAGAAAAGATTGTTGAGCAGACGAGTTCGACTACACGAACTTGACGAGTGCGCCGCCGACACCTTCGATATCGATCTGCACTTCGTCGTCCGGCATTACCCACTGAGTCTCGACAACGCTACCCAGCATCACAACTTCGCCCGCCCTCAGGTGCTTGTCTCGGGCTGCAAGTGAATTTGCCAGCCATGCCAGCGCCTCGTAGGGGTGACCCAGAATGTCACCGGTTGTCCCTTCACCGACGCGCTTTCCATTGATTGTCATGTGACCGATTGCCGACGTCAGATCAGGCGCGTCCACCGTTGGCAATGGCTGGCTGAGCACAATACCCGAAGCGAAAAAATCGTCCGCAATAAGAGTTGGCGTGTCAACTGCTTTGTAGTCGGTCCAGCGATCGTCAACTATCTCGATCGCACCGAACAACGCTTGAACCGCCGGGGCTACCGAATCACGGGTGAACGCTGAGCCATCTTTGGCAGGAACGAGATCAGAGCCAATAAAACACGCAATTTCGCATTCGACGCCGGGGTGAGAGAAGTTTTGGTACTGAGCCGACGTTGCTATGTAGTTCGTCGATGTGTTGAAAACACCTCCGGCGCAAGGCGTGTCGATCCCTAAAAACTTTTGCATCACCGGAGTTGTGCAGCCAATCTTGTATCCGACTCGCTTGCCATACCCAGACTCATCGAGAAGCGAGTGAAGCTGCTCTTGAACGCGGTACGCTTCTGCCACAACTGCTGGGCGGTACTCGTCGGGGAGGCCATCGATTACCTGGTTCCGCACCCGTGCGAGAGCGAGGATGCCGGCCGACTGCTTTAGTTGTTCTTGGTTCATCAATATTCTGGCACTCTGTGACGATGGCGAATAATCGGACTGATTTCGGGTACCTGATTCTATGGCTGTACGTATAATCGCGCAGCCGATCATTTCTATGTTCCGTACGTATTTGCCCGAACTTCCCAAGAAATCCTCAACAGAGCACCTTGACGATCAAAATTCAGCGCAAGCTAATGGGCGAATTAATCTCTCACGCGTTGCAAGACGACCCCAACGAATGTTGCGGGCTGCTGCTTGGATCGGGCGACGAAGCTGACGAACTGCATCGCATGTCGAACGTCAACAAGAAGCCGATCAGTCGTTACACAATGCAACCGGGGGAGCTCGTAGAGGCTCAGGAAAAGATCAAGAAATCGAATCGTGAATTCGTGGCCATCTACCACTCGCACACGTTCACCCAGGGCTACCCGTCGCTCATCGACATCAAGAACGCAGTCAACGTATCGAGCATCGCGACTCGCCACATAATCGTCTCACTGGTTGAGAAGACACGCCCGGTAGTGCGGGCATTTTCGATCAACGCCGAATCCGAAGTGACCGAACTTGTAATCCAAACAGACGGCGAACCGTACAGGGCTTCCGACTAGGCGATTGCCCTCCCTGTTGTCCCTTCTCCCCGCGGAGAAGATTATGTTGAGAGAGAGACGGTTAATCGGAGCAACATGACGGTTATGAACCTACAACTATCCGCCAACCACACTATTCTGAAATAGCCACCACTCAAAGCTGTCGGACAGCGCAAGCCAGCTGGCCTCGAGAATATTCGACGACGCCCCGACTGTGTACCAAACGTCCTTGTGATCTGACGATTCGATCACCACTCGAACCGCCGCACCCGTTCCAACACCCTCGTTCACTACCCTCACCTTGTAGTCGGTAAGTCTGATCGCCGACAGCTCAGGGTAGGCGTCGACAAGACTCTTCCGCAGGGCACCGTCAAGTGCCCCAACCGGACCATCTCCCTCGGCCGCAGTGTGATGAACCTCTTCACCAACACGAACTTTCACAGTGGCCTCTGACAGCAGTGGATGCTCCTCACCGTCATTTCGCCAGCCAGTCCCGAATGAAGAGCGTCGCTTGTTCTCTACGATCACCATGAAGTCGACCAAATCGAACGGTGCCTCATAGTTCGGCAAAGCCCGGCGGAGCACCAGATCAAAGGATGCGTTAGCACCCTCGTAAGAAAAGCCCTTCGACTCCTGATCTTTCACATGCTGAACGATTCGTCGCGCATCGGCATCGTCTAGATCGGCCTGCAAGCCCATCTCTTTGATCCGGTGAACAATGTTGCCTCGACCCGATAGTTCGGAAATCACAACGTCGTTCGAGTTGCCGACCAGCGAAGGCTCGATGTGCTGATACGCCTGAACCGACTTTTGCGTGGCGGCAGCGTGCAGCCCGCCCTTATGAGAAAACGCCGAAGAACCAACGAACGGCTGGAACTGGAACGGTGCACGATTCACACGTTCCGAAACGAAATTCGAAACCTCTGTTAGCGTTGACAACTGATCGTCAGAAATCGCCGAAATGGCCATCTTCAAATTCAGATTGCCGATAACGCTAACCATGTTCGCGTTACCCGTCCGCTCGCCGTAACCGTTGATGCAGCCCTGAACCTGGAATGCACCTGCCTCGACCGCTGCGATCGCGGAAGCAACCGCCGTATCGGTGTCATTGTGAGAGTGAATTCCGATCACCGCGTCATCGCTCAGTTCATCGATAATACGGGTGACAATCTCGGCTACCTCGCTCGGAAGCGTGCCACCGTTCGTATCGCACAAGATCAATCGTTCAGCCCCGGCCTCCATCGCAACTCGAAGCGATTGGATTGCGTATTCCGGATTCATCTTAAAACCATCGAAGAAGTGCTCAGCGTCAAAGAAAACCCGACGCCCCTCACCGTTCAAGTAGCGAACTGAATCGGCAATCATTGCGAGATTCTCTTCGAGCGAAGTTTGAAGTACATCACGAATCTGGTACTCCGACGACTTACCAACCAGCGTCAGAATCGGAGCCTGGGTATCCAACAGTGCCTTCAGTGTTGGGTCAGTTTCCACCTCACCGTTCGCTCGTCGCGTGTTACCAAACGCTGCAATCTGGGCGTGCTTGAGATCGAGCGACTGAACTCGCTGAAAGTACTCATCATCCTTAGGATTGGCACCGGCATATCCGCCTTCGATCACATCGATTCCGAGTTGATCAAGACGCTCCGTAATAGAGAGCTTGTCCTCAACAGAAAGCGAAATACCTTTCTGTTGGGTTCCGTCACGAAGTGTCGTGTCGTAAAGCTCAACTTTGTTACTCATAGCGCGCTCTAACTCCTGAATGTATGCGCCTGAAAGGCATATTTTACGGGCACAAAAAAACCCATCCCAAATAACACAGGGACGGGTCAAAAGACTCGCGGTACCACCCTTGTTTCCCAATTAGCTAGCTGCGAACCGGAACACTCGGTAGGACACAGTTGTTATGCCCTCGTGCCTGATAACGGAACACGAACCCGACTGCGCCTACTGGTGGATATATGCCCCACGTTCGGGCAGCGACTCAGGAGTGATGTTCAGTCGAATCTCAGGTACCCGCTCTCACCGTATCGGGCTCGCTAAAACCATATTGATCCGACTTACTCGTCTCCGTCGTACAGAACCGTAGTTCCGCAACGCCGTAACAACAATGCTATCACCTGCAGTCTTTACTCACAGATAGCTAATATCCACCACTCTTGATTCCGTAATGTACCAACGTCCTCTCGAACGGAATAGCGGGAACTGGGAGTCATGCCTAAAATGTGCCAGTAACCTAGATTTTTCTCGAGTGTAAGAAATTTGTGTTCCATACGCGTGTTGGCTGGGAGTATTGATTGACCGAGTACGAGCGAAACGACCTGGGACTGGTCGAATTCCTGCAATGTGAATCGATTGGCGAGCCAGGCCAGCGAACGTTCAATATTACCGCCCGCAGCGATCGAGGCGAAACCATCGTCTGGATGGAAAAAGAACAACTGTTTCAGGTGGGTGTGTCGCTCAAGCAGTTCCTCGCGACACGTGAGTCAACGGCCGACCCCGCACCGTTCGACGTCGCAGCCCTCAACTCTCCAGTTCCTATCCACGTCGAGTTCAAGACTGGCGAAATGTCGCTTCGACACGATCCGGCGTCGGACGTTTTCACGTTCGTCGCCAGCGATATGCAAAGAGACGACTCGGAGCAGGGACCTCTAGCCGAAATTACGTTTAGTTTCCAGCGATCACAGGCAGAAGAAATAGCCAAACGATCCGTGGCAATCGTCGCTGCTGGCCGAAAGCCGTGCGCATTGTGTGATGCACCTCTGACACCCAGCGAGAGTCACTTTTGTGTCAAAGTTAATGGATACAACCCGATGGAAAACCCCATGGGTGAAGACCAGTCGTGAGCGACGAGTCGTCGGACGCAGCTGAGTTTCTCGAATCCGACAATACCAGTTCAAGTGACGAGCAGATTCTTCTCCAGCAATTAGCCGAATGGCCGATTTCAGGAATGGGTCTGCACCCCGGCGGCTCGAACTATGTATTCGTGGTGCGGTTGACCGACCCAGACTACTTCGACGCCGACGCTCCGCAACCGTCCGAGCCGGAAGCAGCTCCTGTAGTAGACGAAACGGCTTCGATCTACGGCATCTACAAACCTCAAGCCGGTGAGCGCCCACTTAGAGATTTTCCAGGTGGAACACTTCACAATCGAGAACGCGCGGCATATCTGGTTTCACGAGAGCTTGGTTGGCCCAGAATTCCTCCAACTGTTATCCGAACCGGCCCCCACGGTGAGGGAAGTGTGCAGCTGTTCATCGATGCCGCACCCACTCCAGAAGCCGATGAACCTGACAACTATTTCTCACTGCGCGATGAACGACTTGGCGATTTTCAAAACATGGCAATGTTCGACGCACTCGTCCACAACGCTGATCGCAAAGGTGGCTCATGCATCGTTGACGACGATGGCAAGATATGGGCAATCGACCACGGCCTGACATTCAATCAACTCGCACGACGTAGAACCGTGATGTTTGAGTTCAACGGTACCGATTACCAACGCGATCTGCTGGGCGATGTGGAATCATTGATCGCCGCGCTGGAATCCGATTCAGATTTGAAATCTCAGTTGTCCGAATTGCTCGAAGGCTCAGAAATCGACGATATCGTGACACAGGCCAAAGAGATGCTCGAGCTCGGGCGTTATCCTGTGCTCGATCCCGATACGAACGTCCCTTGGCCAATGGTCTGAAAATTCTCACGTAATGACACTTTCTCTCTCGAAATTAGACGCCAAACGAATCGCAATCCGTGCTCAAGGTCTCGATGGCGCTCGCCCTGCCGCCGTAATCACAATCGATGATGTAAGACGCTGTATTCGTGCGATGGGCCTGCTTCAGATCGATTCAGTGAACGTGTGCGAACGATCACACTACGTGCCGCTCTACTCGAGGCTAGGAAAATACGAACGAGGTCTGCTCGACAGGTTGGCCTATGAAGAGAAATCGGTTTTCGAAACCTGGGCGCATGCTGCCTGTTTTGTACCTGTGGAACATCACCGCCTGTTCCGCCGAAGAATGGGTACGGAAAATCTGCCGAAGAGACTGGCAAGGCTGGTCAAAGAAAAACCAAAACACCGTGTTTCCAAACTTGTCACCGAGAAGCCCGGATTCCTGGAGCAGGTGCTTGATCAGGTACGGGAACGAGGGATGCTAACTGCGTCAGAGCTCGATGGCGCAGGCAAAAGAGCCGGTCCATGGTGGGGTTACACCTCTGGTAAAATCGCCATGGAATGGCACTTCACCGTTGGATCGCTTTCGGTCGCAGATCGGAAAAATTTTGCAAGGTACTATGACCTTACTGAACGAGTGATTGCTGCCGAACATCTCGATGGCGACATTCCTTCAACCGAGGACGCGCACCGAGAGATGATGCGTCTTGCAGTAACCGCTCACGGAGCGGGTACTGTGGCTGACTTTGGCAACTACTACCACTTGAAAAATACTGACGCGAAAGCGCGGCTGCAAGAGCTTGCCGACGAAGGAACCGTCCAGCGAGTTAGCGTTGAGGGCTGGGAAGAGGAAGCGTTCGCACCTGCTGATGTGGTTTCGGCTGAACCGGTGAATGCCCGAGCATTGTTAACCCCGTTCGATCCGCTCGTGTGGAACCGAGATCGAATCGAACGTATTTTTGACTTCTTCTACCGCATCGAAATCTATGTGCCTGAGCCAAAACGTCAGTACGGCTACTACGTTTACCCGTTTGTCCTCGGCGACGATCTGGTCGCACGTGTTGATCTTAAAGCTGAACGAGATAAAGGGGTACTTCGAGTCAAAGGAGCCTTTGCAGAAGAAGGACAGGATCACGAATACGTAGCCACACACCTCGTCGACGAATTGCGCCTGATGGCCAACTGGCTCGGCCTAAAACGAGTAGTAGCCGGCCGCAAAGGCAATCTCATACCGGTGCTAAGGACGGCGCTGAAGCTCTAAATATTGTCATTGCAAGGAGCGAGGTACGAGCGACGTGGCAATCAGCGACCAATGTGAATACCACCGTTCGACTCAGCCAACAACATCCCACCATCATCCACCCAAATGCCATCCTGAGGGCCTCAAAGGACGGCAGGTAGGCAATCAAGTCACTTCACAACCAGTGCCTAGACCACGCATATCGCGCACAGCAAATCCTAAGAAACGACCAACGACTTCAGCTTTCCGAATAGGCTAGGTCGCTTTGGTCGCAGGTTGTCCGCGATGAAATCAACAGTTTCAGGGGCGCCGCTTAAAACGAGCCCCTTCCATTTCCTGATGCGACCGTATGTCGCAGAGTCGTTGACGTAATCGCTACCCCAGCCCCAGAACTCAGTGAATCTACGGTTTGAGTCGAGCGCTAACACCTTCCCGCCGGCCTCTCTCGTTAGCAGCGTGCCAGCAGCGAAATCCCAGGTGAAAGCAAACCCCGTGATCGAATACTGCATCGATCCTCTCGCCACCATGAACTGCTCATAGCATGAGCTGCCGCCGTCCCGAAGTTCACCCATATTGCCAACAAGCGGCTTCTGGACATCGAATGCCCTGCGAAACCATCTCGGAATCGCTGAATGCAATCCCGCTACTGGCACTCCCGACTCGCTTGGTGCACTAACGCTCATCTTCGCATCGCCAATCCAGGCGCCGTTTCCTTTGCGCGCATGCATCAACAGATATCCATCGTCATTCGTCCACGGTATCCACATCGCCGCAGCAACTGGCACTCCGCGATGCAATGCGGCCACGGACACAGCGAATATCAATGACGAATTGACGAAATTGGTCGTGCCATCGATTGGATCGACTATCCACAGCCAGTCGGCCGCTTCCGGCTCCTCATCAGGCGGGTTTTCCTCGCCGAGAAGCATATGATCGGGGCAGGTCTCTGCCATGATGTCGGCTATCAGCTTCTGGCTCGCCTTGTCGACGTCGGTTACGAGGTCTTTGCCCGGCTTGTCACCCTTATTCGTAATCTCCAACACGCCGCCAAACCGACTCGATACAAGCGCACCGGCTTCACTCGCTGCTCGTACTACGGACGCCTCGATGTGTTCAAGTTCAGAGTCGGGAATAACGCCTTCTGAAATTGTTGCCGTCGATCCAGTCAATCTGTTAAGACCTCACATCCGTATTATCGTAAGTACCAGCTTATCGCCCAAATGATCATCAACCTGCACGCATGAGCATGTTGAACCGGAGGCAGGCCGCGAAAGCATTAAATTACTTTTCGTCTTGGCCCAACACTCCGGTAAGATTCTACGTGCAAGTTTGAGCATGAATGTGCGAAGACCTTCCATCGCACGCCGTGAGGTAACGAGTTTGAGTTCAACGACAACCCGAAAATTCCATAAAGACCGCGGACTGGTCACGCGCATGTACTTCACCATGTTCATGCTTGGGTTCCTATACGCAGTCTTCGCACTATTCCTGTACTCGGCCGGGACGGCGATGATATTTATTGCACCGATCGTCGGGATTATGGTCGCAGTCCAGTACTTCATGTCTGACCGATTGATATTGATGTCCACAGGTGCGAAAACGGTTACAGCCGAGCAAGAACCCGCGCTCCACAAGATGGTCAAAACTCTGGCAGATCGATACGAAATGCCGATGCCCAAGATAGCTGTGATCGACACCGCAATTCCGAACGCTTTCGCCACCGGACGGAATCCTAAAAACGCCCTTGTTGCCGTCACAACCGGAATTCAGCAACGACTTAGTGAACGAGAACTCTCGGCAGTTATCGGCCATGAACTTGCCCACGTAGCCAACCGCGATATGCGGGTACTCGCGATCGCCAACTTCCTCGTGACGCTTACCAGCTTTCTCATGACAATGCTCTTCTGGAACATGCTGTTCGGAGGCATGGGCGGACGTCGTAACAACAGCGGTGGTGGCGTGATGATGGTCTATCTCGTCACGATAGTTGTCTACTTCATCGGCCAGTTGCTTGTACTGGCTCTCACTCGATACCGAGAGTACGGTGCTGATCACACGGGAGCCGAAATATCGGGTGATCCAGGGGCGCTTGCTGATGCACTGGAGAAGATCAGCGGAACAGTTGCAACTATTCCCGACAAAGATCTTCGCAAGCTTCAGACAGCCAACGCGTTTCTAATAATCCCAGCTGCGCTGAAAGGCGAAGGCTCAATGAATCTTTTCTCGACCCACCCTCCGCTAGAAGAGCGGATCAAGCGGTTACGAGAACTCGAACAGCGCATGCGTTACGGGCTGCGATAAGCATGGGTTTTTTCGACGGAAGCAAGTCTCCAAAAGACGATTGGTCGACGATGTCGACTGTGATCAAAGCTGAAGCGAAACTTCAGGCACTCGGCGAAATCACGCCATCCAGACGCGCAGGGGTGATCTTCCGAAACAGCGACAAAAACGTGTTCCTGAACAGCATCGAATCTGAACTTAAATCGGTGCTCTATGTTGGCGATGGCGCAACCAAGACCGCATTCGAAATTCAGGACGACAACCGCGGAATGCGATGGGTCGTTCTTGAAGACGGGAACTTCAATGACCTCGTATCGAGTGTCTTTACTGTTGGGAACGCCATCGGACTAAATGATGGGGCAGACAATCTTCTCGCAGCCGTATTCGAGTTGTATTTCACCGGAACGGTTGAAGACAACACCTACCGATCTGGACTACGCACCTACTGGATTTACCGCTACGATCGCAAAGCTTTCTATCCGTTCGTTCCAACCGGGGAAAGCGAAGGCGAACGAGACCGACAAACCGAAGCACGACTGGGTCAGGATCTACGTAAGTACGGTCTGGCAATCGAGAAGTCACTGACCGAATGGATGGGACTCTGGGGCATACCTTTTTAGAGCTGTCCGCCCAAGCGTTGCAACTGGCCCGCCACTAATGAATCTCACATGAGTAATCCCCCACAAGTAGCGCTACTCACCAAGCCGGGTGAGCCAGCAGAGCCCTTCATGGGCGCAATCGAGCACGGCGACGGAAACGCTGTTCTATTTGGAGGATCTACAAATCTCCCTAAACAAGTCGGCGGCTTGTTGATAGCGGGTGTAGGTGCGTTTGGCTACTCAGACACTGTGCCTTCGGCCCTTGTCCAGGCCATAGAAGGTGGAATACCGGTTCTCGGCATTGGTTGGGGCATGCATGCCCTCAACATCGCCCTCGGTGGGCTACATCCCATCGAAGTAGAAGGCCACGGTGATTCGACTGAAGATCCAACGAATCACCCCGTGTTTATGGCGCCGGGTGGAAAGGTTGGCTACACCATCGCCGGATCAGGCTGGGTAACGGTGCCCTCTGCCCACACACATGGCCTGCTGCCAGCACAAGTGGCCGACGGAATGCTTTCATCCGTCTACGCTGAAGATCAGGTTGTTGAAGCCATCGAAAAGCCGGGTCGAGAATGGTTGATCGGTGTCCAGTGGCCCGCTCACCTTACCGACCGCACTCCAAAGGGTTTCGACAGTCTGCTGCTCGCCCTCGTCGAACGCAGCGAGCAATAACATCGAAATTTGGCGGGTCTCGCAGGCGCGGGTATGCGCGCATTGCGCGCACGCAAGGGGAAGCGTAGTGTTTAGGTACTAAAACTCGTACTGTGCCCCCGTTTAGTGCGTATTGGATTAATGCAGCACCTTAGCCGGAGATTTATATGGTCAATAGCGACCTCGGTAGTATCAGGCCAATCGGTATCGAAGAGGAAATGAAGGCGTCCTATCTGGACTATGCGATGAGCGTCATCGTGTCCAGGGCCCTTCCTGACGTCCGTGACGGACTAAAACCCGTGCAGCGGCGCATCCTCTACGCAATGCACGATCAGGGGATGCGCCCCACTTCTTCCTACAAGAAGAGCGCACGTCTCGTTGGTGAAGTGCTCGGTAAGTACCATCCGCACGGCGATCAGTCGGTCTACGACGCACAGGTACGCATGGCTCAGCATTTCTCGCTTCGTTACCCACTTGTCGACGGACAGGGCAACTATGGCTCAGTCGACGGCGACCCCGCTGCCGCAATGCGGTACACAGAATGTCGTCTCTCATCGATAACCGAAATGATGCTCGGCGATATTGATCGTGACACGGTCGACTGGGGCGAGAACTTCGACCAGTCGTTAAAAGAACCCACAGTGCTTCCGGCTCGACTGCCGGCTCTGTTAGTTAACGGTGCATCTGGTATTGCAGTAGGCATGGCGACGAACATTCCACCGCATAACACGACTGAAATTTGCGACGCGATCGTCCTTCTGATCGGTCACCCCGACGCCTCGGTCGACGATTTGATGCAGCACGTCACAGGTCCCGACTTCCCAACTGGTGCTCACATCTGGGGGCAGGAGGGCATACGGAACGCATATGTAACTGGTCGCGGCCGAGTAATGGTCCAGGCCGATCACTCAGTCGAAGACATGGCGCGTGGTGAACGAAAACGCATCGTCTTTAACGAAATACCATTCCAGGTGAACAAGGCGAACATGGTTGCCAAGATTGCCGATCTGGTGAAATCTCGCAAAATCGAGGGAATCAGCGAAGTACGAGACGAATCAGACCGCAAAGGAATGAGAATCGTCATCGAGCTACGCCGGGGAGCCCACGTTCCTGTCGTGCTGAACAATCTGTATAAGCAAACCTACCTGCGCAACTCATTCTCGGTAAACATGATTGCATTGGTCGACGGCACCCCCCGTGTCCTGACACTCAAGCAGTCACTCCGCCACTACATCGACTTCCGAGTCGAAGTAGTACGAAGGCGAGCTGAGTTCGATCTAAAGAAGGCGAAGGCCCGTCTGCACGTCCTCGAAGGTCTGCGAATAGCGATCGACAATCTTGATGAAGTGATCGCACTCATCAGGGCATCGGCCGATGTGGAAGAAGCCCGCGGAAACCTGATGTCGGCGTTTGACCTGTCCGAGATTCAGGCGCAAGCCATCCTCGACATGCAGCTCCGTCGCTTGGCGGCCCTTGAGCGAGAAAAGATCGAGAACGAATACAAACAACTTCTCAAACTTGTCGCCGAACTCGAAGAACTTCTCGGTGACAGCGTCAAGGTTCTCGCTGTGGTCCGCAAGGAAACGCGCGAACTCAAGCGCAAGTACGGTGACGAACGCCGTACCGAGGTTCACACCGAAGAACTCGGCGACTGGCGTCGAGAAGATACTGAGCCACATGAAGATGTCGTAATCACGCTAAGTCGGAACGGCTATGTGAAGCGCGTCAAGCTCGACACTTACAAGAAACAACATCGGGGTGGCAAGGGCGTCCGTGGCCAGCGGATGACTAAGGAAGATGACGTCACGCCGCACCTCCAGATCGCCGACACTCACGACTACCTCCTGTTCTTTACCGATCAAGGTCGTGTGTTCGCATCACGAGTGTTCGAACTGGCTGCAGATCAATCAAGGAACTCTCGCGGAACTCCTGTGCAGAACCTTGGGTTCAATATGGAGCCAAGAGAAGAAGTACAGGCTGTAGTTGCAGTCGCAAGCTATCTCGAAGACACCTATCTGGTGATGGCAACTAAGCACGGACAGGTCAAACGAATGCACCTGCCGCTGCTGCGGAACATGAACCGTAGCGGACTTCGCTGCTTCAACCTAAAAGGTGACGATGGTCTGATCGGCGCAGTGCTTGCCAACGAAGACGAAGATGTGATTCTCGTCTCGAAGGAAGGTATGTCGATCAGGTTCAAATCTTCAGAAGTCCGAGCACGCCAGCGTGCTGCGGGTGGAATGAAGGGCATGACCGTTCCGAACAAAGACGCAATCGTGTCGATGAATGTCGTCGATGATGAGGGGTACCTGTTGATCGTCAGCCAGAAGGGCTATGGCAAGCTGTCCCTTCTGCGTCACTACACCCAGCAGCGACGCGGCGGAAAAGGTCTGATCACTCTAAAAGTGACGACCAAAACCGGCAAAGTCGCCGACTCAGCTGTGGTGAGCGAGGAAGTTCGAACCGACTCGACCGGCAAGCTCGTGCTTGTCAGTGAAAAGGCTCAAGTCATTCGCACGAACCTTGGCGAGATCAGGTCAACTGGTCGAATTGCTCAGGGGGTGAAGATTCAGATGCCAGAGTCCGGAGATAAGATCTCAGCGATTCGAGTAATCGCTGAACGCCGAGCTGCTGGAGCCGAAATCGACCCTACGGCATTAAAGAACGGGAATGGAAACGGCAGTAGCGACGAAGATGGCGACGACTCTGCCGCAGTAGCCATGCCGGAAGATTCAACGGAGTCGTCTGAGAAAGAATAGTCGGCTTTACTAAAGTAACCATCAGATCGGGTTATCTTGATAAAACAGGGCAGCCCGATCTGGTTTAAGCCACCGCCAAGAAGTCTGGCTGGCACAACAATTGCGTAAAGTACCTTGTACAGGAATGAATTTTCTGGCTCCCGCGCTCAGAATTAGCAGATGCTCACGGCAATCGGAATATTCGCGGTACGTCGCAAATACATTGTCCTCGCCACGTGGATCATCGTGATCCTCGGTGCGCTGCCGTTTGCTCCCCGAGCGCAGGAATTCCTGAAACCAGGGGGGTTCTCTAACGAGTCGTTCCCATCGGTGCAGGCAAGAAAAGTGCTGCAAGAGCGACTCGAAGTCACGACGCTCACTGTTGATTTCGTCTTTACTCACCCCGAATGGTCACCCTTTGATCCGCGTTTCTCTGGGGCGGTCGAAAACGCCGTTGAAGGTCTGACGGACTATGATGAAATAGCCTATGTGGCGACCCACCTGGATGATCCTCAACGGGCTTCAGCAGTCAGCAACACGGTCCACGTATCGATGGGTCTAACAATCGAACTCGATCAGTCACTCGAGTTTCTTGAAACTGTTATAGATCACGTCGACTCCGGACCTCTCGGCCTAGTCATCACGGGTGGTCCCGCTCTCTATCGAGACATCTCACTCGCCAGCGAACGCGATCTTCGTCGAGGTGAAACGGTCGCCTTTCCAATCGCTACAATCGTGCTGCTACTCGTATTCGGAACGCTCGTCGCCGCAATACTGCCCGCTGCTGTAGGTGGAGGCGGCGTTCTGGCCGGGCTTGCAATCGTCTTCTTCATGTCGCAGGGCATCGATATGTCAGTGTTTGCACTGAACATTGTCAGCCTTCTAGGAATTGGAATTGGGATCGACTACTCGCTGTTCTACACGTCACGATTTCAGGAAGAGCTTCGCCGCGGGAGAACTGTTGACAACGCCGTCATCGCCGCTCATTCCCACGCAGGTAAGGCGATCCTATTCTCGGCCGTCACCAGCCTGATTGGACTCCTCAGCCTCGTAACGTTCGATGTCATGATGCTGCGCTCCGTAGGTATCGGCGCGGTCGCGGTGATCTTCGCAGCACTACTGGCGGCACTAACGCTGATGCCCGCAATCCTCGCCATTCTCGGTCATCGCGTAAATAGGTTCAGAGTCCTTCCCAGATGGGGCACAAACTCTCGAAAAAATTTCAGCTTCTGGGTACCGCTTTCGAATTGGGTGATGAGACGACCATGGCTGGTGCTGATCCCGACCTCGACCGTATTGATCCTGCTCGCCGTGCCCGCCCTATCGATGCGCCTAGGTACAGTCGACGCCACGATTCTCCCCGATTCACTCGAGTCCCGACAGGGCTTCGACGTGCTCCGTGAAGAGTTCGGATTCGCGCTCCAGACGATCATCCCGGTCGGCTACACGTTTGCAGATGCCGCGGGTGAAGCCGCGAATCCCTTCGCATTCGAAAACCTCACTACCGCGTATGACATTGGCCGTGAGCTTGAACGAGTTGAAGGCGTCACCAAAGTAACGAGTATCGTCAACCTCGACCCAACGTTTGGACCCGAACAGTACGAACTGCTCTACCAGCATCCCGAAGCGATCACCGATGTAACGGCCGCTCAGCTCGTGCGAGAGTCCGTGCGCCCCGGCGCAATACTGTTCCTCGTACACAGCGATCTTCACCCTTTCTGGCCTGAAACCCGCCAGCTGGTAACCGACATTCGGGCTCTCATCCCGCCAAGCGGCCAGCTCCACGTAAACGGCGGGGCCAGTGAAATTACCGACATCGTCAACACTCTCTACGGCAAGTTTCCGTACATCGTCGGTGCCGTGTTGCTCGTCACGTACCTGTCGCTCATGCTGCTGTTCCGATCGGTAATCCTGCCACTCAAAGCAGTGGTGTTGAACGTGCTTTCGATACTTGCCAGCTACGGCGCGCTCGTGTTCGTGTTCCAGCAGGGACACTTCAGTGGAGTGCTCAATTTCGAGGCGATGGGAGTCATCGAAGCGACCCTGCCGATTCTGTTGTTTGCGATCATCTTCGGACTCAGCATGGACTACGAAATATTCCTTCTTTCCCGTGTCGCTGAAGCCTACGAACGCACGGGCGATAACGTTGCCAGCGTAGCCGAAGGGCTGCAACGAAGCGGGCTGATCATCACCGGAGCAGCTTCGATACTCGTCATCGTGGCAGCCAGTTTCGTTCTCGCCGATGTCGTTGTCGTGAAGGCTATTGGACTCGGCCTCGCCATCGCCGTGTTCGTCGATGTGACATTGGTTCGCGCCCTCGTTGCCCCCGCAATTATGCGAATCGCCGGCCCCTGGAACTGGTGGCTCCCCGCCTGGCTCGATCGGATTCTGCCTCAGGTGAAGCATGACGTTTAGTCGGAGCCTCGGGATATTGCTGTTGACACTGCTCGCCACCGTCGGCTGCGTGAAGTCGGCAGAACAGCGTGACGTCACGACCGGTGCGATACCGAATCCAACCGCAACACCCGCCCCCGTCTCGTTCCCACAGGATGAGCAAGCCCACGACTCCCGACTCGAATGGTGGTATCACAGCGGTCATTTGGAATCTGAATCTGGAAGAGAGTTTGGATTTCACTTTGTCGTGTTCAAATCAGATGATGGATTGAGTGAACCGAATTTGGTTGCTCAATTGGGTTTGCTCGATCTTGAAACAGGCAAGCACTACGATCTGTCACGCGCTGAAGCGGGCTTCCGATCGTCAGGCGACAGCGAGTTAAGTATTGAAATCGCCAACTGGGTGTACGGCATAGGTGGTAGACCGGGTAGCCATGGCTTTGCCGTGACTACTGACGAAGTGAGCATGAAATTGAGTCTGACTGCCGCCTCGCCTGTCATGCTGCACAACGAGATCGGATGGATACCGAGCGAGGCTGGCGCAAGTTACTACTACTCATGGCCACGTCAAGACGCAGTTGGGCTGTTGATTCTTGATGGTGAAAGGATTGGCCTGACCGGCACCGGATGGTTCGACCACCAATGGGGCGACTTCTTCGTACTGGGTAAACCTGCAGGCTGGCAGTGGTTCGCCATCCAGCTCGACGACGGCGGATCGCTGATGATCACTGAAGCTCGAGGTATCGACGGCGTTATGGTCGACACCTACGGCACCTACATGTCAACTGAAGGCGAGGCTAAGATTCTCAGACAAGAATCGGGTGGCATTGAACTGACAGCAACCGGCGAATGGACCAGCCCAACCACCGATGCAACGTACCCCTCCGGCTGGACCCTCAGAATCGACTCACTCGATCTAAGCCTCACCCTCGAACCCGTAATAAAAAATCAAGAAGTGCAAAGTGGCCTACCTGCAGTCTCGGCCTACTGGGAAGGTAAAGCCCGTGCGAGCGGTCACCAAAACGGCGAACCGATAACTGCCAACGCCTACGCCGAACTCTCCGGTTATGTCGATCCCGGTCCCATCGAGTGGATGCAGCGATAAAACCCCGCCGTTTATAATCTCGCCATTGGCCACTGATTAGTTATCAGCCGAGCCAGAATCCACGGGGGCTAAAAATTTGCAGACGGCTGAATCCATTGGCGAAATGTATCGTGACGCGTGGTCTCGATTCGCAACTGGTGTCACCGTGATCACCACGATCGAGCCCGATGGTGCAGTGCACGGCATGACCGCCAGCAGCGTGACATCAGTCTCACTCGCCCCCCCCCTAGTGCTTGTAGTGATCGGGGAAGAGCGGCAGTCGCACGGCCTGATCAAATCGGCTGGTCGATTTGGAATCAGCATTCTTGATTCCGGTCAAACCGAAATCGCCAAACACTTCGCAACACCACCTGAGATCCGTGGCGATATCGACCCAAAACACATCGATACCATCGAAAATATTCCGGTTATTGCAAACGCCATCGCAACCATGTTCTGCAATGTCTCTGCTGCTCACAAAGCAGGCGATCACACTGTTTTTATCGGCGAAGTAAAAGCAATCGAAGTAGGCGAGGGTGATCCTCTCGTCTGGTTCCAACGCCAGTTCGGCGTCTTCGCTGATCAAAACTCAAGCAAACAAAGCGACTAGGAACTCAACGTGCGAATAGCCGCAATATCAGTCACTCCTTTGTTTCCTGACTACGTTCACGGTGGATCGCAAAAAATCCTCGCCAGCATCGCAACCGGTCTAAAAACCAATGGCCACGACGTTGAAATCTGGTGCCCCCGTCTAGACGGTAATGTTGATGATTTCGAAATCGGCAACGTTATCGTTCACCGTACCTTGAAGCTTCGGGGAACGTTCCCGGCAACACATCAGGTCTCGCCAGCCGACCTTATTGAGACGACTCAGGCGCTGCGAAAAGCTGCCGAGTGGGCAAATCGGGTATACCTACACGCCGACGCCATTTATTTGCGCCAGGCACTCGAAGGCAAACAGATCGTCAGGTCGATCCACGACTACATGTACGAGGAAGCGCTTCTTTCCACACTCACCCTTCCGGCCGATATAACAATAGTTCCGAGTGAGTACCTGAAGGACTGTATCGAAGCGACCGTCGCACTTTCAGGTCGAAAAACGATCGAGCCGATCATCGTAATACCCAACGGTGCACACGTCCCGGAAACACTGCCGCAACCTCAGTTGCCGGATGATATTTCACCCAGAGAAGAAAATGATCTCATTCTTCTGTATCCACATCGCTCCGAACCGACAAAAGGTGTGTGCGAGGCCCTCCAGACGGCCGCAATGATCCAGAACCTCGACCGCAGTCGCAATGTAAGACTCCTGATGCCCTCGTCTGCATGGGACAAGGACATGGACAAATCCACAATATCGGCGGACGAAATACGCCAAACGGCCGAAGTCTATGGAGCCAGCGATATCGTTGAAACCCATGAATGGCTTAGCGCTGCCGAGATGCCAGGGTACTATGCAGCTGGTGATGTAACACTCTGCGTCGGTTCGTTCGTTGAAGCATTCGGCCTAGTACCTGTCGAATCTATCGCAAACGGCACGCCCGCAGTCTGCGCGAGTGTTGGCGCACTAAGGCAGTTTTCTGCGATCAGCGGCATATCGCTTGTGACCCATGGGGACATCCCTGCCACCGCGACCGCCGTCCTATCGGCGGTCGCGAATTCGGATTCAGCCGATCTTACTGAATCAGGGCGATCCTGGATCGCCACCGGATATTCAGAAGCCGAGATGGTCTCGAAGTTCGAAGACGTGATGACCCACACGATCCCAGAAAAACGGGAGATAAAAGTGGCACCCGGCAATCAACTCAAACTGGCTCCGTGGTGTTACGTGGAGGGGGAAGCCATATTTGACGACTACATCGCAGAGTGGAGCGACTACCCGGAACTGGTTGCTGCGTTGAAGGCAGGATACGGACTGGTACCAGCCGACCCTCTCCTCCTATCCGCATCTCTAGACGCCGAAATCAGACATGCTCGCCGATACGGAATACTGATCCCAGACTTTATTTTCGAGTAACCGAACGAAACCACCCCACACAGCCCCGAATCTTGATAGTGTCCGTAACCCTACTAACCGCCACGTCGAACGCCGTATCTCGCAATGTTCCGTCATTCTGGTTGGCTCGCGCCTTCGTAACGTCATAGGCCTCGTTCATCTTCTTATCCAGTTCACGATTCACCCGTTCAAGCTCCCAGTTGAACACCTGAATGTTCTGCGCCCACTCGAAGTACGACACAACCCCGCCCTTCGTACCTCCAAACGGAATATCAGCCAGGGCAGTCTTCCATGTCATCAGCATGCCGAGTGCCCGAACGTGCTCAAGATCGGCGTTCGTCGGGTGATACCTGATTCCGACCTTATAAGGCCCCCCGTGCAGTGTTGTGCTGAGAACGATAGCCACGGAAGCCCTGAACGTTGTCATCGTCCATTCGAACGGGTAGTCCAGCCTGAATCTCACACTAGGGTTTAACCAGAACCTCACGTATGCCATCGTCCAAGCTAAGGCTGCGTACAGTCCCATCGACACTGGCAATCGTGCCATCGAGTATAGAAATTTCTGATGCCATGTTGGGACTCCTATCAGATGCTCTAATATTTCAGCTGTTATG
>JAPYUK010000068.1 GCA_029936155.1 Dehalococcoidia bacterium | reverse complement strand
CCCCGCCCACACCCACCAAAAAAGTCGTAAAGTGTGCCCGCGCCAACCCTCACCACGGTGCAGCATCTCAATTCACCCAGCACCACCCCTGCCGGAGAAATGGTCGCACGCGACATGAAGATCACCGACATCACCAGCACCCCACTCAAAACCGGCAAGTCACTCGTTCGTGTCCAGACCGACGCTGGTGTTGAAGGTTGGGCAGAAGGCCCCGGAATCAACAAAGGCGTGCCCGGGAGGAATGCATCCGTATGGGAGGCGTATCTCGAAAGCATCATCAAACCGACCCTCATCGGCGAAAACCCCCTTGATGTCGACCGCCACTGGGAGACCCTCGCAACCGGAAAAGACGACCGTCTCTACAAGCTCCCAGCAGGAATCGTCGGAGTGGTCGACGTCGCACTCTGGGATCTGCTTGGCAAGGACACGGGAAAGCCCGTCTATACCCTCATGGGCGGAGCGGCGCGCACCACGATCCCCCTCTACTGGAGCGTCGGATCAGGATGGCGAATGCAGCCGGAGGAGATGCGCCAGATAGTCGAAACCGGCAAGGACATGGGGTTCAACGCCTTCAAAATCCGGATGGACTGGAAGGGCTGGCGACAGGATGCCGACCCGAATAAAGACTACGCGATGTTCAAGCTCGTTAGAGAGTTTCTCTCCGACGGCCAGTACCTCGGTTTCGACGCCAACAACGGCTACTCGGTAAGCACGGCCATCCAGCAAGGACGTAAGTTCGAAGACCTTGGCATCGACCATTTCGAAGAGCCACTCCCGAACTGGGATCTTCCCGGACTGAAGCAGGTCGCTGACGCGCTCGACGTGGCAGTATCGGCCGGCGAGCAAGACGCCTACAGATGGTGGTTCCATCACCTCGTACTGCTCGGCGATCCCGATATTCTGCAACCCGACATTCTCAGCGCTGGCGGTCCATCTGAAGTGAAGAAAATATTCGACCTCTCGACCATGTGGAACAAGCCAGTCATGCCGCATAGCCCACAGGCCGGAATTAACTCGATGGCGTCTCTGCACACCTACTCGACAGTGCAGAACGGAACTCGGCCCCATGAGTTCTCAACCGAGTTCTCTGGCCCCCTTGACGACGTAACCGAGCTCTACGGAGAGGGAGTTATCCCAAAAGACGGAAACATGATTCTCTCCGACCGCCCCGGTCTCGGCATCGAACTAAACGAAGCCGCCGTGGCCAAGATGACGCTTTAAGTCACCCGAACCCTCCGAGGGAGAGGGTTCGGGTGTGGGTTCGATCACCCATCTTCACCATCCCAGCCGACACCCACTACAGAAAGCCGTCCACCATATGCTCTGGGATCCCACCCAGTACCTGAAATTCGCTGACCATCGACTGCGCCCCGCAATCGACCTGCTCAACCGCGTCGATCTCACATCGCCATCAGTCGTCTACGACCTCGGCGCGGGGACGGGAAACGTAACCGAGCTACTCGCCAATCGCTGGCCACAAGCTCGGATCATCGGAGTCGACAGCTCTGAAGAAATGCTCCGTGAAGCCTCAAAACGTGCCGCCAATATCGAGTGGGAGGTAGGCGACATCGGCCAGTGGCAACCAGCCGCCACACCCGATCTCATCTTCACAAACGCCGCACTCCACTGGGAATCCGATCACGCCGATCTATTCACACGACTCATGACATCGCTAAAGCCGGGCGGAGTTCTCGCCGTGCAGATGCCCCGTAACTTCGGAGCGCTATCCCACACCTCGATCAGCGAAGCTGCAAAAAGCGGCCCATGGCACTCCAAGCTCGAACCGCTACTACGACCCACCCCCGTAGAGCCACCACCGTTCTACATATCGACACTCTCGCCGCTTGCGCGCTCGCTTGAAGTCTGGGAGACCGAGTTCATGCAGATCCTGTCCGGCGAAAATCCGGTCAAAGAGTGGACGAAAGGTACGTGGCTCAGGCCGCTGCTGAACGCCCTCGAAGAACCTGAACGAAGCGAATTCGAATCTGCCTACGCCGATCTCGTCGCTGCCGCCTACCCAAAGCAACCCGACGGCACAACGGTATTCCCATTCAAGCGAATGTTCATCATCGCAACAAGCGGCTGAGTTGGGGACACGCACCCTCTTGTCCCCCTACCTTAAAGAAGAGGGGCATGGATTGGGTAGAACGCGCCGCGCGACCAAGTCCGCCCCAGACGCCCGGAGCAAAACGAAGCCTAGTACCCCGTAGGCAAATCGTAATCATGCCCATCCTCCGCTCGATCCTCAGGCACGAACCCAATCATTTCTCGCCCATGCTCGATATCGACACGCCGATAGTCGTTATTCGACATCCCATAAAACGTATCGAGCCGAACTGAGTCAGACGCACAGAATTTTTACTCGCATACGCAATCAGCAACAACGACTCACGCATTTCCGATCTAACCGAGACCAACTAAAAGCTCGGCTTCTTTCCGGTCGACAACTCAGCGAATTACTGAGGATCATCAGCTAGCGAACCGACGACAACTGGCGCCCTAACTACCCCGCTCGGCGTAGCCAGCAGCTAGCAAGCACGCCGCCTCCTGATTCGGAGCCAACCCTCGTAACTCGGGGTCAGTCGACGCACACGACTCAACCGCAATCGGGCACCTCGTGTGAAAACGGCAACCTGAAGGCGGGTCGATCGGGCTCGGCAGATCACCACTCAAAATAATCCGCTCACGAGAACGCTCAACAATCGGGTTCGGCGTCGGGATCGCAGATAACAGAGCCTGCGTATAGGGATGCAGAGGCTTCTCGTATAAATCTTTACTGTCGGCAGTCTCCACAATCCGACCCAGATACATCACTGCAACTCGTTTGCTTATATGTCGCACAACCGAAAGATCGTGCGCAATGAACAGATACGCCAGGTTGTGCTGCTCCTGAAGATCCTGAAGTAAGTTCAAAATCTGCGCCTGAATCGACACATCCAGAGCCGATACCGCCTCGTCCAGAATCAACAAACTCGGCTTCGCAGCGATCGCTCTTGCGACACCCAGTCGCTGACGCTGACCACCACTGAACTCGTTCGGATACCGCTCAGCCATCGCCGGGCTAAGCCCCACAGTCGTTAGCAACGAAGCGACCTGTGCTCGATACTCATCTCGGTCGCCAGCAAGACCATGAACCTTCAGCGGCTCACCAACAATATCGCCGG
The DNA here is from genome assembly GCA_029936155.1 of Dehalococcoidia bacterium. GTDB lineage: Bacteria > Chloroflexota > Dehalococcoidia > Lucifugimonadales > Lucifugimonadaceae > Lucifugimonas. The sequence goes on along the minus strand of JAPYUK010000068.1, from coordinate 1,879 downwards.
CTCGCAATCGGGGATTCAACGATCCATAGGGATCCTGAAACACCATGCCCATCTTCCGACGAACCGGGCGCATGGCCTTCGTTCCAAGCCCAATCAGCTCTTGACCCTCAAACTTCACACTACCCTGGCCTGCTGTTCGCAGCTGGATAACAGCCTTTGCCGCAGTCGTCTTACCCGATCCGCTCTCGCCAACGAGCCCTAGCGTCTCACCCGGGTAAATATCAAACGATATGCCGTCCACCGCTCGAACGCGCGCCACTTCACGCTGAACAATAAATCCACGCTTAAGCGGAAAGTGAACACTCAGATTCCTGACGCTGAGAATTGGCTCAGCGCCAGAGGCGCTCGCTTCACTCTTTGAACCCTGTTCGACCGTAGGAGTGGTAGTCATTGCAACGCCACGCCAACTGAATCAGAAACAGTTTTCGCCTCGAAACACGCCACCATTTGGCGATCCTCGTACTGCTCCAAATCCGGCTCAACGGTCTCGCACTGCGCAGTCGCCCAGCGACACCGAGGCCTGAACGCACAGCCAGTCGGCAAATTGGCAGGATCGGGAATTTCACCCTCGATCGGATCGAGTCGATCCGTAGACGGCCGGTCAAGCCGCGGCACAGAGTTCAACAAACCAACTGTGTAAGGATGATTCGGCCGCAAATAAACCTGTTCGGCAGTCCCCGACTCACGAATCTTCCCGGCGTACATCACGTTCAGGCGATCGGCATATCGAGCGATGATTCCGAGATTATGGGTGATGATCAAAAGTGCAGTGCTCGTCTGCGAGGTCAGATTCTTCATCAACTCGAGTATCTGAGCCTGAATCGTCACATCGAGCGCAGTGGTCGCTTCGTCAGCAATAAGTAGCTTCGGCTCACAACTCAACGCAATCGCGATCATCACACGTTGACGCTGGCCGCCGCTGAGCTGATGGGGGTGGTCGTCGAGACGGCGACGCGAATCGGCAATACCAACCATTTCGAGCAACTCGGCGGCACGACTTTCTGCCGCCGCACCACCAAGACCCAAATGCACTCCGAGCGGTTCGGTAATTTGACGACCTATCGTCAGCACTGGATTCAATGAAGACATCGGCTCCTGAAATATCATGCCGATACCTGCGCCCCGGACCGACTCCATTTCCTTATCGGAAATCTTGAGCAGGTCGACGCCTTCGAACAGAACCTCACCGTCTTCGATCAATCCCGGCGGGTTCGGCACCAGCCGCATTATCGACAAGGCGCTGACACTCTTGCCACACCCACTCTCACCAACCAGACCCAGCGTTTCGCCGGGGTTCACATCAAACGAAACACCCGCGACGGCTGTAATTTTTCCATCGGGGGTACCGAACGAAGTACGAAGATTTCGCACTTGAAGCAGCGGTGATGAGATTGTTGGTGAGTTCGTCGTCATAAAGCTCGAAGCCATCTGGCGTTTCATCCTACAGCGTACCTCGCGTTAACTGGACGTACTTTACAAATTACGAGCGTAATCTTCGACCGGACTCGCCACAAAACTGTTGCTGTAGACCAACGTCTAAACCCCGACGTTCGATCTAACTAAGAATCAAACCTGGCCCAACAGGAAGTTATCGTCGCCGTCGCGCAATCACCGCACTCGCCGAAGAATCCGATTCGGCAGCCTAGTCAGAGTTATGGCAGTAGATACTGACATTCTGAACTAGATTCAGAATCCCGGTCGAGCAGTGCCAACATTTCAATCTACCCTGTCAAAGCCACGGCGCGGCCCACAACCGACTAACAAAAATTCGCCCAGCCGACCGAAGCGACCGCCGCAAATATCGCATATCCTAGAAAGTCGCGATCCCGGGTCGTTCAATGGTAGGACAGGGGCCTTTGAAGCCTCTAATCCTGGTTCG
>JAPYUK010000024.1:19026-30537 GCA_029936155.1 Dehalococcoidia bacterium | reverse complement strand
ACGGCGTTCACCGCCATGTCCATGATGGCTTCACGGTCTTTGCGCATCTGGTGCATCAGGTGGATGTCAGACGCAGAGAGGAACGTATGAATACGTGCGTTCGCTACGCCTTCAAGCGCCTTGCCTGCGGAATCAATGTCGGCCGCGACAGCTCGCGCAAGTGAAGTAATAATCGGGCCTTTCACCTCATTGGCGATTCGGCGTACTGCCTCGAAGTCACCCGGTGAACTGCCCGCAAATCCCGCCTCGATCACGTCAACGCCGAGCTTATTTAGCTGGTGAGCGATACGAAGTTTTTCCTCGACTGTTAGACCCGCACCGGCGGATTGCTCACCGTCACGAAGTGTCGTGTCGAAAATTATTACTTTGTCTTCGGTACCGCTTTGCTGCGCCATGTGATTACCTCCAGCGCTCGACCATCTCTGACGGGATACACCCGCCGGGTTTGAATGCCGGCTCTTTATTTAATGTGAACCGGCATCCCCTAAACAAGGAGTGACTATGTAGTCGACTCCAACCAGGGCATCATGTCTCGAAGTTCTTTTCCGACTTTTTCAACGCCATGAACTTCGTTGTCGGCACGCATCTGCTTGAACTTATGCTGACCTTCGTCGTTCTCAGCAATCCACTCTCGGGCGAATTCGCCAGATTGAATTTGCTTGAGGACTTTCTGCATATTTTCTTTCACGCTCGAGTCGATGATAACTGGACCGCGTGTGTAGTCGCCGTACTCAGCTGTTTCACTGATCGAATAGCGCATGTGGCCAAGTCCACCCTGATACATGAGATCGACGATGAGTTTGAGTTCGTGAAGAACCTCGAAGTAGGCAGACTCTGGTTCGTATCCGGCTTCGACAAGAACGTCGAATCCGGTCTTCACCAGTTCGCTTACGCCACCACAGAGAACGGCCTGCTCGCCGAAGAGGTCGGTTTCGGTCTCTTCTTTGAAGGTGGTCTCCAGGATTCCGGCTCGACCGCCGCCAACACCCTTGCCGTAAGCAAGTGCGAGGTCGTGGGCTGTGCCCGAGGTGTCCTGATGAACCGCGATGAGACATGGCACGCCAAGTCCGCGCTCGAACACTGCACGCACTCGGTGACCCGGTGCTTTAGGCGCGATCATGACAACGTCGACATTTGCCGGTGGGTTGATCTGATCATAGAAAATCGTGAATCCGTGGGCGAAGAGGAGGGTCTTGCCTTCTGTGAGGTTCGGCTCGACGTCTTCTTCGTAAACCTTCTTCTGAACGGTATCAGGAAGGCAGAACGCGATGAGATCGGCACGTTTGGTTGCTTCGGCGTTGGAGACGACTTCGAGTCCAGCTTCTTCAGCGGTCTGCTTGCTTCGGCTGCCTTCGTACAGGCCAACAATTACGTTGAAACCGCTGTCTTTCAGGTTCAGCGCGTGAGCGTGACCCTGTGATCCATAACCGAGAACTGCGACTGTTTTGTCGCGCAGTATCGAATCATCAATATCTTTGTCGTAAGTGAGAGTAGCCATTTCGAATTGTCAGCCTTAGGGCACGTATTTATGTTTCGTTTTCTGGAGGCAGTCCCGCCAGAAAGAGTTTTACGAGAGCGTTCTCAAACGCTCCCAGATTCATCTGAAGTTACGGGCAGAACGTATGTCGGCTTGTTTGCATCGGACTGGAACAGGCCATCGCCTTCACCTTCGATGAGCGTGCCACGTAGCGTGGCGACTCGACCGGTGCGGATGACTTCTTCAAGCCCAAATTTTCGAACCAACTCGATAAACGAATCGATTTTTTGACGTCCGCCTGAAATTTCCACTGTCAGGCTTTCGGCTCCGATATCGATAACGTTTACTCGAAAAATATTGACGAGCTCAAGGATTTCTCTTCGAGCTACTGCATCGGCGGTGACCTTGATCAGTGCCAGTTCACGCCAGACGATGTTCTGCTCGGTGATGTCGTGGACATCGACAACGTCGATCAGTCGATCGAGTTGTGCAGATACGTGGCGGATAACGTCTTCGGGTCCCTCGACAACAAATGTCATACGAGACATCCCGGGTTGCTCAGATCGGCCAACCGCGAGGCTGGCGATGTTGAACCCACGTCGTCGGAAGAGTCCTGCGATACGCGCTAGTACACCGGGTTTGTCGTGTACGAGCGCGGAGATCGTCCGCTGCTTCGTGCCGTTGCTGGTGGTCATTAGTTTGGATCCTCGATCAATTCCTGCACGCTCTGGCCAGCAGGAATCATTGGGTAGAGGTCATCAACCTTTTCGATAACAAAATCCACGACGACAGGACCATCATGGGCATTTGCTTCTGCGATAGCCGCCTCGAGTTCGTCCTGCGCCGTGACGCGAATGCCCTTGATTCCGTAAGCCTCTGCCAGCTTCACGAAATCGGGATTGTGCGTGTACGTTTCGGCTTGATAGTCTTCGTTGTAGAAGAAGGTTTGCCACTGCGTAATCATGCCCAAGTGGTTGTTGTTCAGAATTGCGTATTTGACCGGCAGATTGTTCTCGGCGGCAGTTGCCAGCTCCATCATCGTCATCTGGAATCCGCCGTCTCCACAGATCGACCAGACCAGCTTGTCGGGGTTTCCGACCTGCGCTCCAATCGCTGAAGGAACTTCGTATCCCATCGTGCCGGCACCGCCCGAAGACAGCCACGAGTTGGCGTTCTTGAACTGGTAGTGCTGTGCTGCCCACATCTGATGCTGGCCAACACCGGTCGTGACGATCGCTTCACCCTTTGTGACATCAGACAACGCCTTGACGACGTGCTGGCCCATCAGACGGTCGGTTTCGGGGATTCGCAATGGTGGGTGCTCGGCTTTGAGATGCTCAACATGCTGCAGCCACTCAACGTGGGTGTTTGTGTTCACTTTGGGGAGCAACTGGGCGAACACGTCTTTGATGTTGCCGACGACCGGAGCTTCAACCTCGATGCTTTTATTGATTTCAGCTGGATCGATATCGACATGGATTTTCTTGGAGTTGGTCGAGAAGCGTTTGGCATCACCAACGATTCGGTCATCGAAGCGACTTCCGAAGTTGATGATCAAGTCGGCCTGATCGACAGTAAGCGAGGCGTGAGCCAAGCCGTGCATGCCTGGGAACCCTGTGCTGAGCACATGGTCCTCAGGGAACGATGAAATTCCGAGCAATGTCGTAACGACGGGGATCTGGGCTTTTTCAGCCAGCTCCTTGAGTTCGTCGAATGAGCGTGAGAGAACAACACCGTGACCTGCAAGGATCACCGGGCGTTCGGATTCGTTGATCAGCTTCGCAGCAACTGCAATCTGAGCTTCGTCGGCCTTACCGGGAGTTTTGTATCCGGGGAGGTCGATTGGGGCGTCAGGTTCGTAAACGCCCATCTCGGTGAATACGTCTTTTGGAATATCGACCAACACAGGACCTGGTCGACCTGTTCGTGCAATATGGAACGCTTCGTGAATCGTTGCACCGAGGTCGTCGGCTCGCATCACGAGGTAGTTGTGCTTGGTCATGGGCATAGTTGCGCCCGTGATGTCGGCTTCCTGGAATGCGTCGGTGCCAATAGCGGCTCTGCCCACCTGACCGGTAATGGCAACCATGGGAACAGAGTCCATCATGGCTGTTGCGAGGCCCGTTACGAGGTTTGTTGCACCAGGGCCAGACGTGGCGAATGCGACGCCGACCGTGCCGGTCGAGCGTGCGTAGCCATCAGCAGCATGGGCTGCGCCTTGTTCGTGGCGGCACAGGATGTGCTTCAGTTCGGGGTACTGTGAGAGAACGCCATAGAGAGGAAGAATTGCGCCACCGGGTATGCCAAATACTACGTTGGCGCCCTCTTTGAGGAGCGCTTCGCAGACTATTTGACTACCGGTGAGGTTCTTGGACATTTCAGTTTCCTTGAAGATCTTCGCGCCGATTATTTTCGGCAGTTACTTCCTAATGGATTACTTAGTTCTATCTATTATCGAATCACAATCATCCGCAACGATTTTTCGGGCAAAAAAAAATCCCGCCCTCACAAAGGACGAGACTTGCATCCCGCGGTACCACCTTCGATTGCCATGCGCCCGATTATCGTCGGTTGCCTGACCACTCAAAAGCCTTTACGAGGCTAACCGTTTGACCCTAGTTCCTGCGTTAGGCGAAGGATTCAGATCAACCGCTCCGGGGCGAGTTCACGAATTGGTACGCACCGGTTCACACCAACCACCGGCTCTCTCTAGTGTACTGAGTTCGGTACTACTCCCGTTCACAGCGTTTCACGAGCTGCAATTATATGTGTTCAGGCTATCGCGAAGCAATGCTTCCACCGTGTAAGGACATAATCAAAAGCAATTATTGGTGAAATGGCAGAACATCTTGAACCGCAATAGCGACCGCAGGAATACACTTTGCCGGTTGCTCTTCTAACTATCCCGCCTATTCTGCAAATATTCATTGTCAACTCAGGCCAATACTCAGCTACGCAACTTCAAATGGTCCAATCTCGGTGCTCTTCAGCGACTGCTAAACGACATTGGTCGTCATGGTCACAGGGATTGGCCGGCCAAGGTAAGCGAACTTCGTGCTGATCTTGAATATCCACGTGTAAAGCCAAAGCAAAACATAGTCCTAACATTTTCCAGTGGAGCCGGTGATGACGTTGCCGGATACGCGATCGTTGAGCCTGAGAAGAACATTGGGCGTTCTGTAATCGGAATCGGTACCCGTGTTTTTGGTCTCGCCGCTCGCAAACAACTTTTGGATTGGGCGGTGATCCGTGCGAAACAGGAAACGCCGATAGCGCACCTCTCAACTAGAGCCAACGAAACCGAGTTTGAAAAACTGGTCGAACAGATGGGCTGGGTGAAGGTACGCAGGTACCTGAAGCTGACAACTGATTCTGGCTTGCGACAGGCCCCGGCCGACATACCGGAGGGTTTCACGCTTAGAACAATGCTAGGTCTCGACGAAGTCCCCGAACTTACGTATTTACAGAACACAGCATTCAAAGAGCATTTCGGATATTCACCCAACACCGAAGAAGAAATCAGAACTCACTTGTTGGCGCCGGATGCTGGAGTCGATGATGTCGTAATGATCCACGATTCGAACGAACAGCTGGTTGCTTACTGCTGGACTGGCAGATACGAAGGCTCTGGCGATTTTTCTGGTGTGAAGTTTGGTCGTATCGGCATGACGGGTGTATTGCCAGCTGCTCGCAATCAGGGGCTTGGTCGGGCGATTGCCGAGGCAGGCTTCAATCACCTTCTTGATCATGGATCAAGCGTACTGGAATTGGACGTCGATTCACTAAACGCGCCGGCGATCAAGGTCTATTCATCACTAGGATTCAAAACGACCAGCAAAGTGAACTGGTGGGAACTATCGCTCTAAGTTCGCATGGCGGCCATTAGCCACCTGCTGCGAGTACACCTGATGCTGGCGGAACCGGCACTAACTCCCGATAGCTGGCCAACAGGGAGTCAGTCGAGCGATCCCAACTGAGGGTCTCTGCGTGCTCTCGGGCGGCTATCCCCATTCTGGCTCGAAGTACGTCATCGCCAAGTAGCTCGCACAGACGTTCGGACATCACGTCACTCTTGTTGGGCGGGACCAGATATCCGGTCTCACCTGTTCGAACAATGGTTGGCAATCCGCCGACCTCCGACGCTACGACGGGACGTCCACATGCGGCGGCTTCAAGCGCGGCCAACCCAAAGCTTTCGTAGTAAGACGGCAGTACACAGATGTCGGCTGCGTTGTAGTGCACCGGAAGCTCATCTTGAGGCACGGATCCAATGAATCGAACAGATTTAGTGAGCTTCATTCGATCGACAAGCTGTTGAAGACGAGTTTTTTCCGCCGAGTTTTCATCGCCGCCTACAACGTTCAGGGATATAGATCCGGCGTTTTCGAGGCCTGCTACTGCGCGAAGTAGATGATCAAGACCTTTGAGGGGCTCAAGACGGCCTACAAACAAAATATTTTTCTCGTCTCCATAACCAAGGTGTTCACGAGATTGAAACTGCGACATGGGTCGAAAGTGTGTGAGGTCGACTCCAGGAGGAACAACACTGATTTTCGAAGGGTCGATCTTGCAATAGTCGACGATCGCTTCTTTTTCGTCTTCAGTCCACACAACAACCGAATCAGCAGAGCATGCGATTTTCTTCTCGGATAAATCTCGCTGAGCGACTTCGATTTCTTCGGGACGTCCTCGGCGTTTCATTTCCGCCATGGTGTGAAAGCTGGTGATGTGCGGCACGCCCCATTCAGATGCAAGACGCATTCCAACCAAACCAGAGAGCCAGTAGTGAGTGCTCACAAGGTCGTAGTTGAGTCTGTTGGAAATACCGAATCGACGTAGCTGAGATGTGAACTGTGGGAGCAGTTCGTGCACTCTAGATTTATCGAGCGACGGTGCTCCCGCGGGCAGGTGGATGACGCGTACTCCAGGAGCGAGCATCACGATCTGGGGATCCAGTGGATCGTGGTGACGAGTAAACACGTCGACCTGCACTCCTCGAGCGCCCATTCGTTTGGCCATTTCGAGGATGTAGATGTTCATTCCACCAGAGTCTTTGCTACCTGCCTGGCGCAAGGGACATCCATGAACTGTTATTACGGCTACGTGCATGTTTGAGAGTGAATACTTCGGGTGATCAGGGGAACTAGAGATCTTGGCGGTTCGGGGCTAACGGGACGCTTTCAAGGCATATATCTCGCGATCTATGCCACCGAGATGGTATTTATACGGTTCGTTCCCGCGCATGAAGTCGAAAACTCGGTGCCCTTCTTCGATCGATGATTTTATGGCAAGCGCGTGGTTCAGTAGCCCGACCGAAAGTTTGTATTGAGCGGGATTGTACCCGCTGTTATACAAGTAACGCACATCCCGGCATACGAATGACAACGAAGTAGCCACTCTCTCACCGTTTACTTCGAGGAAGCACAGACGAGTTGAGTTCTCCTTTGCAAGATCGATAGAGACTCTGGTGAAAAATTTCTCGCGGGCCGGGGTCATGAACTCGTTTTTATCGGAGGTACTCATGCGGTGTAATCGCATGAAATCCCCCATTGCTGCTTCGACATCTTCGTCTGATGTGAGTTCGACCTGCCTTATTTCACCAGCAGCTTCGAGACGTCGAAGTTTTCTACGAAGTTCGTGACGATCTTTCTTTCGAAGACTCGAGACGTATTCGTCCCAAGTGGCGGGTAGATCGAGTCGAGGCGCAACATCCTCTTGCTCAATCTCCACGTTCCATCCAGCGTGCTCGGCTGCTTCGCTGAATTGGGTGATTATCGGGGAATTTCCGGGCAGCGATTGGAGTGTAATAGTGTCGATGCTCGACATTTCGCTTACCGCTTCAACTACCGCTTGAATAGATCCGGGCGACAGGCGATCACAAGTGAGGAAGTCATGGTAGTCGACGAGGTCGGTGCTTCCCAGGAAACTGATCTCTGACCCGTCGATCTTGAGTGGGGCGATCATGTTGACAACGCCAGAGTCGGAACGAACGGCAATCAACTTCAGTTCGGAGTCACCACCGAACTCGGACCACCAGGTACTTTGCCACGTCTGTTGGTCGAAGAAAGTTGGTTCAGAGCATCCTTCGATCAGGTGTTGCCAGTGATCTGCGAGGCCTTCAAAGGTCCCTTGCTCAATCCCGGCGCTACAACAAGTCAATTTTGCGGCTGTTCCTTTTCGTGCGTTTTGAGTTCCCGTATTCCTGTTGGGTGTGAATTACTTGCCGCTGTTCAGGAGCTTCATCACCGAGTCAATATCCGGCTCAACGTACTCGAGCTCGACGAGTGCGCGCTTCTCAGCAGTGCCCGGATCCTTCAATCCATTACCAGTTAAGATGCAAACTACCGTCTTGCCGGTCAGGTCTACACCCAATTCAGGTAGCTTAATCAGCCCGGCGACAGATGCGGCAGATGCTGGCTCGCAGAATATACCCTCTTCTCGCGCAAGGCGAAGGTAGGCATCAACAATCTCGCTGTCTTCGACCATGTCGATCATGCCTTCAGACTCATCTCTTGCGGCTTCGGCTTTCTCCCAACTTGCGGGATTTCCGATCCTGATGGCGGTGGCGATGGTTTCAGGCTTCAACACAGGTTCACCTCGCACGATAGGTGCTGCACCGGCGGCCTGGAATCCCATCATTTTGGGTGTTGTTTCCGACTTGCCCATCGACTGGTATTCGGTGAAGCCTTTCCAGTAGGCAGTGATATTTCCAGCATTGCCGACCGGAATGCAAAGCAGGTCTGGAGCTTCGCCAAGCTCGTCAACGATTTCGAATGCACCGGTCTTCTGGCCTTCGATGCGGTATGGATTCACGGAGTTGACCAGTTCAATATCCATTATTTCGACGATCTCGCGTACCGCCGTAAGGGCGTCATCGAAACTGCCGTTTACTGCAAGTATTCGGGCCCCGTAAGCCATCGCCTGCGCAAGCTTGCCAAGCGCTATCTCGCCCGCGGGTACGAGTACGAGAGTTTCTAGCTGGTACCGAGCGCCATATGCTGCTGCTGCTGCGCTGGTATTTCCAGTCGAGGCGCAGATGATACGTTTCTTACCCGCCTCGAGCGCTTTGGCGATTGCCATGACCATGCCACGGTCTTTGAACGACCCGGTGGGGTTGCAGCCTTCTAGCTTGAAGTAGAGATCTTTACAGCCAAGTGAGTCGCTGATGCTCTGGGATCGGACAAGAGGAGTGCTTCCTTCACCGAGTGAAACAGCCGGTGTGGCATCGGTGACAGGTAGATGTTCTCGGTACCTATCTATTACGCCAGGCATCATCGACAACTGGAAGATCGCTCCTGATCAAGCTGGGATTCGCCCAACTACTAAACATCTATCGTGATGACTGTTTACTCGGCGTAGTTTTCGACGCGGAGCAGATTATCTAAACGTAGCACTGAATCGAGTTCGTTTATCGAACTCACAGCCTTTTGCATATTAGCCTCTCGTGCAGGGTGAGTCATTATCACGAGGTCGGCGTGACCGTTTTCTATGTCGGTATCTTTTTGCAGCACAGAGTTGATGCTAATGTCGGCGTCGCCCAGAACTCTTGCAACATTGGCAAGCACGCCGGCCTGATCAGAAACGGTTATTCGGATGTAGTACTGGCAGAAGTGATCACTCATCGAAGCGATCTCGAAAGGTTGAGTCGTTGCGGTACCTGAGCCATTGCTCGGAGCACCTTTGACTATTCTCAATACATCACCCATGACGGCGCTCGCTGTCGGCTCAGGTCCGGCACCGGGCCCCTGAAACCACAAAGGCCCTACCATGTCGCCTTCGACTTCTACAGCGTTCAACACACCGTTCACCGAAGCCATGGGGACATCGAAAGAAATTAGGGCCGGGTGAACGCGGGCGAGTAGACCGGTTTCATTACTAGCCTGGGCCACTGCCAGAAGCTTGATAGTGAAGCCAAGTTCTTTGGCGTACCTAAAATCCTTTGCGTGGACTTCACGGATGCCTTCTCGGTAGATCACATCGACCGGAACTTCGGTATGGTAGGCGAGGCGAGCCAGAACCGATATTTTGTACAGGGCATCGTAGCCGTCTACATCAGCTGACGGATCAGATTCGGCATAGCCGAGTTCTTGAGCCTCTGACAGAACGTCGTTGAAGTCGGCACCCTCGTTTGCCATCTTCGTGAGAATGAAGTTTGTCGTGCCGTTAATGATGGCCCGAACACTCTGGATTCGGTTGGCGGTCAGGTCGTTCATTAACGGGCCGATGATGGGAATGCCACCTCCGACGCTTGCTTCGTAGAATAACTTGACGTTGTTTTCGGCCGCCGTGGCGAGCAGCTCGCTGCCACGCTTGCACATGACTTCTTTGTTCGCTGTTACGACATGCTTGCCGGCTTTAAGAGCAGTTGTGATGTAGTCGAACGCGGGTTCTTCACCGCCCATCAGTTCGACAACAATGCCGACTTCGGGGTTGGCGATGACCGATTTAGGATCGGTAGAAACAATAGACGAATCGATGTCGACTGCACGTGGACGCGAAGTGTTGCGGACCACTGCCGCTACGACCTTGAGCGAAGCCGAAGAGTCTTCTGTTCGGTGGCGTTCGATAACCGCCCTGGCAACAGCAGATCCGACGATTCCCAGTCCAAGTAGTCCAATTCCAGTTACTTGATTATCCGTCCGTGCTGCAGCCATGTGATTAATATCCAGCCTGCATCAAGCCTCCGCCGTTCGGAGAAGGCGTCGGAGTTGCGATTAGAGCAGAAAGCGCAATCTGGTCGTTTACCCAGTTGAAAATGTCGCTATCTAGAACCATGTGAAGGTCGAAATTCTCTCTCTGCTCGTTAAAGTAAATACCCATTGCACGAGTAGTCAGTAGCTCGAAACTATCGGCGTCGATTTCGCGAGCGGCGCTTACTTCTTCCACTACCAGATAGCTCCACCATTGTTTTTCTTCGTCAAATCTTGGAACGCTAGGCGTGCGTATCGGCAGGATTCGATTCCCATTGGCGTCTAGTCCGAAAAATAGGCCGTCGTTGTCGTCCGAGATACCAAACGGCACCCAGCCTCGTTCACCATGATCACGCCTCACGTTCGGGTCATCGGAATGGTCGAGAACAATGTTCTCGATTGGAGCACCGGAGACAAGGTCACGCTCGAGTGTGCGAGCGTATTCGGGGTCGCGCTGATACTGAATGATCTCGTAAATGTGAACCTGCGCTTGAACTCTTGGAATCTCTTCGGCTACAACATCTCGCAGGCGCTCTTTGAACATGCTCTTGCGAATGAATTCGCGGAAAACGAGTTCATCCATGCCTATCTGATGTATGAACTGTCGGCGTGCCTCTTCGACGTTGTCCTTGTATTCCCTCGATGCTCGCTCGGCCACGGTGGCCGCGACGAATCCGAGGATAAAGTCGAGTCTGGCGTCAACTTCTTCGGCAGTAACGGTAATACCGCTCTTCGGTGCGAGTTGGAATGCTAGTTCGTTTTCTTGCAAAGTTTGCAGTGATTCGAAAAGCGATCCTCCGACTGGGAATGGAATACCGAGTTCTTCGCTCATTCTCTGGTTGAAACGGATGAAGTTCACCACGTCGCCGCGTGTGTACTCGGTATCCGCAACCCTCAGCGCAAGCTCGCGTGGCGGGAATACGTAAGTCTGGAAATATGCATAGACCGGTACCGTAAGAAGCCCGATGAGCAATACAACGGCCACGATGATGAACGGCCGAGAATTGAGCCTAATTTGGTTCTTGTCGGCCACCATCTGGCGACGGGTCTTTCCGCCGCGAACAGTAATACTCCGCTTCCCGGCTTCGTAGTCGGTCAGCGGGGTGTCGACAACCTCAGGTTGATCCTGAGAATCTTGCTGGTCTTCGCTTTTATCTTCGGTAGACATTATCGGCGCTCAGTTAATGCAGCGGCCGGAGTCATGAGGGTAGCGAGATCCGGCCTTTGTGACGTTGAACTGTCAGCTATAAGGAGACTACTTGTCTTCTTCGTCGGTGTTGACTTCGGCATCTGGAGCATCATCTACTTCAGAACTCTCGTCAGTTGAAACGTCATCAGCGGGTG
>JAPYUK010000024.1:0-18926 GCA_029936155.1 Dehalococcoidia bacterium | reverse complement strand
TCTTCCGTTGAAGTGATTGCTTCAACTGATTCGGTCGACTCTGAAGTCTCGTCGGTTGTCTCTTCTTCGTTCGAAATCTTGCTGCCAGTTGCAACGGCACCGGTCACACGAAGGTGGTCTGGTGCGTAGGGCAGCAATGCCAGGTGGCGCGCGCGCTTGATGGCAGTGGTTAGATTTCGCTGGCACTTGGCGCAGTTGCCGGATTTTTTTCCGGCTTCGATTCGGCCTCGATCAGTTATGAAACGTCGGATGCTTGATACATCTTTGTAGTCGACTGTGCTCTCTTTGCAGTAGCACTGACGCCTGCGTCGGCCTCCGCGTCGGAATGGTGGTCGGCCACCTTGAGTTGTTCGGGGGGATGTCATTTTTTACCTCGCGGAAAAGGACAGCGGAACTATTTGGCTACCTGCCAAAAAAACGCTCCGCATGGAAACTGCTACCAGGGCAGTTCCTCCACGTCTTCTGATGGGTTATTGTCGGCTGGAGCCTGCGATCCCTGAGGGGCTGCGGAACCTGCCGAGTAAGATTGGGCCTCCGGTGGTACACCGGCTCCCGTAGATTCACCGCCAGGTGCGTCAAGGAAAACAACCTTGAATGCACGCACTTCGAGCGATGTTCGGGCTTCGCCTGAGTTACTCGTGTACTGACGAGTCGAAAGTCGACCGTCAACGAATACTCGGCGTCCCTTTGCAAGATATTGATTTACAGATTCAGCCTGACGTTCCCAAGCTGTAACCGTGAACCATTCGGTGTCTTCAGTCCACTCGCCATTCGAGTCTCGCCTGCTATTGCTAACGGCAAGTCGAAAATTGGTGACAGGCGTCCCACTCGGGGTGTAACGCATCTCGGGGTCGGTACCAGCCCGACCTATGAGGAGTATCTGATTAAGACTCATTTATCTCGTCCGTAACTGAAGTAATTGACGTCTGGTGCCTGAGTACCAGACTCTACTCGGCTGCTTCTTTGATCACAACCGGCTTGATCGTGTCTCGGACGAGCAGATGTCGAATAATCGACTGGTCAGCGTCGATAGCTCGTTCGAGCTCCTGAGCCTTCACTCCGTCGATAACGAAGTTGGCCTGAAGGTAGTAACCCTCAGTGTTCTTCTGTATTGAATAAGCAAGTGTTCGCTTGCCCCAAACGTCAGTACTCGATACTTCGCCGCCGACACCGGAAACAAGCGAAGTGATTTTCTCTACGGACTCGGTACCCTGCTCTTCGTCAGCATCACTACCGAGAATCCAAACTAATTCGTACTTTCTCAACGATCCACCGTGTTCTTCTAAATTTGCGCGAAACCGACTCAGTCTATCACGCGATTGCTACGCGTCAGCCCCTATTTTCGGGGTTGCGCCTGCCAGTTCCAAGCCAGTTGTCACATATCGCATGGTAAGTGGGTTAGGAGTCGAGTCCGGGCACCGGAAATTTCGATGCGAATTTAGCGACTTCTGCACCGAGATTCGCCAGTTTCGACTCATCCTCGTGGGCAGTCAGTGCTTCGAGAATGTAGCCAGCAACGTTCTCCATATCGGCAACATCAAGCTGACGAGATGTGAGCGCTGGTGTTCCGATTCGGATACCGGAAGTGATCATCGGAGGTTCGGGATCGAATGGTATTCCGTTTTTGTTGACCACTAGGCCTGCAGAGATCAGCGCAGCTTCGGCGTCTCGACCTGTCAGACCGATCGGTCGAGTGTCGACGAGCATCATATGGTTTTCAGTTCCACCAGCTATGATTCGCAGGCCGCCTGCAGCAAGTCCGCTAGCGAGAGCCTTCGAGTTCTGTACAACCTGATGGGCGTAGTCCTTAAATTCCGGCTGCATGGCTTCTTTAAACGCAACAGCCTTGCCGGCAATTGTGTGTTCCATCGGCCCGCCCTGCATGTTTGGGAACACTGCTGAGTTGTACTTGCGTCGAAGATCTTTCGTTGTCAGTGCCATTGCACCACGAGGCCCACGTAGAGTTTTGTGAGTGGTACTAGTAACGATGTCGGCGTACTCGATCGGAGATGGGTGGGCGCCACCGGCAATGAGACCGGCGATATGCGCCATGTCGACGAGTAAATAGGCTCCCACAGAATCGGCAATTTCACGGAATCGCTTGAAATCGATTGTCATCGGGTAGGCGGTGTAGCCAGCGATGATGATCGCAGGCTTGAACTCTGCGGCCTGCTTCTGCAAAACGTCGTAGTCGATCGCTTCGGTGTCGGGGTCGACTCCGTAGTGGCCGAATTCGTAAAGCTTGCCCGAGAAGTTCACGGGTGAACCGTGAGTAAGGTGCCCACCGTGATCAAGTGACATTGCCATGATGCGATCGCCGGGGTTTGCAAGTGCGAAGAATGCCGCCATGTTCGCCTGTGACCCTGAGTGCGGCTGCACGTTGGCGTGGGCGGCTCCAAACAACTCTCTTGCACGGTCTATCGCCAGCTGCTCGCTGACGTCGACGTTTTCGCAGCCAGCATAGTAGCGTCGGCCCGGATAGCCCTCGGCGTACTTGTTGGTGAGAACAGAGCCCCCCGTTTCGAGAACGGCGGCGCTGGTGTAGTTCTCAGAGGCGATCATTACCAGTTGATCTCGCTGTCGTCGCTGCTCGTTTTCGATTACTTTCGCGATTTCAGGATCAAAGGTGGCAATTGCCGACATGGGATCTCCGATACAGACTCACTACATGAGCGCTGTTGTTCTAGGACGGGGTTTAATTTGATCTGAATCTTGAAACCAGATTCAGGCATGGTTTTAAATTCTATAACCGGTATTTAATACCCGTTTAATTTTTCCTGAAATTGCCTGATATTCATTTGCTGTAGTTATGATGAGGTGACTTGCGTTGGAAGCACATCCAGACGGAACGAACCGCGCTGGCATTGTTGAATAGATCGGACCGGGAGAATTTATGACGTACCCTTTTTCGACACCGAATCAGGTGACGAAATATGAAGTTATCGACGAAGTTCCGCCGCGTGCGATGGTGATATTCGCTCATCCCGATGATGCGGAGATCGGCGCTGGGGCAACTGCGGCTTACTGGGCTTCGAAGGGCACCGAGATCACTTACGTTCAGTGCACGACCGGTAGCAGCGGTAGCAATGATACCGAGATGACTTCAGAACGAATCATAGGTATTCGTGCAGCGGAACAGCGTGCTGCAGCCGATGCGATTGGTGTTGGAGATATTGTGGTGTTAGATCATCCGGATGGCGAGCTTGAGGCGGATCGAGTGTTTCTCGGCGAAATCGTTCACGCCATCCGAAAGTACCGACCAGAAGTAATATTTACCCATGATCAGCACCGTGTTAATGGGTTTCAGCACAGGGATCACCGACATGTCGGTATCACGGTTCAAGACGCGGTCTATCCGTATGCTCGGGATCATCTCCACTTCCCTGAACAGCTTATCGATGGTGTAGAGCCTTATAAGGTGAAGCATCTGCTTTTCTGGGGAACCGATCAACCTGACATTATCGTTGACGTTTCGGAATCGGTTGATACAAAGATCACTGCGCTATCGAAACACGAAAGCCAGCTTCGAGGTCTTTCGTTTGGATCGGAAATGGACAAGCGAATGCGTGGTCGCCACATTGATGCTGCAAAGGGTTACGGTTTTGAATACGGCGATACTTTTCGTCGTCTGACGGCTCGAACGTAGCCGATCTTAATTCCGACTCTGCTCTATTAAGAACCACCAAGGAAAGCAAACGGTCAGATGCCACGGGTTGATATTCACGCCCACATACTTCCGGGATTGGACGATGGTCCGATCACGATTGAAGAAAGCCTTGCAATGGCCCGAACGGCCGCGCGGGACGGCACAGACGTGGTTGTGGCTACACCGCACTATCGAGATATGGAGCTTGAGCACCAGCCCGGCAGGATAGTTCGAGAGCTGGCCGATACTTTGAACGCTGCTCTGCAAAGTGACGCGGCGAGAATGAATGCCAGGACGGTTCGAATATTCACAGGGATGACGAATCGAATCGACACGGCCCTGCCTGATCTGGTCGATTCGGAAAATGTAATCACTCTGAATCGCACGCGATTTCTTCTTGTCGAA
Source organism: Dehalococcoidia bacterium (assembly GCA_029936155.1). Lineage (GTDB taxonomy): Bacteria > Chloroflexota > Dehalococcoidia > Lucifugimonadales > Lucifugimonadaceae > Lucifugimonas. The sequence goes on along the minus strand of JAPYUK010000024.1, from coordinate 14,875 downwards.
GCGCCCTACAACCGACTCCCAACGTACGTTGAAGACGTTGTTGGTCGGTTGCTCACGCAGCGTCTTGTTCCAGTGCTGGCCCACCCTGAACGGAACGTCGAATTTCAGCGGAATCCCAAGCGCCTACAACGACTTGTTGAGCAAGGTGTAATTGTTCAAATTGCCACGGGAAGTTTGACCGGGCAGTACGGGGCTGGTGCAAAGAGAGCGGCTGAACAATTTATAACGCGAGGTATGGGCCACGTTGTTGCGTCGGAGATGCACGCCAGCACATCGCCGCGATCACCGATTCTCAGCGAAGCCTTCGACATCGTTGCTGAGTTGATCGACGAACGCGAAGCTTACGACCTATTCGAGGCCAATCCCGAGATGATTCTTGAGGGTCACTCGCCCCAGCAAGAGTTGGCTCCAAGGCCTCGAATCAGAAGAAACTGGATCAGGATTCCAAGCGTTCAAATTAGCAATCCGATTTCAGACCGAGCCCGGCGAAGATGGGGTCGACGGTTCCGCCGTGTTAGGCGGCGGACAAGCCGCGGACGAGCGCTATGAACGACGTGACGAACGGCTCCAAGAATCGACGCAAGTAGAGAGTAAACCAGTACACGGCGATACCGACAACGGCACCGCCAAGTATGTCGGTCGGATAGAAAATTCCTGCGTACAGCCGGGAGAATCCGTAGAGGGCTGCGGCGGCAAACATCCACCAGCCAAACGTCCGGTTGATCGACCATGCTGCCATCGCCGCCGCAAATCCGACGGCGACGGGATTTGCCGGGAATGAAGGATCGGTTGGTGGATAGAACAGCAGGTTCAATTCGTCACCATGCTCGACAAATGGGCGTGGTCGATCCCACGTGATGTTGATCAGCCACACGACGACATTCGATAGCGACAGAGCACTGATGCCGATCAGCATTGTTAATTGATAGCGCATACGTTCTGCTGGATTTTTACCTGAGAACCAGAGGCCGAACATCGCCAGTGAAAATACGAGCGGCATCAGGTAGTCGCTCGCGATCAAGCGAATAAGGTCGTCGAAAATCTTCACGTTTCCGGAAAGACCGTTCAGCCATATAACGAGATCGACATCGATAGAGTTCAATTCGATGACCTACCGAAAATTAATCTCAACAGACTCCAGCGATCGGCTTTTGTCAGCCCATTGCGCCATATGTCGCCGACTTCAGACCTGAACGTACGCAGCGAACTCGGTAGATTTGCGAAGTACGAACGATGGGTTAAACCTTCAAGACCGACACCGGGTTGGTCGGCGGAATCGTCGGCACCAATTTCTCCTGAACTCGAATTGTCTCTGGATATCTTGATGGTCAACGTCCCGGCTATGGCTGCAACTGCAAACGCAACAATGGCCGCCAATGGGAACCAGATCGCCTGCTTCGTACCGTCGAGTCCACCGTGTATGTCGTTCACGTTTCGGGCGCCGGCGAGTTCACTCCAGTTCGCCTGTCCCCACTCACGCGTCACGGAATCGGCCTGAATACTGCCCGCAGCCCATGGACCTTCGATCCAGAGCGGCTGACCGAAGAAAACGGCGATGCCGGTCAAGATGAGAACCACACCCAACCAACGATTAACCAGTCGGTTCGGTGTAAGCCACAATCCTCGTATCCCCGAGTTTGCAACCGCTATTTGTAGAGTTCCTAGACCCGCAAGAAAAGCGAAGAAGAAGTAATGACTCGCGAACACATCCCGTACCGCTTCTGGGTCGGTAATCATTTAGCGGTCCTTGCTTGACTCTTCCGAATTGAGCGACGTCAAAACTATCCGCCTGAAGGCGATACCATCGTGCACCAGTCTTCGTATCGATCGTTGTCACCAATGACAGTCGAAAAGTATATGTCCTGGAGTTTCTTAGTTACCGGTCCGGTTTCGCCCGAGCCGATAGAACGATTATCCAACTCCCCAACCGCTGTGATGTGAGCCGCGGTGCCAGTTAGGAATACTTCGTCGGCAAGATACAGTTCGGAACGGTGAATGTGTCGTTGGATGATTTCCATGTTGAGTTCTTCTCGGGCCAGTTGGATCACGGAATCTCGGGTGATGCCTAGAAGACAGTTGTCGGTTTCCCCGGGAGTGATGATGGCTCCATCGCGGATCATGAACAGGTTTTCACCTGAGCCTTCTGACACTGAGCCGTCCTGGTTGAGCAGTATTGCCTCGTCGAACCCGGCCGCGAGGGCTTCGGTTTTCGCGAGGATGCTGGTGGTGTAGAGACCGGAGATTTTGACCCCGGTTGGCATCGAGGAGTCCATGGGACGGCGCCACGACGATGTCTGGCATCGTAGGGGACGGCTATTGTCGATGTAGGAGCCGAACGGCATCATCACAAGTGTGAACTCATCTTCAAGCGAATTAAGATTCAGGTTGGCGACCAACTCCTGGCCTTTGAAAGCTAGAGGCCGGATGTAAACGTCTTCGCTGAAGCCGTTTTTTTCTAGTAGATCGGTGGTGATCTTGCATAGATCGTCAGCCGAGTAAGGAAGCTCGATTCGAAGAATCTGGCAGCCGCGTAGGAGCCGTTCGTAGTGTTCCTTTAGGCGGAAGATTGAGACCTTGCCGAGTCGCTCGTTCCAGTTACCTCGGATGCCTTCGAAGGCCGCCGTGCCGTAGTGCAGAGCGTGAGTCTTGACGCCTACCTTCGCATCCTCTTCAGGAACTTGCTTCCCGCCGAGGAATGCCCAGGCTTGTTGCGTCATGATTTTTCTCCTCAATATGTAACAACGCCCGCAACCTCTGCTCATGTTTGATCATGGATTTGCAGATAGCGCGGGCGTGTCAACTCAGAATATGTAGCTGCACTCTATGGTTGGCTTCCGGTGAAAGCCAGTTGCCAATTATACGAACGACGGGGCAAGCAACAAGACCTAATTTCGCTCTATAGCGTGTGTTCGCCATTGTGACTTGACCATCGGAGCTTGCCATCGATCTCTATTTAGTGTGTCGAAACGGTCCGTTCGGCGATGTAATCAAAATTAATATCCTCACCCAGTCCAGGTAGCGTTGGCATGTGTATATTACCGTCTTCGTCCATGGGATCGACCAGAGCGTTCAAGTGCGGCGGAACTTCGTCATGATCGATGAACGGATGCAGGAGACCTCGCTCGTACCATGTCGTGTTCGAGATTGCCCCGATCACCGCGAGGTTTCCGGCACCGCCACCGTGGATTTCACAGTCCATGTTGAACGACTCGGCGAGATGAGCGACCTTCATGCTTGGGCCAATTCCACCAACGTCGGCGACGCCAACTCTTGTGATATCGCATGCCTTGCTGGTAATCCATTCAGCACGGGTGTGGAACTTGCCATAGGCATATTCAGGTCCAATTACCGGGATTTCGAGCTGTTCGGCGAGCCAGCGGTACGATTCGGTCGAGTGTTCATCCATCGGCTCTTCGTACCAGTAGTAGTCGAGCGCTTGAATACCTTTACCAAGCTCCAAAGCGTCCATACGCGAGTACCAGTGGTTTGCATCTAACATCAGCGGGAATTCTGGACCGACTGCTTCCCTCACTGCAGCGCATGCCTTGATGTCCATCTTCACGCTTGGTGCCCAGCTAACTGGGGGCATCCAGGTGTGGAGCTTGATCGCTTTGTAGCCTCTGTTCACCATCCATTCAGCGAAGTTTGCGTAGTCTTCGGGGGTGGCGAGTCCACCCTCCATTTCGTCTCCACACATCGTTGATCCGTACGCAGCGACCTTGTCTCGGTAACCGCCCAGCATCTTCCAGACGGGAGTTTTCGTTGCACGCCCTGCGAGATCCCACAGCGCCGTTTCGGCTACTGCCATCGAGCGGTCAGTGAGATGCGCCCCCGAGCCGCGCTGCCATTTTGCGAGGTTAGTCCAGAGCTTTTCACGATCCATGGGATCTTCGCCGATGAACACTTTTTTCACGAAGTTTTCGATGATGTATGGGCGCAAACCTTCAGATGCACCAAACGAGTAGCCAGAGTTACCTTCATCGTCGGTGATCGTGAGGAGCGCTTCCGTCGAGTCGTGCTCGGGTCCGGGATGGGTGTGGCCGTCGGTGTCGCTGACTTTTTTGGATGTCGACGTGAAGTTGGTGACTTCGATTTTCTCGATCTTCATATTGGCGTGTGGGCTTTCTAGGTTGTGGTGGGTAAAAGATTGATCGCCGAAGTTGCGGGAACAGGATGCTTGAATACATAAATCGGCAAGCATTCTAGGCTTATCGGCGATTTTCGGTCGAGCAGTTATGCCATACTCGCGCCTCGTTACTAGGTTGCATTTCGGAGTTTAAGGGATTGCAGGAACAGTCTGAAGATGAGGAAGTTCGGTTGACCGTATTGCATGCGGAATGCGTGGCGGCCAAGTGTTCGAATTTCAACGACACGGGGTTGTGGTTCGTCTGGAATATCGAGATATTTCGTTATTACTGACAGGTGATGCGACTTCAGGGGCGGACGTGAAATCGGCTGTGCTGAAGGTCGGTCATCACGGGAGTCGGACTTCTACGACACAGCGATTTGTAGATGCTGTTGTTCCTACAGTGGCCATTGTTACGACAGGGATCAAGAACCAGTTCGGGCACCCGCATGACGAAGTGATGGAGCGGCTTGTGGATGAGCTAGAAAAAAGAAGCGGTTTTCGTAACACGGGATCGAGGGAACGTGACGGTGGTTACTGACGGCGAACGGGTTTGGGTTGAGGTGGAGCGGTAGATTGCGCCTAGTTCTAACTCCAGGCTTCGGTTACGGGGTCGGGGATGCCGTCCCAGCGACTGGGGCCCTGGGCTCGCATTACGGCAATTCGCTTTACGACTTCCGGGTTGCCGAGTCCATGAAGGGCTTTGCCCGTGAGGATGTTCACGGCGTTTTCACCCCAACGAGTTGCGCCGGCGATTCCACTGATATCGGACGTTCCGGCAACGTGGGGGCTGATTAACAGATTGTCGAGTTTCAGCAACGGACTTTCAGCATCCAGCGGCTCGATTTCGGTCACGTCGATTCCGGCTGCAATTATCTCCCCGGTTTGAAGTGCTTCTTGCAGGCCACCCTCATCGACGATTGGACCTCTTGCGCAGTTGATGAAGACCGCGGTCGACTTCATCTTTCTGAAGGCGTCGATGTTGAATATGTGGTTGGTCTCGACGGTCGCTGGTGAGTGGACGGTAAGGTAGTCCGACTCGGCAAGCAGCGTGTCGAAATCAACCATCTGTACACCAACCAGATCAGCTGCTGTCTGCGGCAAATAGGGATCGTAAGCGATGATCTTTTCGGGGCCGAATCCACGAACCCGATTGGCGAATCCCTTGCCAATACTGCCGAGTCCGAAAATGCCGACGGTGTTGCCGGCGATACGTCGTAGTTGCCCTCGCAACACTTCGACTTCTTTAGGACGATCTGACCATGCTCCACCCTTCAACGCTGCATCCTGCTCAGTGATTTTCCGAGTGATCGAAAGCAGCATGGCCATGGCGTGATCGGCGACTTCGCTCGTGTTGATGCCGGGGGTGTTTGTGGCACAGATTCCGAGATCGGTTGCAGCGTCAAGATCCACAGAGTCGAGTCCAACGCCTTGTCGCCCAACCATCTTTAGTCTAGGTAGCGCTTCCATAACTTTGCGGGTCGTATGGGGCACCGTTCCAACCATCAAAACATCAGCATCTTTCGCAGCCGTGATGACTTCGTTCTCGGTTCGAGCTGGAGTGTATTCGACTTCGATACCGGCTTCCCTGATCACGTTCAACGTGAGTTCGCTCGGTGGGCGGTTGTACATCGTGATAACGACCTTGAAAGCCATTCGGTTACTCCGGATTTTCTGAGTGGGGTGCGGATCCTAGTTGCGGGCAAAAGGTTACTACGAATGGGAAGCGTGCGGGGTGCCCTAATCAAACGAGAGCCGGTGTTGAAGATCGGCTCGCACAGGCACACAATGCTGCGATCAACGTCGAAGCACATCAGGAGTTTCTGCAACGTGACCTCTCAGTACGAACCACTGGTCGAACCCGGTCGACTCATGCTCAACATCCCGGTGCCGATGCGGGATGGGGTGAATCTTTCGGCGGACATCTGGTTGCCTGACAGTTCGCAGGGCGACGGTCCGTGGCCTGTTTTGCTACTGCGAACGATATACAACAATCAGGAAGCTCGCTACATGGGCTGGACCCGCGAATTCATCAAGCGTGGGTACGCCGTGGTGGTTCAGGATTGCCGGGGTAGGGGTGATTCGGATGGCGAGTGGGAACCTTATGTTTGTGAGTTCGAAGACGGCTTCGACACGCACGAGTGGGTCGGCGAGCAGTCGTGGTGCGACGGCAATGTCGGGACGTTTGGACTCTCTTATCCGGGCTTCACGCAGACCCTGCCGGCCGCGCTTCAGTCGAAATATCTGAAGGCTATTGCTCCGATCGCTTCGCAACAGGATAATTACGGTCACCATCGGGTCAACGGCGTCATTCATCACAGCGTTTCGCTCACGTTTTTGAACATGCTAGGTCGTTCGATGCAGAGCGAGTCGCTGAAGCATTTCGACCAGATGGAGTTCTTTAAAGGCCTACCGATCGACACTGCAATGGAGGTGATTACGCCGACTCATCCGTACTACAAAGGCGTGGTTGAGCACGAACAGTACGACGAGTGGTGGGACTCGTACAGCCTGCGCAACAAATACGGTGATATGGCGGTTCCGTCACTGTTCATTACTGGCTGGTTCGACTCACTATCGCATGAAAATTTTAAGTTGTTCAATGGTTGGAGCAAGGGCGCTGCCAACGAGAACGCACGCAAGAAGACCAAACTGATTGTTGGGCCGTGGAGTCACCAGGTTTCGCCGTGGGGTCGTGTACCGATGGGCGATAACGGGGAATATCAGGATCGGGTGTTCGGTAAGGATGCACTGTGGGACATCATCGATATGCACACCCACTGGTACGACCAACAGCTAAAGAGCATCGACACGGGAATCGACGATGAGCCACCGATCAAACTGTTCGTTATGGGCAAAAACGAGTGGCGATATGAGCATGAGTGGCCGCTTGCCCGAACTGAGTGGGTCAAGTTTTACCTGCACAGCGATGGGGATGCCGTGGGCGATGGTGGGTGGTTGTCGACTTCATTTCCTTCGTTTGGCGAGTCTACGGATGGTTTCACTTATGATCCTAAGAATCCGGTCCCTTCGTGGGGAGCGCAGTACCAGAGCTTCGATTTGTGTGGTCCTCGCGATCGCACCGAGATCGAGCAGCGTGGCGATGTGTTGACGTTCACAACGGAATCGCTGACCACTGACTTGGAGGTTACAGGACCGATTTCGGCGACAATTTGGGCATCTTCGGACGCGTTGGATACAGACTTCACGGCGGCTTTGGTAGACATCGAGCCGGACAGCAAAGCGATTATTTTGTGCGAGGGAATCGTGCGGGCTAGATTCCGGAATGGCACGGATAATCCGGCATTGATGACACCGGGTGAAATTTACGAGTTCGAGATCGATATGTGGGACACCTCGAATCTGTTCAAGGCGGATCATCGCATTCGAATTGAGATATCGAGCTCGAATTTTCCAAGATATAACCGGAATTTGAACAGTGGAATTCCGATTGCGACCGACACCCAGATCACTATCGCCAATCAAACGATCTATCACGATTCGGAACACCCATCACACCTGACACTTCCGGTCATTCCTCTTTGATGTAATAGACTGCGGCATGTCAACGCCTCAAAGAAAATCCGACCCGAACACTCCACACGCTGGGCACAGAGAGCGAATGCGGAATGCAAGGGGTTCGCGTGGTTCAACCGGAGCTACGACTTCAGGAATCGGTGAGGCACCGAGTTCTCGGCTGAAGAAGTTCGGCCTTATTTTCACAAACGCCATGATCATCCTGCTCATCGTTTTGGATTTCGTCGACAAAGCGAATCAAAAAAAGAACGGGAACAGTGCAATCAGAGGTCAGGTCTGTACATGGACATGGATCCGCTGCCTAGACACGAATTTACCCGGCTGATCTGAACGCCCACAGCTAGACTATACGTATGACATCAGAACACGAGCCGTCGAGTCCAGAGTCGCAGTCATCGCAACAATCCGACGACGACGGATTCCAGCGTGCGAAAAATCTTGACCCTGGCACTCCTATGCCCGACGAAGAGATACAGGTCAACCTGAAGAAATTCGCAATCGTTCTCGGTGGAATTCTGCTTTTCGCGGTCGTCGGAGCGATGTTCACTCAGTTAGTAGGAGGTAAATAGACCTGCCACAGCAGTCACGTACCACCGCCAGAGCGTCTAAACTCGCTCGGCGATGACGAGTTCACAAACTTCCTCCCAGCCCCAGTACGGCGTTCACGCTCTGCGTGACGTGATGATGCCGATGCGAGACGGTGTGCGTCTTGCCACAGACATTTTTTTGCCATGTCATGGCGACGGTCGGGTGGTTGATGAGAGCGAGTCGGTTCCCGCGCTTCTAGTGCGCACTTCCTACGACAAAACCGCTCCCGAATGGGATGACGTGATCCCTTATTACGTGCGACGCGGCTATGCGTTCGTCGTGCAGGACTTGCGATCACGCTTCCGTTCCGAGGGCGACGGTCACTACTTCCACACGGTTAATCCATGGGAGGGCGACGACGGTTACGACACTGTCGAGTGGCTCGCTGAGCAGGACTGGTGCTCAGGCAAGATCGGCACACTCGGGTCTTCACACCGGGCGATCACCCAGACACAACTGGCACTTCGCAAGCCGCCCCACCTCGCGGCGATGTGGGTTGAGGCGGGACCGACCGATATCTATCGCCACGAGGCACGCGAAGGCGGAGCGATGTCGCTACAGATGTTCGGGGCGGCGCATTTGCATGCACTCGACAGTCACGAGGTTGGCGACGATCCGGATAAGGCGAAGATCATCCTTGATGCTATGCGGGACATGGCCGATTGGATTCAGCGATTCCCGTTGAAACCGGGTGAGACCGCACTGCGGGTAGCACCTGATCTTGAGAAGACGGTCTTCGACTATTACTACCGTGGTGAGTACGACGAGTGGTGGGCACAGGAATCGGCGAACCAGGAGCCGTACTTCGACAAGCACGCCGATGTTCCGATGACGGTCACGTGTGGCTGGTACGACAATTTCGTTGGCGCAACGGCTAACTATTTCGTTGAGATGAACCGGCAGAACGAGTCGTCCACAAGGCTGATTCTGGGACCCTGGTGACACGGCGGAATGCGTGCCACCGGGTCGTGGCACGGGAACGCCGACACAGGAAAAGAGAGTGTCTGGGGCAACGATATATACAACCCTGAGCGGCTGGCGTTTTTCGATCAGCATCTAAAAGGGATGCCGGCTGCTGAGAACGATTCGCCCGTTCGTATTTATGTGATGGGCACCGGCGACGGTAAGAAGACCGACGAGGGCAACCTGAATCACGGCGGGTACTGGCGTGACGAGTCGGAGTGGCCTTTGGCCCGGGCGCAGTTCCAGACGCTATATCTGCACGAAGATGGGTCGCTCGATTCGTTCGAGGCGATGGAAGATGAGAGTTCGATCACTTACACGTACGATCCCAATAAGCCGGTGCCGACGATCGGTGGGCAGCTGGTGGGCATGTTCAAGATTGCTTCACCCGAAGAGGGTGGTCCGGCGTTGGACGAAGTTCCTGACTTTTTGGATCAGTGGATGCTGGCTCGGAATAATTTGACCGAAGTAATCGCCGCTGGCGGATTTCATCAGAAGGAAGAGCCTGAATGGATCGGTGCTGAGGAGCCTTATCAGCTGCTGAAAGACAGGTCGGACGTGTTGTCGTTTGAGACTGATCCGTTGGAAGACGACACTGAAGTTACGGGCGAGGTGATGATCAAACTGTGGGTTTCGTCAACGGCGGTTGATACTGATTTCACAGTGAAGTTGGTCGATGTGTATCCGTCAAGCGACGATTATCCTGCCGGCTTTCATCTGAATCTGACTGACACGATTCTGCGTGCTCGATATCGCAATTCCTGGACCGATCCGGAGATGATGACACCGGGCGAGCCGGTTGAATTGTCGATCACGTTGTGGCCAGTCTCAAATGTGTTCAAGAAGCAGCACCGAATTCGGTTTGATGTGTCGAGTTCGAACTTCCCGAGATTCGATGTGAACCCGAACACGGGAGAGCCCGTAGGTCGGCACACGTCGATGGTTAATGCTGACAACACAGTGCATACGGGGTCCGATTACCCGTCGAGGCTGGTGTTGCCGGTTATTCCGGCTGGGGATTAAGTTTTTTCCTTTCCCCGAGCGGAATCATCGGAGTCGAGGGATCTGGGATGGGGACACGCGGGTTATGAACAGGTAGTTGTTCGACGATCTAGATTCGCTACTTTAGGGTAGAAAGATCCTGAAAATGAATTCAGGGTGGCATTTGCTGCTTATCCACTGTTTGCCGTAGCAGTTGCGAATGTGTTCTTCAACGCGAGCAGGTGACTGAATAATTCCAGTCACCTGTATTAGATCTCTGCTTGACGGCTACCACTCAACCCAGAGATTCACCTAACTTTTGGGAATGCCGACGCCCTACTCCTCTTCTTCACCGGATTGGCGTGATGCTATTACGCTTCTTGCCTCCTGCGGTGGCACCGGTTCGTAATGATCCATGACCGCTGTAAAGTCGCCGCGAGCCTGGGTTAGCGATCGCAGATCGGTGGCGTATCGCTGCATCATCGAAGCTGGGGCCTCGGCTGAGATTTCAGTGAGGCCATTGCCCTTGGGCTCCATGCCTCCTATACGAGCACGGCGTGAATTGAGATCGCCCATAACATCGCCAGCGCAATCATCAGGTACAAGAATTCTCAACTTCAGCACTGGCTCAAGTAGCGTCGGATGAGCATCCCGAACCGCCTGCCTGAATCCCATGCTTCCCGCTATTTCGAATGCCATTCCTGACGAGTCGACCGAATGGGAAGATCCGTCAGTAAGCAGTACGGCGACATCGACAACCGTGAATCCAGCAACAACACCATCCATTGCGGCGTTTCGTATTCCCTTCTCAACTGCCGGGATGTAGTCCTTGGGTACATTACCGCCAACGACTTTCGACCCGAACGTAATGCCTTTGCCTGTCTCACCGGGTCCAATTTCAAGCACGACGTGCCCGTACTGACCTCGACCACCTGATTGTTTCCTGTGCTTATAGGAAATCTGGGTTTGGCCTCCGACTGTCTCCCTATAAGGGATGCTCGGCAGTGCCGTATCGAGATTCACATCGAACTTACGAGCGATTCGTTCGATCGCAAGATCGACATGGATGTCTCCTAGGCCGTGCAGCACTGTTTCCGAGGTATCGGCATTACGTTCGATCTCTAGAGTCGGGTCTTCTTCGGTCATTCTCGATAGTGACTCCGCCATCTTGTCCAGATCAGACTGACCCTGTGGTGTTACCGCCAGCGCGAAAACTGGAGACGGCAGATCGACGTTTCCGAGTTTGATTTCATTCGATTTATCGCAAAGAGTGTCGAAAGTCTGGGTGTGGTTTAGTCGAGATATGACCCCGATATCGCCGCGTATTATCGAATCGACTCCAGTAGTTTCTTTGCCCGATGGGTGATAGACCTGCCCAACTCGTTCGGATTCGCCCTTGTTGGCGTTCCAGAGCTGGGCGTTCGAATCCAGTGTTGCGCCATAAACACGGAAGTAAGACAGTTTTCCGACGAATGGATCGGCCGAGGTCTTGAATACGAAGTTTGCCTGCGCACCGGCAGGTACCTCTGGAGCTTCAACGTCATCTGGCGACGGGAGTAGGTTCATAATCGCGTCAAGCAACTCATCTGTACCTGAGTTGTTGCCAGCGGATACTGCGAATATCGGAACGATGTCTCGGCTGAGCACTCCAGCCTTGAGACCGGTGTTGATTTCGTCGGCAGATAGTGCTTCGGTTTCGAGATATTTTGTTAGCAGATCATCATCGGTCTCAGCGATTGCTTCGATTACCGATTCGTCGAGATCGCCGGTAGTGATAGCGGTGAATGCTTCGGCATCACCATCAACGCTCTGCACTGGAACACAGTGTCGACCCCATTCATCAGCAATTTCGGCGCAAGTCTGCTCGAACGACGTGTTCTCACGATCGAGTTTGTTGACGACTATTGCCGTTGGGATGCCGAGGTCTTCCGTGTAGCTCCAGGCCTGCTGGGCACCAACTTCGATCCCAGACGCAGCAGAAATAACAAGGACCACAGAGTCGGCAACTCGAACTGCTGAAAGCATGTCGCCACGAAAGTCCGGATAGCCCGGGGTGTCGAGGAGATTGATGCGATGGCTTTTCCACGAGCATGGAAGAACAGATAGCTGGATGCTCGATCCACGGCGCTGCTCTTCTGGTTCGTAGTCGGACAGGCTGGTCTTGTCATCGACCTTGCCTTGGCGATTCGCACCGCCTGCTGTGAAAAATAGAGCATCAACGAGCGATGTTTTGCCCGCTCCGTTGTGCCCCGCAAGTGCAACGTTACGTATTTGTCTCGTGCTCAAATCAGCCATGCCGCGTCTCTCCGTAGATCCGAGGCGACTTGGACGATTCCTGCCCCGGTTGAATGGGTCGAGTTCGCTATGCCGCCGATATTAGCATCTGAATTGGAGAATGGGGGAAATTGAGTAGAGTGGGATGTGAAGACTAGGTTGAATTCGTACAACGAGAGAACTCTTCAGAATCGAAGCGTTCGGAGAGGGGGCGCGCAGGATGAGGGCAGAATCGATGGGATTGCAGATTGTTGATAGGGACTCTGAATCTAGTTCAGAATGACAATGAGATCGGTTACCGTCCCTGCATGGTAGGAACCGTTAATAAAGTCGGCGAGGCCGGTTGAGGGGACAGTTCGGCCCGAAGGCCTAGAAATCGTCTACTCGACGTTAGCCCATCCCTGCTATCACCTCGCATCTGCTCCGAGTGATGGAACGGCCTCGTTTCCGTCTGATATCTATATAAACACTCTCGTATAAGGCAGAAATAAGACGTTTGTAGGAATTTTCTTAGAACACCGACACCAAACCTTCCGAACGCGCATTTTCTCGGTCTTCACGTTGCACGCACCGAGCAGAATTGCGTTCAGGTATCAGTTGGAGTTACGCTGAGAGCGAAATGATATTTCTACGATCGCCACATGCCGACTGCTTCTGTTGTCGTACTTCCCTGAGGGGATGATAGTTTAGGGACGCGCATGGCACGAGACCGGACGTCATCCTCGCTTATCGAAAGCGGGGGTTTTTATTCGACGAGAATTAGTTCTACGTAAAACCCATTTATGACATCTGTTAACAAACAAGAGCCGGCTTTCTTTAGCTTCCCGCACCCCATGAACTCGAGTGTTGCTCGTGTTGTGGCCGCCGGGGTTGTGATTATGGCTCTGGCGACAATTGTTCTTGATCAGCCGTGGATCACACTGGTGATCGCGTCCGGGTTTATCGCTCGAGTAGCTGCTGGACCAAGAATCAGCCCTCTTGCAATCCTTGCGTCGAAGGTGATCGTTCCAAAATTCGGTCTTCCTTATCGCCCTGTCGCTGGCCCGCCAAAACGTTTTGCAGCCGCTATTGGAATTGCTTTCAGCGTATCTGCGGCGATTCTTGCGCTGGGCTTTGGTCTAAATGGAATCGCCTACATCGTGTTGGGCGGGTTGATCTTCGCTGCTGGGCTTGAGAGCGTGTTCGGATTCTGCCTCGGTTGCAGAATTTTTAGCTTTCTTATCAACTGGGGCATTATTCCCGAGAGTGTGTGTGAAGACTGTGCGAACTTCGAAAAGCGTGCGAAGCGCATGGCGGCTCGTGGGCTACGTCCAGACGGTACACCGCTGGCTGAGTAGCCGGTTCGCCAAAATTATCTGTGAATAGAAAAGCCTGACCAAGTGCGGTCAGGCTTTTCTGTTTGTCAGCTGGCAGAGCGACTGCGTTACCAGTTGCGAGCGGCATCAGCGATTCGAATCAGTCCAAACCTACCAACCTCGTAGAAAACCCGATATCACCCGCTAAGCTTCGCCGCGGGATTTGTATTCTTCGAAAAGCTTCCAGGTGTTGTCGTTAAAGGGGTAGTACTTGCCGGGCGATCCGGGATTTTTACGTAGCTCTTTTTTGATCACGACTTCGACTTCTTCTCGCTCGGCAGCGATCTCCAAGACTCGTTCGGCCATCGCTGCAGGAACTACTACTACTCCATCGTCATCGCCAACGATCGCGTCGCCGGGTCGCACTACCACACCGCCACATTCGATCACATCGTTTACACCCCACGGCTGCATCACCGCCGGGCCCTGTTTGGCAGTGGGCGAATGTGCAAACACCGGAAATCCGTAATCCTTTAACTCAGCAGTGTCACGTACCGAGCCATCGGTTACCAGCCCGCCGACTTTCAGCTGAGCAAGCCGATAGAACTTGATATCACCACCCACCGACTCCCATGGGCCAACTGCGGATGCAACTAGAACTTCGTTGGGTCCACATAACTCGAAAGCGACGTACTCAGGCGAGCCTTCTGCCTTTGGCTTGTCCTTGAGAATGTCAGGACGATGCGGCACAAAACGGAGCGTAACTGCCCTACCGACCATCTTCTGACCGGGGAAGATCGGACGGGCACCGTGGATCATCGCCTGCGGCCAATTTTCGACCCAGAGGCCATCGATCAGCGTTTGCGTTGGGAGTTCACCGAGCTTGGCGAGCGTCTCGTCTGAAATTGCGGGTTCAGTACTCACTGTCTTCTCCGATAGGTTCCAAATAAAGCTAGAAAAGTGGGTTGGTTACGAACCCTCTTTGAATTTATCGAGGACAGTAACCAGAGCCACGCTCGAAGGAACGGGTATTCCAACTTCACGGCCAATTCTTACTACCGAACCTAGAATGTCATCTAGTTCCAGCGGCCTACCGTTGTCGAGATCATAC
>JAPYUK010000023.1:6659-30964 GCA_029936155.1 Dehalococcoidia bacterium | reverse complement strand
TTTGACAGCAACCGGACTCGCAAAAGCGAGTTATCAGCCGTTGTCTGATTTGCCCGGGGTCATCAGTTCGTAAAACTCTATCCAAGTGTCTATAACCATGCCCCGACCTAGCGCACCTGCATCAATCACGGATTGAGGAATAATGTTTCCTTCACGATATGGCGACTCAACAATTTCAGCAGTCCATTCCATGTATACGCGATTGCGTTCACCTGGAATAGTTCCGCCATTGAAGTAGATTCTGGCAGGTGATCGCTGTCCAGCCGTTTCGTATTCATCGCACATTTTCATGGCTATCGTTGCGTACTTCCGAGCCATTCCCGGCTTAACTTCGTACACTCTGCGAATTACGTACATCGTCTTTATCCTTACTTATGATTTGGTCTACGGCTATCTGACTAGAATCTTACAGTCAGAGATATCAACAACAACTTTCTCAAATACCATTCCCTTGGTTCACATGACTCCACCCGAGACGCACACGCATCGAATTAATGTGTGTGCGTCGTCCCGTCGGCGTGGGTGTGCGGCATCTTCTTTTCGACCGCACCGATCGCATCCGTAAACACCTTTCGAATCGTCGAGTGACGTTCGGCATCGGCCCGCGTTGCAAGCGTATCCAGCCACTCGACTCCGCCCCGCATCGTGGTAATCAGGTATTCACCAAGAGCCGCATCAAACACGTCTGTTCGACCTGCCTTCACATAAACCGGCGAAGTATGAGCGGCAAAGTTAACCGGCCACACGTGCCACGCTACGTGATCGCTGACAGCACGGGCTGCTATCCAACCACTTCCCGGAAGATCTAGAGATTCGTCGATCGTTAGCAACTTTGCGCCGTCCGCGGACGACACCTTTGCAATAATTTTGCCGTTGAAAACGATCTCCAACTTGTTGATCGGCATTGCGCACGTCGCTGTAGCTGTTACATGCACGGAACCACCGGACTCCGGCAATGAAAGTTCTTCTCCCGGTCGCAGTCCCTCGACGGTGAAATCCATTAGCGGACCGCTCGTCGTGTACGTCCGACCCGCCCGAACCGCATCGCTCCACGAAACGTGTGAAAGCTCGTTGTCGCCAATGTAGGCGTAAGTCCGAACACCGCCCACCGGCATGCCTGCCGACATCTTGTCAGTGCCACCAACCGCAGGTACCCGTAGGCCACAGCTCAACAGTCGGTACCACTCATGAACAGCAAAAGTGTCCATTGTCGGCACATGGAAATCTCGAATTTCGAGCCCATCAACTTTGCCCAAAACCACTTCTGCGATCACTTCTGAGTGCGGGAATGGGAAATGCGGAACAATTGCTAGTCCACCCTTTTCCCGTGCCTCATCGGCCCACTCGCTCATAGCCCTTACTGTCGGATCGCCGATGTAACCCTCAGTCGGGCCGCTCGTCGACATTGGGAAGATAGGCGATCCTGTCGCACCCATCAGGCTGATGTGCCCCATGAAGTGCTGTCGGTTCTCGCTCCCGACCCAGACTATTGTTTCCGCCGACGATGACCCCGACACTTCTCCGGTCAAATCGCCGACGTTCGTGTACAGATCTCCCCACTGTGCAGCTAGGAGGTTGATGACGTTGATGTCTTCAGCCGCCGCTTCCAAGTGGGCAGTTTCGGGTGTCAAGAAGTGGGTGTGTGTATCGGCGGTGACCCAGCCGGCAGCTCGTAAATTAGAGTTTCGTTCGAGCGTGATTTCAAGTTCCCGTTGACCGGGTTTGATGCTTAGCTTCTGGCGAATCGGCTCGAACTCGAATCCTTTCGACACCTCTACATACACGTCGCCAACCGGCAGCTCGCCCTGGAACGTCCCGTCCACATATGCGTACGGTGTGTCGCCGAGCAGCAAGTCAGCGCCGTAGTCCTCGAACCAGTTGTCATTGACCTCGTGTGTGTGGCCGTAAGGCGGAAAGTACCGACCATCTGGCGAACGGAAGTGAATTCGGGCAGCGGTTGGTTTACCCGTACTTGAATCGATGATCTTGCCGTGAACCCACGTTCTCTCGGAAGTCAAAACATTCGCACTAACGTCGCCATTTTCCGCTTTACCTGTTTCCAGCAGCGAACGGACGTCTAGCGCCTGCCCATCAACCGATAACGTCGCATCTGCAGAGGCAGTTAGATCGACTGAAGCGATCATTTGCGGATCAACCGCAGACTCCCCCCAGCCTTTGACCGGGTTTACAAGCCACGCCTCACCGTCAAAGCTTTGAATATCTTGCTGCCTTGCGATGACGCCGAGATCAATATCAATGTCCAACTCACCAGCCAGCTTCTTTCCAGCATCGATCTGAACGGTCTCCAATGGTTGATGTCGCAGGGGGTGATCCTGTCCGGAAAACACAGTAAGCGCACCGATAGCTAACGCAGCGGCACCGGTCGATTCGATCCGAACTGATGCGACTTTCTTCGATGAATCGGGCAGTTCAAGCGCGTAAATACTCCACGAACCGGGCGGGTTCGATCGACCGGCTCGATCTGACTTTGCAGTTGTGCGTCCATCCGCCGGTGCGTCACCAACCATCACCCCGGTCTGCCATCGACCCCACGCATTGTTCGGAAAGGGACCACGCTTCGGAATGCTGCTCAATCCTTGGTGCTGACGCGATGCGAATCCGCTCTGCATTCGAGTTTGAACCTGATTGATCTCGAAGCGTCTGCGTATCGACTGACGAAGCTCTGAACCGTCATCGAAAACTACCACGTAATCCGCCATGTGCTCGCCAGGCGCCGTAACAACCGGGTTCAGGTAGTCAGAAGGCTGTCCAGCGACCGACGCAGGCGAATCCTCGTCACAAAAATGCGCAAACACCAGATGCGATCCTGCCGAACCAACGGCTATGTCAGCATTCGACTTGCCTTCGAGCACCAACAGTTCGTTCACACCCCCATCTGCCATCTCAAAAGGCACCCCCCAAAACGATTGCGGCCCAAAAGGTAACCCCGCAATTGCACCAGCGGTTTTCGATCCCCAATACTGGGAATCACCTCGGGAGGCGTTGAAGATGGAAGAAAGAGATATCTGTGTGAACTTCGGCATCGAATAATTTCCGGTCGCAGTAATAATGATGGATCGAGCGCATGATGCTCCAGCCGGTTAAAGCAAACAAGTCCCGGGTGGCTCCGAGACTTGCTGTGATTTCGATGATTTGGCTTACGGGAGATTAACCTGCAGCTTCAACCTGAGACTTCACTTCGTCGAACGGCGGAAGATCAGTCGGAACATCTGAGAGCCACTTCCATGCGATATCCCCAGACGAATCGACAACAAACACCGAACGCTGCGCAGCGGTGTAACCCGACATGCCTGCGAAGTCTGGCCACGCCACGCCAAAGTCGTTTATCGCAGTCTGCTTGTAATCGCTTAGGATTGGGAAGTTGATGTTGTTCGCGTCACGGAACGCTCCGTTTGCAAAGCGACCGTCGGTCGAGATCGCAATTACCTCTGCGTTGATCGAAGCAAAATCAGCCAGTGCGTCTCGGAATGTGCATAGCTCTTCCTGGCAAACTCCGCTGAACGCCGCAGGGAAGAAGGCTATTACAGCTCGCTTGCCTGAAAGATTGCTTGAACTGTATTCGTTGCCATCAGTATCGAGCAATGTGAAGGCAGGTGCCCTTGTTCCTACTTTGCCAGACATATAAAACTCCTAATTAAGCGTAATAACAAGATAATTATCGAACAAGATTATGCCACGCTGGCAATTAGATAGACATAGCTATCTTGATTACGCCATCTTGTCGTAGTCGATACATCTCAAAGGCGCTCTGTGCGTCTTTGAACGCTACCTCGTGCGTCTTCAGAACGCCAGGGTCGATCCAGCCCCGTTCCTTCAGCGCAACAATATCTCGGATCTCCTGAACAGGCTCGTTCGTTGCCGCGATAACCGTGGCATTCATTTGAATGTTCTTGCCCATCCACTTTCGATGATCAAATGTGACACTCGTCGGGTCGACGAGACTGAACGAAACGATCTGCCCCTGGTCTTTCACGAGATCGATCGCGAGTCCAAGACCTTCAGAATCCCCGCTTGCGTCAACCACAACATCGAACATTTCGCCGCCGGTTATATCGGTCGATGCTTCAACAGTGTTTTCATTTGAAGCGTTGATAGTGTGAGTCGCACCCAGTTCAGATGACTTGCGGCACCGGTACTCCTCAAGATCAATTCCAACGATCTGGAGCGCACCCTGCCGCTCGGCGATCATGGTGAATGTCAGACCGATCCCGCCCTGGCCAATAACAGCGATCTTCTTGCCCATCGGGTTGCCCCACCGCCGAGCGGAAAACAGAGCTGTGCCCGAGTGCTGGCACATGACCCATTCAGCAAGATCGCCCCAGTCAGGCAACTTGATCAAGCGATCCGCGGTCTGAACCAACTGCTCCTGCATCCCTGCAACATCACGCGGTATTACGATCACCCGTTGCCCCTCTTTGTAGTCGGGGTCACGACTATCAACAACCACTCCGGCGCATTCGTGCATCGGAGCGCCGGGTACAAACGGATAGTCTTCTTCCGGCAACTCTGCGTCGTATTCGAGATAGATGTCGCTGCCGCAAATCGACAGTGATTCAAGATTGATCTGAACCTCTCCCTGTTCGAGTGGTCCGGGCTCTGGCACATCAAGGAACTCGATTTTCCGGCGTGCTACGACTCGGGCTGCTTTCATTTCGTTCCTCGTGTTCTGATAAAGGTGCTACCGATTTCGACGACTATGGAGTTGCTGAAGTATGTGTGCTTCTCAAACATCTCGACGGCAAATTCTAACCCGGCTCGTATCGCAGGCGGAAGGTATACTCGGCGACCGTTGGGTTCGATTATCCAAAACGACCGAAGGCTGCAACTGCGTTTGAAGATCAAACATATCGAAACGGTGCGAGTGAGTGACCCTGCACCAGTCATCTGGGTCCGGGTGCATACGGATACCGGACTGATCGGTCTTGGCGAGACGTGGTACGCCTCAAAAACCGTTGAATCGGCAGTTCACGACCACTTCGCCCCGCTGATTGTCGGACGAGATCCTTTCGCCATCGAACGCCACTGGCTGAATATGTTTCGGCTCTCCGATCACGCCGGGTACGGCGGCGCCGAGCTTCGAGCGATTTCCGCTATAGACATGGCGCTGTGGGATATCAAAGGCCAGGCCGCCGGAGTGCCCGTGTACGAGCTTCTCGGAGGGGCCGTTCGCAAGAAGATTCGTGTTTATGCGACCGGCGCACCGTTCGAGGGCGCTGGCGAGCTGGCAAAGGAGCTGATCGACGATGGCATGATCGCCATGAAAATGGGGCCGACCATCCCAGTAGCAACGCCTTCTGAGGGGCAATACCTCGCACCAAAAGAACTCGATCGCGTACTGAAACCGTTCAGGGATGTTCGTGATGCTGTCGGCCTGGACATAAAGATCGCTAATGACGGGCACGGAAAATGGGCATTGCCGGTAGCGATCCAGATTGCGAAAGCTATGGAGCCGCTCGAAATCATGTGGCAGGAAGACCTAATGCCGCTCTTGAACCCCGGCGCACTGCGCCAGCTACAGGACGCCACGAGCACGCCGGTATGTATCTCAGAGCGGCTGCTTACAAGGTGGCAGTTGCGGGAATTTATCGAGAACGGCTCAGCTCAGATCGTTATGCCCGACCTGATTTGGACAGGCGGGATCAGTGAAACACATCGCATTGCAGTCATGGCTTCTGCACATCAGGTTCCTGTTGCACCACACGACGCCACAGGTCCCGTGAACATATTCGCCTGTGCGCACATATGCATGAACTCCCCGAATGCCATGATCATGGAGCACGTCAGGCCGTACCTGTACGGCTGGTACGGCGATTTTGTCGATCCACTTCCGCCAATCGAGCACGGCTGGCTAGATGCCCCCCAGAATCCGGGCATTGGAACCCGTCTTCGACCTGAAGTATTCGACCGACCCGACGTCGAACTTCGATACAGCGATGAGTCGGTGATGGTCCCCGGCATGGGCGACGAGGGTTGGGGCGGAGGAGATAATTTCTCCACGGCGATGTGGTCGGAAATGGAAGAAATACTGGATTTCCGGGCGCAAGGATCGCAGACCGCCGAACAACTGGAGCTCGTACGCGAGGACTTCCGCGTTGACCTATACACCGGTGATGACAAAGGAGACGACGAGTGATCATCTCCAAGATCGAAACCATCCGGGTCGATGAATTTCCCGATCTAATTTTTGTTCAGATTCACACCGACACCGGTCTCATCGGACTCGGCGAGACTTGGTACGCAGCATCTACCGTAGAAGCAGCCATTCACGATCACTTTGGTCCGTTGCTAATAGGCCGCGATCCAGCTGAGATCGAACGCCACTGGCAGACGATGTTCCGACTCTCCGATCACGCTGGCTACGGTGGAGCCGAGCTTCGTGCGATATCAGCCATCGATATAGCTTTGTGGGACATCAAGGGTCAAACGCTCCAGATGCCCATCTACGAAATACTCGGCGGGGCGATCAGGCATCGCATTAAGGTCTACAACACTCTTGGCGTTTACGGCGATATCAATGATGGCCACGACGTCTGGACCGACCCGGTAGGTGTTGCACAGCGTCTGCTCGACGAAGGCATCACCGGCATGAAAATGTCGCCAACCGACTTCATCGCCCGGGAATCAGACGGTCAAATCCTGTTCCAGGACGATCTCAATTGGGCACTCAAACCCCTTCGAGAAATACGCGACAAGTTAGGCATGGAAATTGAAATCGCCAACGACGCTCACGCCAAGTGGAACCTTCCCAACGCCATCAAGATCGTTCGGGAAATGGAGCCGCTGCGCCCGATGTGGCACGAAGAGTTGATCTCCCCGTTAAACGAACAGGCACATGTGCGTCTGCAGGCAGCAACATCAACGCCAATCGCCGCTGCCGAACGCCTGATGACTCGCTATCAGCACCGACGATTCATCGAATCGCCAGCCGCCCGTATTTCGATGCCAGACCTCACTTGGACAGGTGGGATTTCTGAAGTAAAGAAGATCGCCATTCTTGCTTCCGCTCACCAAATGCCAATTGCCCCACATGATTGCGTTGGTCCGGTAAACATGCTCGCGTGCGCTCATATCGCCATGACCACTCCAAATGTGATGATCATGGAGTACAACCGTGCCATGCATCTCGGCTGGTACCGAGATTTCATTGAACCCGACTTTGTGATCAAAGACGGGTTCCTTATGGCACCAACAGAGCCGGGACTCGGCACGCGTCTAAAGAGGTCTGTGAAAGACCGCAAAGATGCGACCGTACGCACGAGCAACGAAAAATCCGAGGGGTGGCTGATGTCGAGCAAGCGCTACACATACCCACCGTCCAAAGTTCAAGAAGAATTCATCAACAGCACTGAACGGCGACGTGCCGGTTCGAAAGCCATTTACTACGATTAAATAACCACTTTCAAAGACGTATATAGAGCAACAGGTAATGCCAGAAAATTCAGAAAAAAAACGAATCATTTTCATTGGAGCCGGTGCGGTCGGGTCCTACCTCGGTGGGTGGCTTTCGCACACTGGCCACGATGTCACGATTGTCGACATGTGGGATGAGCAGGTCGAGACGATTCGAGAGCATGGCCTAAAAGTCGACGGACCCCATGATTTGTTCGTTGCTCGCCCGACCATGTACCACCTCCATGAGAACGAACTTGTCTCCCGCGATGGACTATTCGATATCGGATTCGTGGCAGTCAAGGCGTATGACACCTCTTGGGCGGCGACATTCATAAACAAGTTCGTTAAGCCCGATGGCTATATCGTGTCCTCACAGAACACTTGGACCGATCCCGCTATTGCCGCCGCAGTAGGCGCTGATCGTGCCGTCGGACTCGTAATGTCGAGTATTTCGGTGGCGATGTGGGAAGCTGGAAAGGTCGAACGACCCGGCGAAACTCGCCGGCGCGACCACGGGCATGTCGTATTTCGAGCAGGCAACCATGACGGCGCCGACACGCCTCGTTTGCACGAACTGATCGATATACTCGATCCAGTCGATGGTGGCAAAGTCACAACCAACCTCTGGGGCGAACGCTGGGCGAAGCTTGGCCAAAACTCGATGGGTAATCCTGTTGCGGCGTCGAGCGGCATGGGAATGGCTGATCTCAACAAGCACGCCCGTGGTCGCGAACTTCAAATCCGACTCGCACAGGAAGTTGCGTCGGTTGGACTTGCTCTCGGTCACAATGTCGAAAAATTCGGGGGCAAGTCAGCACAGGAATGGGCCGATGCATCACGAGGCGATGTTTACGAGCTGCTCGACGGTGAGTTGGCAGAAAAATCAAATGGTGCGAACTGGCGACCGTCGATGGCTCAGGACGTTGTAAAAGGTCGACCGACCGAGATATATCAGATGAACGGTTTTGTTTGCCAGCAGGGCGCAACTGTCGGCATAAATACGCCGGTAAACGAAGCAATGGTGGAACTTATTCGGGCAATCGACGCCAAAGAGATCGAGTCAGGATTCGAAAACGTTGAACGCGTTCTGAAATCTGCAGGATATTAATCTTTCAGATTTCACCCGACATTTAAGCAGTTGCTCATTTCAAAAGGGCGAGATTCGGATAGAGTCGGGTTTCAGATATTTCTCCTCTTTTCCGCGCAGCATTTACACGAGAACAACGCAGATAATTGCCAGGCATTAACCACGATACCCTTATAGCGCTCGACCTTGAAACTACAGGTGTTAATTCAAAAACCGACCACATCATTGAGGTCGGCGCTGTCAAGTTTCAGGGGGGCGAACAGGTCGACACGTTCAGCGCCCTTGTCAACCCGCAACGTAAGCTCTCCGACTTTATCGTCGGACTCACCGGTATCAAACAGGTCGACGTCGATTCAGCGCCCGATTGGGACGACGTTAAGTCTGATGTAACTGAGTTCATTTCCGGCTTGCCGATCATCGGCCACAACGTTGGCTTCGACGCCTCGTTTTTGCGATCACATGGAGTAAAACCCGACGGTCTTTACGACACAATGTCAATGGCTGAAATCGCATTGCCAGCAGGTCCCGAATACAGCCTTGGTCGGCTATCACAGCGATTTGGGTTCATTCACGACAACCCACACAGAGCCCTTTCGGACGCACTCGCCACACGCGATCTTTTCCTGCATCTCCTCGGGATAATCGAGGGATTCGACCGATCAATTCTCGAACAGATCAAATTACTTGGCGAGAGTGCACGTACTCCGCTCTCAGCACTGGTGAGGCGAATTCTCGATGGCGACGACTCGCCGTTGTTGCCAACCAGTGACAGCATCACCGGCATCGATCCCAAGGAGCTATCACAACGCCTCCGTTCCGCGGGCAGAACTTCGTCGATAGAACCTCACAAATACGATCAAGACGAGCGTGACGCCCGGAAGATATCGGAGATCGTCGAGGAAATATTCGGCGAGGGTGGTTCACTCGAAAATTCGTTGGCTGGATTTGAGTCCAGACCCGAGCAGATCGAGATGGCGAAGGCGGTCGCTGAAGCAATTGAGAATAAAGAGCACCTCGTGGTCGAGGCTGGCACCGGTGTCGGTAAATCGCTCGCATACCTCATTCCATCAGTACTTCACGCTATTCGTAACGGCGAAAAAGTAGTGGTATCGACGAATACGATAAACCTGCAGGAGCAGCTGATCAATAAGGACGTCGAGATCACCGCCGCGGCTATCTCAGAATTCG
Source organism: Dehalococcoidia bacterium (assembly GCA_029936155.1). GTDB lineage: Bacteria > Chloroflexota > Dehalococcoidia > Lucifugimonadales > Lucifugimonadaceae > Lucifugimonas. The sequence continues at coordinate 21,276 of JAPYUK010000023.1, read as the reverse complement.
GCGAACCGGCTGCGAAGATGCAGGCTGCGCAGCTGAAGGGCAGGGCAAACTACATTTGCTTCAAGCGATGGCAGAACGCTGTGCTGAGCACCGAACCGAACGACGTCGAGTCGAAGCTACTATCGAAGCTGCTTGTGTGGCTGCGTGAGACCGAAACTGGCGATCGAAACGAGTTGGCACTGGGTCGACTTACCCCCATGTTCAGTCGCTTCTCCGCTCAGGGTGCCATCATATGCCCATCAAAGGAGGGCCCGTGCTTCCTTCGAAAGGCGCGAAATCAGGCCAACGCTTCAAATGTAGTGATCATCAACCACGCTCTATTGATGTCGGACATAGCGATGGGTGGCGGCCTGCTCCCTGATCACGATGTTCTAATCGTCGATGAGGCTCACCACCTCGAATCAATAGCGACAACCCATCTCGGATTCTCAGTAAACCAGTTCCAACTGGAGAACGAACTCAGGCAGCTGACCGGAGCACGAGGACTACTCTCGAGACTCGCCACGACCATTTCAAAAGGGGTGGTCAACCCACTCGATGCGTCAACAAATATCGCGCTCCAGACAACAGAAGCAGTCGAAGCTGCTATTCAGAACGCGTCTGTCATGTTCGAACTGGCAACCGAGATAGCTGCTGACTCCGCACGTGGATCGCAGCAACAGGCAGAACTTCGACTCACCGAGACCGTTCGCCACCAGCCGATCTGGAGCGAACTTGAGATTACCTGGGAGAACGCCAACACCCGACTCCTCGAAGTCGCTGCGCATCTGGGCGAGCTCTGCGAACAAGCATCTGCGACGAAAGACAGCTCAGCTGAAGGCCTCGTGCTCGACGCATACTCGGTCAAAGATTCCGTCGAATCAGCCGTAACCTCGCTTCGAGAAGCCATTCCAGAGCCGCAACCGGACAGTGTCTACTGGCTCCGGTCGCAATCGGGCAACCGTGGTACGAATATAAACGGCGCACCCCTCGATGTATCGAGAAAGCTCAACGAGGCACTGTTCTGTTCGGATAAGACTGTAATTCTCACTGGCGCAACCGTGGCGTACGAGAAAAACTTCGAACGCTTCCGAAACTCGGTCGGCATGGAAACAGGCAACGATCTCGTCCTCGGCTCACCTTACGACTACAAGAAAAACACCCTTATTGCCGTGCCTGAAGACATGCCAGGTCCCGGCGAGCCCGGATTCGCAAACGCCACTGCAGATGTGCTCGTCGACATTGCCAAATCGAGTGCAGGCCGTGTTCTTGCTCTCTTCACCTCGATTTCGGCACTCGACAACGCTCGGAAAGCAATCGGACCTGTGCTGGGTCGAGAGGGCATCCGAGTGATAGCGCAGGGTGCAGACGGCTCGCCCGCACGAATCATGAGAATGCTGGCCGAAGACGACCGAACCATCGCATTGGGAACAAGTAGCCTTTGGGAAGGTGTTGATCTGCAGGGTGCATCACTCGACGCACTGGTTATGGCGAGGCTGCCATTCCCTGTGCCGTCAGATCCAATCGTCGCTGCTCGAAGCGAGCAGTTTGATGATGGATTCAATGAGTACAGCATTCCTGAGTCGGTACAACGATTCCGACAGGGCTTTGGTCGCCTAATCCGATCTCGTACCGATCGCGGCGCGTTCGTGATCCTCGATAAACGAATCGTGACCAAAAACTATGGAGTGAAATTCCAGCGTGCGCTGCCAAGATGCACCGTTCGCAGGGTTAGCACGGAGGGTTTATTTCCACTATTGGAAAGCTGGCGTGATGGGACTTTTGAGTGACAACATCTGAAAACGGCACGGTGACCGCTAACTCGGTATTTCTTCCGGTGGGATACGTCGATATTGAGTCTACCCTCGATGGCGGACAGGCGTTTCGATGGTGGGCAGAGGAGACTTCGTCCAATGACACTGTGGTCGGAGCTTATCGTGGGATAGTAGGTCGACGTGCTTTACGAGTTGTAGAGGCTGATGGCGGCTTGATCGTCACCCCTGTCGATGGAAAAGATGCAAACGGCCTCAGTCACTCGATGATCGAATATCTGGGTCAGGATCAGGATCTCGATGGCTTTCGGACGAAGTTTGCCGATGATCCATGCCTAGGGCCAGCATTGCGAGGCTACTCAGGCCTTCGAGTGCTCCGGCAGGATCCATGGGAGTGCCTTTTCAGTTTCATCACATCAAGCACGTCAAATATTCCGCGAATCAAATTGAACGTCGGATCTGCAGCTGAACACCTGGGTTACTTAGTTGGTCCGAATCCCCGAGATGTAACGTTCCCTGAACCAGAGGTTATTGCGGAAGCTGGCGAGCAGTTTCTGCGTGATCTGGGTTTCGGGTTTCGGGCAAAGTACCTCGTGCCAGCAGCTGAAGCTGTGGCGAGCGGCCAATTGAAACTCACAGATCTTCGAGAAGCACCGTACGCCGAAGCACGACATGAACTCGTTGGACTATACGGAGTAGGCGAGAAAGTCGCCGACTGTGTACTGGCATTTTCTCTCGATAAACCGGAATCGTTCATCGTGGATCGTCACATTCTTCGAGCATTGCACAAGTGGTATGACCTACCCGATAAAGCGAGTCTCACATATGCCGCCGATTGGGCTCGAGACTATTTTGGTCACCACTCGGCGTTGGCGAACCAGTACATGTTCCACAGAGAACGACTGGCGCGGCGAGCTTCAGAATGGGGTGGCGCACACGTTAAACGGGCACTATCCGAAGACGAATGATAGGGATTCGAGCGTTATTGAGCGGCGTTAACTCGGGTCAGTAAGAAACCCGGGAAGCCTGCTTTTTGCAAATTCAAGCTCTTCCTGCTTTGAGCTGACTTGCCCGTCCAACTTGGCCCTTCGAATCATTTCGATAAGCTGTCCTATGACCGGCCCCTGAGGTATGCCTATCGCGAGTAAATCGTCACCTGTCAGATTTGGCTTTACAAATCTTATCCTGTCAATGTAATCAACCAGACGATCTCGACGTGGCAACGGTGGACCCACCACTATGTAAGCCCGAACCGAAGCCAATGGGATGGGTGTGAGTATTTCGGCAACTTCGCTCGGTCGCAGATTGTCTTGATCCAGTATGGCAACATGCTTAGCCAATTCCGCATTCCCTGTGATCGATTCACTCCAATCAGACGACCCATCAAACCTGTCGACCGTCATACGAGCTTCGGCATCGTTGAGACCGAACGTCGCGATCGCCAACAGATCGGAAAGATCACTTGAGAGAACGCCAGATTCTGCCTGAGATTCCAGAACCTGCAGTGCCTTCGAGCCGATCCGTAATCCGGGGCTGATCGCTGCCAGTAATCCCAATTCCTCGGAGCGCCGCAGAATCTCAACTCGTTTCGGCTCGGTAAGCATCAACTCAAACTCATGACGAACTCTGGCGCCGCTCAGACGGTCGATGTGCTTCAGCGAAGTTGAGATCAACTCAGTCGTGTAAGTGTCGATCGAAAATCCGAGACGAACCGCGTATCGAACTGTGCGAAAAATTCGAGTTGGGTCGAGTTCATAACTCGAATACGTGTGAACCTTGACCCGTTTTCGCATGATGTCGCCGAAACCCTTCATCGGGTCGATCAGCGTGCCCCATCCACCATCGTTCAATGATATTCCCATCGAGTTCACAGTGAAGTCTCGGCGTTTCAGGTCATCTTCAATTCCAGCCGGTGTGATGTCTGGAAGTGCGGCTGGTCCTGCATACGTCTCGGTGCGGGCATTGACGACGTCGATTGACGAAATACCTTCTAGCCCAAGATTAGAAGTTGGAATCTTGAAAGTCAGAAACTGCGATTCCACAGGTGATGAGGCTCGGAGTCGAGAAGCCAGCGCCTCGGCAAACACCCTCGCATCACCAACTACCGAAAGATCAATATCACCCGGTGTCCGACCCAGAATGAGGTCTCTTACAACCCCGCCTACAACGTAAACGCCATCCACACTGTCCAATTCAGACGCAATTTCCCGGCACAGGTCGAAAACTCGCTTGTACTCGGCGGACGACTTCGAAGATAGTAGCTGGGCTAGGTTGGGCATCGATACTCACAATGTGGTTAGAACTGAATACTAAGCGTTAAATATCGATCATTGCCCGAACGATTCGATGTAGCGTTGCTAGAATCTGTCGATAATGCGAAGGACAAGCGAAAGAATTCTCAGAAGCAATGCAATCAAACACTTCTACTAAGCCAATCAAAATCGATGTGTTCATCGACTACACCTGACCGTGGGTGCGACAGGCCGGCAGTTGGCTGGCCACTGTAAAAGAACAGCTCGGTGACGATATAGAAATCAACTGGCGCAGTTTTGCACTGGAACAGGTCAACTCGAAGGAAGGCGACGACTGGAAAGCCTGGGAACAGGATTCCGATTACGTTAGTCGTGGTCTTTGGCCGCTCCGAGGCGGGATTGCAGCGCGTTCGCAAGGGACCGACGCCCACAACATGTACATGGAGAAAATACTTCACGCCAAACATGTTGAGCGAGAAGACGTGCGAACTCGTGAGTCCGTGATCGCCATAGCAGAAAAAGTCGAGATCGATATCGAACGGTTCACGCAAGTCCTAGATGATCCCGCGTCTCTCGCCCAGATAGGCACCGATCACGAGAAAGCGCTTGAACATGGCGTATTTGGAACCCCAACGTTTGTTTTCGAAGACGGCACAGCCGCGTTCTTGAAGATGTTCACTCCTCCTGAAGGCGAGGAGATGAGCGCGTTCAACGACTTCATGGGGATCGCCAGCGGTCGCAAGTACTTCGGCGAACTCAAACGACCCCAGCCGCCATGGCCGCGCAACTCCAGAGACTAGCCGCCATTGCCGACCATTCCACTTGAACCGGAACAGCTCGATGTTGTGGAAGAAGCGCTGAACGTGCAGTTCAGAGATAGAGCCGTGCTCCTGCTCGCTTTGACACACCAGTCGTATGCAAATGAACACCCTGACGATCCGCCAGTTTCGAACGAACGTCTGGAGTTTCTTGGCGACTCGATCGTTGGAATGGTTATAGCCGACCTGATGTTCACCGGAGCACCGGACCTACCAGAAGGCGACCTAACGGTCCGCCGGTCGCAAGTCATACGAAGGGAAACGCTCGCCGATGCAGCAAGAAATATCGGTCTCGGCGAATGGCTGGTTATGGGGAAAGGTGAGGCTGCAGCGGGTGGAAACGAACGTGCATCGATCCTGGCCGATACTTTTGAAGCGGTAGTTGGCGCTGTGTACACCGACCGCGGATATCGAAAGGCTCGTGTGTTCGTGAACAGCTGGCTCGGCGAGTACGTCGAGGAGGCCTTGCGCACAGGAACTCGTAAGGATCCAAAGTCACTATTACAGGAGTACCTGCAGGCCAAGGGAATCAAACCACCCCGGTATCAACTGGTTTCTGAATCAGGATCAGAGAGTGAACTTATATTCGTGATGGAGGTCGTAATCGACTCGAAATCCGTTGCATCCGGTTCGGGATCGAGGAAAAATGATGCCGAGAGTGAAGCCGCAAAACGAGCGCTCGACCTGCTAAAAACGAACCAAGTACCAGATTTATAGTTTGGCTCGGAAACGAAGAAAGAGGAACCGACACTGTTCGGTGTATTCAAAAAGAAAGAAAAAACAGCTGAAAGCTCGACCAAGACTGGGTTGGCATGGCGAGGGCGACTTTCGGCTCTGTTCGGTCGATCGAACATCGACGACGATTTTTGGGACGAGCTGGAAGAAGCTCTAGTTATTTCAGACGTCGGGGTGAACACCACTTTGAGTCTGATTGACCAGCTCCGCGACACAGTTAACGATGAATCGCTCAAGGCGCCTGAACAGGTCAGAGTGCGTATGCGAAGTCTGATCGCCGAAATGCTGACCGATTCCTCAGGCGTCGACCCGATACCGGAAAACGAACCGGTCGTCGTATTGGTCGTCGGAGTAAACGGGGCAGGGAAGACTACCTCGATCGCAAAGTTGGTTGATGTGGCAAAGGAAGAAGGTCACAACGTGATGCTTGCCGCTGCAGACACGTTTCGGGCAGGAGCGATCGAGCAAATCAAAATCTGGGGCGACCGCCTTGGTGTACCAGTCATAGCGCAGAACGCAGGAAGCGACCCCGGAGCAGTGGCATTCGACGCTCTAAATGCCGCACGGGCACGTGGAGTCGATCTTCTGATTATTGATACGGCCGGTCGTCTTCACACGACTCATAACCTGATGGAAGAACTCAGAAAAGTGCACGGCATCGTGCAAAAGAATGGCACCGGATTTACCGAACGAGTACTGTTGGTTATTGATGGCACGACAGGTCAAAATGGCCTCATGCAGGCCAAGTCGTTTACCGAGTCGGTTCAATGCAACGGCGTGTTCTTGACCAAGCTCGATGGCACAGCCAAAGGTGGAGTCGCATTGGCAATCGCCGGAGAGCTGAAACTACCCATCTGGTTCATAGGTACCGGCGAGAAGTCGTCAGATATGTCGGCGTTTGATGCCGAAGCTTTTGCTGGCGCCTTGCTGCCCGATCCCGTTTCTTAATTACGACTGTACTCACTAGAAGACAAGCGATATACGTCAGTAAATGCTACAAGCTTTCGCCACATTCCTAACAATCGAGCTTATTGGGCTCGCAACGTTCCCGGTTGTGGCGAGAGCTTTTCCCGTATTGGCCGATCGCGGCTGGGCAATCTCAAAGCCCGTCGGCATGCTATTTGTGGCAACCACCGTTTGGCTACTGTCGTACACCCGACTGGTCCCAAACACGCCGGTCGTCTGGTGGCTAATTCTCGCCGCAATTGCAGCTATCAGCATCTGGATGCTGCGATCCGATAGGAGAGCACTTAAGAAATCTCTGAAACGCAGGTGGCGGATTGTCGTAACGATCGAAGTCATTTTTATCCTGTTCTTTCTGATGTTTCTTGCGTTAAGGGCGTTCGATCCCGCCGCTTCGGGCACTGAAAAGCCGATGGATCTGATGATGCTGACAGCGGTGACTAGCACTGAATATGCGCCGCCTGAAGACCTCTGGTTGGCGGGCGAACCGATCGCTTACTACTACTTTGGCTACTGGATATACGGCGGCGTAAACGCAATGGCCGGGACCGCTCCTTCATTTGCGTTCAACATCGGCATTGCGATGGTAGCGGGCATGGCGGCATCGCTTGCTGCTTCGCTCGTGGTGACTCTCGTACGGCGTGACGGCGCTCGAACGAAGGTGTCATTGCTCGCAGGTGCAGCTTCTGCGTCACTGCTGCTACTGATGTCGAACCTCTCAGGCCTCTGGACAATCCTCGATATCACCCGAATCGCTCCCGACTGGCTGCTGAATTGGTATCGAGGCGACACCTATGAGCGGGTAGACCGGATTGCGACCTGGCGGCCTGACGATTTCTGGTGGTGGTGGAAGAGCTCACGAATTACCAACTCATTCAGCGAAACAGGGCAGGAACTGGATTTCACAATTCAGGAATATCCGTTCTTCAGCTTTTTACTTGGAGATTTTCATCCCCACATGATGTCGATCCCGTTCGTGCTCACTGGTCTCACTGTGCTGACTGCTCTGTTCATCGCCCAGCGTTCGATATCGTTCAGCGCACTTCGTAAAAACATCCCGGCAACGGTGATCGTTGCACTGTCGATCGGGTCATCAGGGTTTATTAACTTCTGGGACGTAGGGCTACTGTTGTTGCTCTCAACGGGCCTCGTGATTGCAGGATGGATCGCAATCAGAGACACCCGATTCAAGCGATTGGTGATGACAGCACTACCCATCGCTGTTCTTTGGTTAGTGGGAATACTGATCTATTCACCGTTCTATCTTGGAACTGCCGAAAGTCAGGTTCAGTGGCCGCCTCTCGCACCGGTTAGATACGGCTCACGACCTATCCACTTCATGTCGATATGGCTGCTTCTACTCAGCTTTGCGGCACCTATCGCCGTGATGCTTTCCAGCAGGTATGCGGTGATTCTGATCAAGAAGCTCAGGGCCACCGCCGAATCTGGAACAGCTGATCAGCTACTCATCTGGAAACCAGCGTGGATAACGGGACTGGCTCTGGTAGTTATTCCATGGCTGACCTGGGCCGCAACGCATCTTGCTTTTAACGACTCTGCGCTGGCGTCCGATGTAATTTCTCGATTGCCTATGACAGGGCTGCTCGGAGCGATCTCAGTCGTGATGATCGCAGTGATCCTCACTCGTGCCCGACGAGGTGCCGACGACGGAGCGCACTATATCCAGTTGTTCGCTGCATTAGCAATTTACCTACTTTTTGCAGCCGAACTGTTCTATGTGCATGATCTTTTTGCGAATCGTATGAACACGGTATTCAAGTTCTACTATCAGGCATGGATCGTCCTTTCGGTGGTCGGAGGTTACGGAGCATATGTCTGGTGGAAGCATCACTCAGGATTCAAAGGAAATTCACTGATAGCCAGTAGAACCGCGATGGGTTTGCTGTCCGTAATAGTTGTTAGTTCCTTCTACTTCACGGTTGCTTCAGCCGTAGCAAAAACCACCTCTTCTGGATTGGGCCCAGACCTCGATGGTTTGAGTTTCATGAAAAATCGTGATCAGAACGAACTGAACGTAATCAGCGATATCAGATCAATCGCTGTACGAGGCGACGTGTTGGTCGAAGCAGTTGGCGACAGTTACCTCGAGTACTCACGTATATCGGAATCCACGGGTGTTCCCGCTGTTCTCGGATGGGAATTCCACGAACGTCAGTGGCACGGAACCGATGAACTATTTTCTGGCCGCTCGGAGGACGTCAAATCTATATACACAGCCGACGACGAACAAGATTTGGCTCAGTTGATCGACAAATACGATCTGACAATGGTGGTGGTTGGCCCACGGGAAAGGTCAACCTACGGCAACATCGACATGGCAATATTCGATACGCTTGGTGATCGCATTATCGAACACGGCGACTACACTGTTTTCAGTATCGACAAGTAACAGTTGACGATAGAAATAACTTCAGAAGATCAAAATATCCCGGCAACCGACGGACGTTGGGTTGACGGAACCTGGGCAACAGGCACTGCTGGCGACAACGAAGTCGCACGGCCGAGTTCGGTTCCAGTTTCCGCAATAACGAGTGAGTCCTCAAAAGGATTCAAAATTCCCTCGCGAGTCGAATGGTCTATTTACGGTGGGTTGCTGCTCGTTGCGCTCATGATGCGCTTGTACGAACTCGGAGATCGTGCCGTTCATCATGATGAGAGTCTTCATGGCTATTTCGCCTACCAGATATTTACCGGCGCGGGATATGACCACAATCCGTTGATGCACGGTATGTTCCTGTTCCATTCGATGGCCGCATCGTTCTTTTTTGTTGGCGACAGTGAATTCTCGATGCGCCTCCCTATGGCGTTATTTGGCACAGGACTCGTTCTTGTCCCACTGATCCTTCGACATCGACTGGGTCAGACTGGAGCCCTCATTGCGGCCGTACTTCTCGTATTCTCACCATCGCTCCTCTACTACAGTCGATTCGCACGCAACGACATATTTATGGTTGTGTTTGCACTGGCTCTCGCAGGAGTCATGTGGCGATACATCGACGAACAGAAGCACCGGTGGCTATACATAGGTGCAGGTTTGATAGCGCTCGGGTTCGTCACGAAGGAAACCCAGTACATCGTTATCGGATTATTGGGTCTGTATCTCGAAATACGAGTCTGGCGCGAAGTTCGTGATTGGCTTTACGCAAGACGCACCCTAAAGGAATTTAGCCCAGAGGCCTCGTTTTATCTGTTGTTGATCACATTGAGTCTTCCGTTGATGGCGGCCGGTGTGGCGGTATTTCAGGGATTATTTGGCCTGACACTAGCAGCCGAAGACGGACTGCCAGGCGTTGTAACAGGAAGCCCAAGCGGAGCCGGTTGGTACGTCGCAATTGGCATAAGTGCTGTGTTCCTTGCAATTTCGTTGGCGATTGGCTGGTACTGGAAACGCAAGGTGTTCCTTGCCGCCTTCGCCGTGTTCGCTTTCATCTTCGTATTGATGTTTACCAATTTTGGCTCGAACCCCGCCGGAGTGGGGAGCGGAGCATGGCAATCACTCGGCTACTGGCTCGCCCAGCAAGACGTCGCTCGAGGGAACCAGCCCTGGTACTACTACTTCATGATCGGCTCTGTATATGAATTCCTACCGTTTGCCGTAGCGGGCACTGCGCTGATCTACTACGGGTTTAAATCCGGTATGCGGCCGTGGATATTTCTGGTTCTAATAGTCGCTGGGACAGCGGTGCTGGCCGACAGTTCGACAAGCTTCGAAAAAGGAGTCGTAGCCGGCAGTGAGCAAGACGTTCTGACATATGCCGGAATATTTGCACTGTTCGTCGTAATTGCTTCGGCATTAGCGACTCCGTTCGCCCTCAAAACATCCAGATTTAACCAATTCTTGTTCTTCTGGACGATTGGTACGTTCATCGCCTACACCCAGGCCGGGGAGAAGATGCCATGGCTGCTCGTCAATGTTGCCTTGCCGGCGATCATCCTTGCCGCGAAAGTTCTGAACGATATCATCATGTCTATTGATTGGCGCAAGATGTGGCACAGTCAGGGTGCGCTTGCTCTTGTTGGAGTTCCGATCTTCTATCTTCTACTCTGGAAATTAGCTTTCGAAGACCTCGGAACCGGTTCACGGCAGTTCGCCTCGGCATGGATCATACTTACAGTTCTCGGATTGCTGCTGTTAGGTTTACAAATATTGGCCAGTCGAATTGGCAAGCCTGGCGCTCTCGGAATCGTAGGCCTCGCCACGGTTGCAATCATGTTTGGATTTACGTTCCGAGCCGGCTGGATTGCAAACTACGAGAACAGCGATATCCCTCGTGAGATGCTCGTGTACACACAGACATCCCCCGACTTGCACAACCTCGCAAAGGAGATCGAACAGACGGCTCAATTGACGGGCGAACGATCCGAAATCAAGCTCGCTATCGATACTCGAGATGCCTACGCCTGGCCATGGCAGTGGTATTTGCGGAGGTACACCGAGGTTTCGTGGAGCGACCACACAGATGAAAAAATACTGGTTTCCGATGATCGCGTGATCGCAGTCATCAACGAACACAACGCGACGAAGACCGCAGAGAATCTACCTGACGGATTCTCTGAAGGAAGACGATTTGTTCACCGATGGTGGTTCCCCGAAAGTTACCGCGACCTAACTGCGAAAACATTCTTTGAGACGCTGTTTGATCGAAAACTCTGGGCAGGCTCGGTAGACTATTTCCTATATCGTAAGCTGGCCAATCCGATCGGAACAATCGATTCCTATGTTTACTTCTCAGACGAAATTCCGCTCGTTCCATCTAAGTAGACAGTCAATAGCTTCGAGCCTTCAAGGAATCAGGTAGCTCCACATGTATTTCGGCAACAAGGGCTTCTGGATAGGCGCTTTTGGCAGTGCATCGTTCCTCGCCGTATTCGTCGTGTTCTTCGTCGACTTCGACACGATCGGTGAAGTTCTCAGCGACGCTAACTATGCGTATGTTGCGCCATCGCTGGTCTTCTATTTCGTTGCAGTGTGGTTCAGATCTGCCCGTTGGAAGTTCTTGTTACGACCCTTGATCGGCAAGCCTCAGAAGAGCATTTACTCGGTGGTGGTTGTCGGATACATGGCGAACAACTTGATTCCAGTTCGCATCGGCGAGATCGTCCGCTCCTACTACCTCAGCCTGCGGGAATCGTGCTCGGCTCCAGCTGCCTTCGGAACCGTAGTAGTCGAACGTGCCACAGACGTTCTCGCACTCCTCTTTTTCTTGGCAGCGGCTGGACTCATGGGCACGGTCGGGGTTGAACGTGCGGTGGGAGATATTTCATCCCAAGTAACCGGTGGCGCACTGGTTTTGGCTCTGATAGCCCTACTACCGTTCGTCGGGGTGTTCAGCGTTGTTGTAGTTATCTCCAGCGCCAGCAGCGACACCGTTCTTGGGTGGCTCGAACGGTTGATGTTCATGATCGGCAAGGGAATTCGAACGCGCCTTCTCGGCGTCGCTGAACGACTGCTCGAAGGGCTGACGGTTGTCAGTTCACCGATGGATCTGGCCAAAGTGTTTGCGTGGTCGCTGCCAGTTTGGGCTGCTGAGGCGGCGATGTACTACCTGATAGCCATAGGCTTCGACCTTCGACCGATTTTCGATAGCGAAGTTGAATTCATCGCAGCGATACTGGTCTTCACCTCCGCGGCGAACCTAGCTGGAGTGCTACCTTCAACTGCCGGAAGTTGGGGCCCATTCGATTTTTTTGGGGCGGCAGCACTCGTCGCACTCGGAGTGGGGCAGGATGTGGCAGCCGCCTATGCGCTTACAGTCCACGTGGCACTATGGTTACCCCCAACAGTCGTCGGTGCGGTGTTGTTGATATTGGACGGCAATTCTCTGTCCGGACTGTTGAAAGGCGCTCAAGAGTCGGATTCGATCGCAGGAGATAGTTCGCAAGCATGAAAATCGGAATCATAGGAGCCGGAGCTGCAGGATTAGCGGCTGCGTTAGATCTTTCTTCTAAAGGACACAAGGTGTTGGTCTACGAATCTGCGCCATTCATTGGTGGACAGGCATCGACGATACCCGTCGGCGGAAGCCCGCTCGAACGCGGCTACCACCATCTGTTCACAAACGACGCAGCCATACTTGAACTTATGGATGACATCGGCCTTGGAGAAACGATGAAGTGGTATCCGTCGAGAGTCGGTACCTACACAGAGGGCAAGGTCTACAAGACCACGACAGCTCTCGACCTTCTCCGTTTGGGTGCCATTCCGTTTATCGATCGGATCAAACTCGGGCTGTTCACCTTGAAAGTGGGACGGATTAAAGATTGGCGCACACTAGAAGGTGAAACCGCCGACTACTGGCTAAGTGAACGACTTGGCGGGGCGGCTTACGAGAAGGTCTGGGCGCCACTGCTCAAAGGCAAGTTCGGTCGCTTTTACAATCAGATCGGAATGCCGTGGTTCTGGGGTAAGATTCAGACACGGCTCGCATCACGGCAGGGAATACGTGGACGTGAGGTGCTCGGGTACCCGGACGGCAGCTTCGACACGGTGTTCGATCGACTCAAGAGTGTCATCGAGTCGGAGGACGGCAAAGTCCACATTTCTACACCTGTGACCAAAGTCGAGGTCGTCGACGGTGTTGCCAAGGCTCTCGTTGTCAAATCGCCAGACGGAAACGAGAAACGCGAGGAGTTCGACTGCGTGCTGTCGACCGTTCCTTCATTCTCATTCCCCGACCTTGTCGACCTCCCCGAAGAATACAAGAAACGCCTAACCGACGTTCACTACTTGGCCGCCGTCGTGGTTGTACTCGAGATGAGCCAGCCGCTGACGAGCTACTACTGGATGAACATAGCCGACCCCGAAGTACCGTTCCTCGGCCTTATAGAACACACGAACATGCTTCCTAAAGAGTGGTACAGCGGAAACAACGTCCTTTACATAACGAACTACCTCGATCGCAAAGATCCCGTTTACAGCCTCTCGAAAGGCGAGCTTCTCGATCTGTATCTCCCGCACATGAAAAAGCTTAATCCGGAATTCGACCGCTCGTGGATCAAAGCGGTGCACTACAACTCAGTGAGCGCGGCTCAACCAATTATTCCGGTCAACTACTCGCGGGCCATTCCTGATCACAGGACGCCTGTTGAACGACTGTATCTTGCAAACACGACGCAGATTTACCCTGAAGACCGTGGAACCAACTACAGTTTCAGAATGGGGCGTGAAATGGCGGCGATGATCATGGATGACGAACAACAAAATTGGCGCGACTGGAAGTAAACTTCCGCAACGATCAATCTTTACTACTGACAACTGGATTTACTGAAACATGGGCAAACTCGACGGCCAAATCGCAATCATCACTGGCGCAGGCACGGGAATCGGACGTGACGCGGCTCTTATGTTTGCTGACGAAGGTGCCAAGCTCGTTTTGAGCGGTCGCCGAATCGAACCACTCAACGAGGTTGTTGCTTTGATCGAAGCCAAAGGTGGTTTCGCTGTGGCGAAGTCTGTCGATATGGAAGATGGAGACGCCGCCGCAGCGCTTGGCGATTGGACTCTCGCCGAATTCGGTCAGGTGGATATTCTTGTCAACAATGCCGGCCACAGCTCCCGAGTGAGATCTATTCAATACGTCGGCGTAGAAGAGTGGGAAAGCGTCTTCAAAGTAAACGTTGAGGGCGTCTACCGGCTGACACAGTCGGTAGTTGGCTCAATGGTCAAACGAGGGGAGGGTACTGTCATCACCACCTCTTCCATGGCTGCAATTCGCCCCGGCCTTCTAGGAGGAGCAGCCTACAGTGCTGCTAAAGCCGCTTCGTACAACATGATGCGAGGCATTAACGCCGAACTGAATGCAAAAGGCATTCGCGCCTGCACGATCATGCCCGCAGAAGTCGACACACCGATTCTAAACAACCGTCCGCACAATCCCGACGCAGCGGCCCGTGCCACAATGATGATGCCAGAGGACGTGGCCGCGGCAATTCTACTTTGTGCAACCCTTCCAGGGAGAACAGTTATCGAAGAAATCGTGATGTCACCGACCCATCCAAGAGACCGCTCAATTGACATGGCCGTCGCCGCAAAAGCCGGTTCACCGAGCGAATAGCATCTACTCTTCAGACCGATCGG
>JAPYUK010000023.1:0-6559 GCA_029936155.1 Dehalococcoidia bacterium | reverse complement strand
CCGTGAATATACCGGCGATTCCGGTTGATGCTGTAGCTAGCGACTGCGTCATCTCGCTGTGCTGATCGCTATCGAACCATGCTTCATACACAGTATTTGGCGAGGCGGGCAGATTAGTTGTGACCGTAAATCGATCGATGGACGTTGTTTCAGAGCAGAGTTCCAGCGTTGTTCCGGAGACCAAAGCTTACTTGTTTCGGATGTCAGAAATCATGTCGGGATCATCGCCAGTCCATGTGCCACGGTACTGGACTTTACGAGAGCCGTGATCGCCAACGACTTCGAATACTGGAGATTCGTGCCCTCCCCAGTGGTAGTGGGCACCTGGCTCATCAGTGACCTCAACAGTGAGATCAGAGCGGTCGAATACGTCATTTCGTAATCGAGTCCCAAGGCCCGGGCCTTCCGGAGCCAGCATGTAGCCGTCCAAAACCTTAATGTCCGTCTCGAGAACTTTCTCGTACCAGCCGCCCTTTCCGTAAAATGCTCGGCATGACTCCATCAGGAACACGTTGGGAGCGTTCATCGAAATGTGAGCGCAGGCGAATACGTTCACCGGACCCGTCATGTCGTGGGGCGCAACCGGGCGCTGCTCGACCTCAGCCATTGTGCAGATCTTCTTGGTCTCTGTGATTCCCCCGGTCCATATGAGATCAGGCATCACGACTTCTGCCGCCCCAGCTTTCAAATACTCTCGCCACTGATATTTGCCGATAAGGCGCTCAGATACACATACAGGAGCCTCGATTTCGTCGGCTAATCGCAAGTGACTATCGACATTTGTGGGCTGAATCAACTCTTCCTGCCACATCATGTCGAGGTGATCCATCGCTTTCCCGATCCGAATCGCCGAGTTGAGATTCCATCGCCCGTGCCCGTCGTTTGCGACCTCAATCTGATCTCCAACTGCAGCCCGAATATCCTCAACCGGCTTCAACAGAAGCTTCATATCTTCGTTCGAAATATGAGTTCCGCGGTTGATATCCGCGAACTGATCAGTAAACGCCCACTTCATGGCGGTAATACCGTCGTCTAAGAGACTTTTGGCCAGAGTTCCGGCATCGACGATAGCCATCTCCATATCTTTGTTCTCGCCGTACTGGCCTGTCGTGTTGTAAGTACGGATTTTGTCCCGGCACGCTCCGCCCAACATGTTGTAGATCGGTTGGCCAGCCACCTGGCCTGCGATGTCCCAAAGTGCGATGTCGATAGCCGATATCGCCCGAGCTTCTGCTCCCGCGTATCCATACGCGTTCGCCATATCGAACATGTCTCGCCAGTGTCGCTCGATCGCCAGTGGATCCTTACCAATCAGCATCGGAGCGAACATCTCATGGACACATCCGGCAACTGCGCGAGGCCCGAAAAACGTCTCTCCGAGCCCCACAAGTCCTGAGTCGGTTTTCACTTGGATCCAGATGATTGCGGGAAATTCTTCCAATTGAATCGTTTCTATTGACGCGATCTTCACGATAGAGCTCCGAAATGTAATGACGTTTGTTGGCAAGCCGCCGTATTCTATTCGGTGAACTACCTGAGTGACGAGTACCAATAGAAGAGGTATGGAATTGGCAAAAACCATTACTGAACGATTGACCGACTGCTATACCGGTGCCGTCTACGATGTGATGCGCGAGATGGGCTATCCGGATTGTGTTCTCCCTCATGACATCCGACCTCTCGACGACACGCAGACGCTTGCCGGGCCTATTTGGACCTGCAGCGGTCGAATCAATAACTCGATTTCAAACGATGACTCGCTGCTGGGCTGGACGGGGCTGCTCGGCAAAGCACCTTCAGGGTCGGTATTGGTGTGTCAGCCGAACGATTCGACTATCGCCCACATGGGTGAGCTTTCGGCCGAAACACTAAATCACCGCGGCGTACTCGGATACGTTGTCGATGGAGGCAATCGGGATTCCGAGTTCATCAAGAACCTCGGGTGGCCCATATTTTTTCGCTACTACACACCAAAAGACGTTGTCGGAAAATGGGCTGTGGAATCTATGGGCGAGCCTATAGAAATCGGCGATGTCTCGATAACCACTGGAGACTGGATACTGGCCGATATCGATGGCGTTGTAGTTATTCCCCAGTCACTAATCGAAAAAGTACTCGACAAGACCGAAGAAATCATGTCGACCGAAAATGAGCTTCGTACGATGATTCTGAACGGTATGGACCCTCAGGAAGCATACAAAAAATACCGACTTTTCTGAGTCTTGATTTCTTTCAATTATTTCGTTGTGTGGCCTATTAGGCTCTGCTAGGATTGTGATTCGATCCTAGAAGTCAAATATTCCATTATTTCGATGAGGTTAAGTTGACTACTGCTGAGATAGAGCAGAGCTCAAAATTGCGTGAGCAAATACGGCAGATTCTAAATTCCCAGAGCCAACCGACGGTCACCGTACTGTCATCGCTAATCGCGGTGCAGGATTCGATCCACTACCTACCAGACGAAGCCATAAAAGAAGCGGCTACGTACTGCGGATCGACTATCAACGAAGTGTGGAGCGTCGCATCGTTCTACACGAATTTCCGATTCACCCCCCCAGGTGAGAAAACTCTCGACGTCTGCTGGGGTCCTTCCTGCCACCTTGTTGGCGCTCAGCAGGTTCTCGACGCAGTTCAAACCGCGTTGGATATCAAAGAGGAAGGCGAATCCGCTGACGGCAAGGTGACATTGAAGTACAACACCTGCCTTGGAGCTTGCGCACAGGGCCCAGTCATCGCGATCGATCATCACCTGATCGGTAAGCAGACTCCCGAATCAGCGGCAAAAATCGCCAGAGACCTACGTGGGTTGGACAACTAGTAAACCGTCACCCCGTTCATCGAAGACTCCAGAGGATTAATAAACAGATGCCAATCACGTTCGAACAACTTCAAGCCCGCGCAAAAAAACGCTGGGAGGAGTTGACCTCAGGCGAAAACGCCTGGATTCGGGTTGGTGGCGGCACATCTGGTCAGGCGGCTGGCGCGGACGCCGTCTTAGACGCATTCAAGAGTTCTGTCGAATCGGCCGGAGTTGACGCCAACGTGTCGATGGTCAGCGCCATGGGATTGATGTACCTAGAACCCCAGGTCGACATACTCATGCCCAACGGGGCAAGGGTGTTCTACGGAAACGTTGAGCCAGAAGAAGCTCAGGCAATCGTCGAACAGCATGTTAAAAATGGCGAGCCGCTTATCTCCCGAGCTTTTGCCTACTCGGGCGGAGACGGCACAGCTGTCGGTAACCTTCCCAAGCTTGCGAGCATGCCAATGATCGCTCTCCAGCAGCGGATCGCTACTAGAAACTTTGGCGATACAGACCCGCACGACATCCTCCAGTACATTGCCAACGGCGGATATGAAGCCCTGAATCGCGCTCTGACTGAAATGACTCCGGCTGAGATTGTCGACGAGGTGAAGGCGGCGGGCCTACGGGGTCGAGGCGGAGCAGCGTTCCCCGCTGGTGTGAAGTGGAGCTTCCTCGCTCCTTCCGACGCCCCGGTGAAATACGTTCTCTGCAACTGTGAAGAAGGCGACCCCGGCGCGTTCAATGACAAGGGAATCATCGAGAACGACCCACACACGCTTGTTGAAGGCCTGATCATCAACGGTTACGCTACACGCTCGACCAACGGCTACATCTTCATTCGCACCGGCCACGAGCTACCCATCGAATCAGCTCGTAAGGCTATTGCAGCAGCTTACGAAATCGGACTACTTGGTAAGAACATCCTCGGTACCGACTTCTCGTTCGACATGGAAGTCTCGCTCACGGGGGACTCCTACGTCGCCGGTGAAGAAACCGCACTCATGGAGGCAATTGAGGGGAAGCGTTCGACCCCTCGATTCAAGCCACCGTTTCCTGCCGCGGCTGGGCTGTGGCAGAAGCCAACAAATATCAACAACGTCAAAACCCTCGCCTACGTTCCCGAGATCGTTCGGAACGGCTCTGATTGGTTCAAAGGCATCGGAACCGAGACCACTTCGGGAACAGCAATCGTCTGCCTGTCAGGTCACATCACGTACCCCGGAATGTACGAAGTTCCGATGGGCATGACGATCCGTGACGTGCTCGAAAAAATTGGCGGCGGTGTTTCAGAAGGCGAATACATCAAGGTTCTACAGGCTGGTGGGCCGTTGAACGGTCTGCTTGGTGAAGATGCTTTCGACACGATGATCGACTTCGATGCCATGTCGGCTGCAGGAGCGTCAATCGGATCAGGTGGGATCATCGTCGGCAATGAAACCACGAACGTCGTCGATCTACTTCGATCGCTCATTGCGTTCAACCAGTTTGAATCGTGCGGAAAATGTTTTCCGTGTCGACTCGGCAACACACATATGCTCGAAATTCTGGACCGAATGTGCCAGAACAAAGCCAAATCGGCCGATCTTGCACTACTTGAACGAGTTGGAACCAGCATGAAAGCCGGTTCGCTTTGCGGACACGGTCAACTCGGCTTCAACCCAATCGCTTCAGCTCTGAAGTACTTCGGAGATGAGATCAAATCTTGCCTTAACGGCGAAATCGCACCGGGTGGTGTCTACGGCGACGGCACGATGATTCTGCCCACTCGTACACGCCCTTAATCTTTAGCAGTGGGCTCAACAACGAGCCCAGAAAAAACGTTCGGAGTATTTCTGCATGGCAGATGGAACAACCTTCAAGATTGATGGCCGCGAGGTAGTCGCTAAACTCGGGCAGACGATTCTGCAGGCTGCAATGGATCAGGACATCTACATTCCTTATCTTTGCTACTACCCGAAAATGAAACCGCAGGGCTCGTGCCGGGCATGCATGGTTGAAGTCGAGGTGAACGGTCGCAAGATGACCGTTGCCTCCTGCACAACTCCGCCGATGCCAGATGCCGAGGTATCGACGAATACAGAAGACGTTAAAGATCTCCGTAAGAACGTAATCGAACTGCTGATGTCCGAGCACCCGCACGGTTGTCTCACCTGCCACCGCATAGAACTCTGCGGACCACAAGACATCTGCCAGCGACACGTAACTGTCACCGACCGCTGCACTATCTGCCCGAAGAACGAACGCTGTGAGTTGAAGGACACAGTGCGCATGGTCGAACTCGACCTCCGCACACCGCTCAACTACCACCGGCGCGATCTTCCTATACACGCCGATGACCCGTTCTATGATCGTGACTACAACCTCTGCATCGTCTGTTCACGATGCGTACGTGTTTGCGACGAAGTTCGCTTCGACACTGCTCTTACTCTCACTTCCCGATCAGGCGTTGCGCTTGTCGGCACATCTCACGGGACGTCTCTACTTGAATCTGGCTGTGAATTTTGTGGAGCGTGCGTTGACGTCTGCCCAACCGGCTCGCTCGTCGAACGATCCTACAAGTGGGAAAAAGCCGTTAGTGAAGTAACCACCGTATGCACGAACTGCCCCGTTGGCTGCCAGATGATCGCCGAGGTGAACAAGTTCGGTAAGGTCGTACGTTTCAAGGCAGATCTCGCCGGCGCTGCTAACAACGGACAGGCCTGCATGACGGGCAAATTCGGATATGAATACACCAACGAAACTTCTCGACTGAAACGGCCATACATCCGTGAAAACGGGATTCTTCGCAAAGCGACCTGGGACGAAGCGCTCGCTCGAATCAGCGAGGGTCTCAGCGGTAAGTCGGCTGAAGAATTGGCAGTTGTCACCTCACCACGAGGTTCCAACGAAGATCAGTACATAGCGGCCAAGTTCGCAAAATCTGTACTTAACACACCAAACGTCGACTCGGCACTCAACTCGAACAACGCACTGCTATCTCGACTCGAAGCCCGACTCGGAGCCGGAGCTGCAACCAACCCGATCTGGGATCTTGAAAACTCTAAGAGCTTGTTGGTCGTTGCCGGTAACCCAACCGAAGAACAGAACGTCCTCGCAGTGCCCGCCAAGAAAGCACTTCGATCGGGTGCCAAGCTTGTCGTCATCGACTCACGAGAAACTGAACTCACACGCTACGCCGCAGAGTGGCTGCGACCAAAACCCGGCTCGGAGGCTCTTCTTGTCGCTGGCATCGCACGAGCGGTACTCGACGAGGCGCACGAAGACCAAGAGTATTTCGGTACACGAGTCATTAATAACGAGGCGCTGAAGCAGTCTCTATGGGCATTCGATCTCGCCAAAGTCTCACGAGACTCCGGGATTGGAGAAGCTCAAATTCGCAGGGCAGCGAGGATATTCGCCGAAAGCGACGCCGGAGCGATCTTGATTGGAAACGATGGACTCGACGCCGACGGAACCGGACAGCTTGTCGACGCTGTGGTTGATCTCTCTGCGATTACCGGAAACATTGGTAAAGATTCCGGTGGAATATACCCGCTGTTTCACGGTGCCAATACTCTCGGCGCTCGCGATATGGGCGCAACACCAGGTGACAATGGACTCGGCATCTCAGAGATGATCGACGCAATGTCGTCTGGGAACATCAAGGCTGCGGTCGTGATGGCAGACGGCGTCTCAGGCTACTCTCCGACTCTCCAGCACCTGCCAGCCGCATTAGAAAAGCTCGATTTCCTCGTAGTGTCGGCAGTTCTCGAC
>JAPYUK010000067.1 GCA_029936155.1 Dehalococcoidia bacterium | reverse complement strand
TCGGTGCGCGGGAAACGTTTCTACCGTTCACACCGAAGATGATGTCGACGCGTTCGTGACCGCAGTCAGGAATGTACTGAAGCGAGCTGGATACAGCTAGAACTTCAGACTTGAGTCTTCGGCAGCTCCGCCGAACTCGCCCCGCATAATCGATTTCATCGATTCGTCTTCCATGCGGATCTCGTCGTCGATGTCAAAGTCGCTAATCTTCTTCTGAAGATAAGACGGGAATGATGCAAGTCGACCGTTGGCGATTGAGCGCTTGGTTTCACTGACTACAACGATTACCTCGGAGTCGGTGAGTTTGCGGCTAGCACTTCATACTCCGCTGCCTCCGTCGATCATCTTGCGCAGCCGAGTGGCAATTCGAACTTCGAGTGTGCCAACGTACTCGCCACTTGTCGTGGAGACAGTGGCAATCGTCTCATCGATCTTCAGCTTGAACTTATCGCCTGGAGTTACGGCGGCAATAATTAAGGTGATTCTGAATCTAGTTCAGAATGGCAGTGGCGGCCCTAAAGCCCTACCCGCGGATTCGCAGCCATGAAAGGTGGAAAAAGGCTTCGACAACAATGCCAAAAGTCATCTTTGATGATCCAGCTGTACGCTCCATGAATACATACGGATGCTCGACGACATTCATGCCGGCCTTCTGACAGCGGTACGCCACTTCGGCCTGAAATCCAAATCCAGTAAGCCTTAGACGGTCGATACATATCGACTCAAGGGATGTTCGCCTGAAGCCTTTGAATCCTGCCGTGGCGTCCTTAACCTTCAGTCCTAGGATCAGGCGAATACCCACGTTGCCCCAGTAGCTGATCTGCCGTCGTCCCCAGCTCCAACCGGGGTCGACCCCACCGCCCGGGGTGTAGCGGGAAGCTACCGCAACATCGGCTTTGTCCAACTCTCCAATCAAGCCTGCCAGCACTTCGGGCGGGTGCGACAGGTCAGCGTCCATCTCAACGATACGCTCGGCACCGGCATCGAGAGCAGTCTGGAATCCTGCCATGTAAGCGGTACCCAATCCTTGCTTACCTTCTCTGTGGATGACCATGAACATGCCGGCATACTCGTCAGCGAGCCTGTCTGCGATCTTCCCGGTCCCATCAGGAGATCCGTCATCCACTACTATGAATCCGAGTCCTTCGATGTTCTGTTGGGTGACTTTTTCGATCAACAATGGCAGTGTTTCGGCCTCGTTGTACGTTGGAACAATGATCATCACCTTTAGCGTGCCCAGGTCTGAGTGTTCGCTGCTTGCTGGGGATCCCGGGTTCACGGTTGTCGAATCTTTAGTCAACGCTAAAAACCCAACTTCATCGATTCATGTTCGACCATGATGCAAGCGTCCATTACTACGGCGAGCCCTGCCTGAGAAGCAACCGATGCTGCCTCTTCGTTCACAATGCCCTGTTGAAGCCAAAATACCTTCGCTTTGGCCTCCACCGCATCACTCGCAAGGGGTAAAACTTCCGATGATCGCCTGAATACATCGACAATGTCGACGCTCTCAGGCAAATCGACGACGGCACTGTACGCCTTGAGACCGTGCCACTCGTCGATATTGGGGTTCACCGGATAGATCGTGTAGCCCTCGCGCATCATGTATTCAGAAACGTATTTGCTGGCTCGATCTTCTCGTTCGGAAATGCCAATCACTGCGATAGTCTTCGAGTTTCGGAGAATCGTACGAATCTCTTCAGTTGTAGGGTTAGAAAACATCGCTATTTGTCGTCCCCCTTTTTATCAACAAGACTGTACTTCCCAAACAGATTGTTCACACCCACCCGAGCAACATCAAGTACTGCGAGAACGCCCTTGCTCAGTGTCATTTTCGAACCCTCGCCGTAATACCAGTCGATAGGTATCTCGCCGATGCTGAACCCGGCTTTCTTGGCCATCACAAGTAGCTCGACATCGAATGCCCAGCCGTCTAGCGATTGATACAGGAATAGTTTTGTGGTGGCCTCTGCTGAAAACAGCTTGAATCCACACTGAGTATCTTCTATCCCGCGAAGTGCCAGAACTTTTACGGCGTAGTTGAACAGTCGACCCTTGATGTGGCGACTACGTGGTTCGTTGAATCGTTGGGCTCCGCTAACCTCTCGTGATCCAATGGTGACATCGTAATCCGGCGTTCCACTGCCGAAGAATCTACCCAAATTATCGGCAGGCATCGAGAGATCGGCATCACACAGAAATCGCCAGTCACCATTCGACTCGTCCATACCGCGGCGTACAGCAGCGCCCTTGCCGCCGTGGGGAGCATCAACAAGCCTTACACGCGGATTGGCGTCGCTTATTTCCGAAACGATCTGGGCGGTTGAGTCAAAAGAACCATCGTTTACAACGAGAAGTTCCCAAATGCGCTCATTCGAAACTTCATCTGACCACACAGTGAGATAGTCGACCATCGCCTTTACCGTCGACGCGATCCGAGCCTCTTCGTTATAGGCGGGGATTACGACACTTAGGTAAGGCTGGGTCAAGTTACGGTTTCGAGGCTCGGCTTGGCGTGAATATGGGCTAGGCTCGGTTTATTCAGTCTTTTCGAGTTCGAATGCATCGTGCAACGCCTGAACTGCTTTCTGAACTTGGTCGCGCTCAATGATAGTAGTGACCCGAATTTCGGATGTCGTGATCATATCGATGTTCACATCTACCTCGGAAAGCGTTGAGAACATTCTGGCGGCGTATCCGGGCGCATTTTCCATTCCGGTGCCAACGATGCTCACCTTGGCAAGATCGGAGCCCACAACCACTTCAGCGTACTCGACTTCCGACTGCTTTTCGATAACTTGGGCAGCAGTAGTCACGCTCGCCTGGGCCACGGTGAACGTAAAGTCGGTCGTACCGTCTGAACTGGTGTTCTGGACGATTACGTCGACACTCACCCCGGCATCGGCTAACGGCTGGAGCAGACCTGCTGCAACTCCGGGTCGATCGATCACTCCGCGAACCGTGATCTTGCCAACATTTCGATCGACGGCAATTCCGGTTACTGCCTTCCTTACTTCCATTGTGTGCTCTCCTCCGTGGATAAGCGTGCCGGGCTCGTATGAAGTTGAAGATGCGACGTAGATCGGCATGTCATAAACAGCGCCGAGCTCAATCGAGCGAGGATTCATCTTCGCTCCGAGAACTGCCATTTCCAGCATTTCCTGGAAGCTGATCTCGGCAAGCTTTCGTGCCTTCGGGGTTAGCCGAGGATCGGTTGTGTAGATGCCTTCAACGTCAGTGTAGATCTCGCAACGTTCGGCTTCTGTAGCAACTGCCAGCGCAACTGCGGTTGTATCCGAAGCCCCTCGACCAAGAGTTGTGATGTCTCCCGAATCAGCCAGTCCCTGAAACCCGGCTACGATCACAATGCGTCCCCTGTCGAGCTCCTTGCGCAGACGATCAGTATTGATATCGGCAATTCGGGCTGAGCCATGTACAGCATCAGTCTTAATACCGGCCTGAGGTCCGCTAAGACTAACCGCATCGTGACCGCGGGCTTTGAGTGCCATCGCCATCAGAGTCGACGTAACTAGCTCACCCGTCGACAGCAACGTATCCATTTCACGCGGGTCTGGAATAGCTCCTCGGGTCACAGCCTTCGATAGAGCGTGCAGTTCGTCGGTCGAATCGCCCATTGCGGACACAACGACAACCACATCAACACCCTTATCCTGCTTGGCTATGAGGCGATCAGCGACGTTGTGTATTAAATCGGCGTCAGCTACTGAACTTCCGCCGTACTTCTGCACAACGACAGGCCTTCGTTGAGTTCCGGTATTGGATGTCATGAGCTCGATGTCACTGACGCGCCTTCATTTGAAATTGCCAGGATCATCGGCTTTCCGTCGACGCCCAGAATTCGAGCCGATTCCGACATTTCGTAACTGATAGTCACTTCACGCCCGGTCGCAAGAGCCATTACCGAAGGCCCCGCGCCAGACAGGAACGCGCCGTGAGCGCCGCCTTTTATGGCTGCTTCAATGAGGTGGGGAAGCGCAGGAAACGCCTGAGCGCGGTGAGGCTGGTGAAGCCTGTCCTGCGTGGCGTACTTCAGCATTTCAAGCCGACCCGACGACAGCGCGTTGACCAACAAAGCCGAGCGACCAATATTGTAAACCGCGTCGGTTCTACTGATCTGATCTGGCAGTCGCGCCCTCGATTCGTGGGTATTCAGTTCCATATCGGGAACGAACAGCACTGCATAAAGATCATCAGGAAATTTCACCGGATCGACAACCCACTTATCTGAACCGTTGCGCACACCCACAGTGCAGCCGCCATATATGGCAGGCGCAACGTTGTCGGGATGGCCTTCGATGCCAGCAGCGAGAATTATTAAATCTTCGACTGAAAGATCCGCACCGGATATCGCCGACCCAGCAACGAGTCCGCTAACTATCGCCGAAGAGCTACTCCCTATGCCTCTGGCAAACGGTACGCGGTTGACCTGTGCGTACTGCAGCGGAGGAACGGGCTCACCAATGTGGTTGAACACTGCCTCAACCCCGGTTACAGCCAGGTTGCGTGTGTCGAGCGGCACAAGATCTGCGCCTTCACCGGTGGCAGTCACACTAAAGGTTCCACGGGTGAGTGTTAGCTCGTTCCACAGGTCGAGTGCCATGCCGATGCTGTCGAAGCCGGATCCGAGGTTCGCTGCCGTTGCGGGAGCGCGTACTGTTACTGAGTTAAAGTTCATTGCCGTGAGATGTAGATGGCCGTTTTCAGATTTTCGAGTTGAACTGCATTGCGCAGGTATCAACTAAAAGTAAGATTCGATCCGCAATTTGCGTTTCGAACCAACCTTGTAAGTATAATCTGCCACCGTGCATACGGACTCCTAATTTTATAATCCGTTTTATTATCATTAATAGCCACTGTCCCATTAGTTCAAAAGCAAAGCAGCCCAACACAATGTCGAACATCGTAGTAATCCTCGGACCGATCACTCCGGAAAGTGCAACCCCCCGTCAGGAATCTCAGGACGCAGCCGAACGCGTAGGCGGGATCGACCTCCGATTCGTCGATGACAGCCTGCCGTTCGACGAGATTGTCGAACAATCTCAGGGTGCGGTGATGATCCTCCCCAAGGGCCGACCCGACATCCTCGTTGATCTTGTTTCGAAGCTCGGTACCGTGAAGCTCGTGCAGACCTCGAGCGCAGGCACCGATTGGATCGACAAAGCGACTCTCGCCGAGATGGGTGTCGATGTTGCCAACAACGGTGGTGCAAACGCCGTGGCTGTTGCCGAACACGCCATTGGGCTCATGTTCTCGACCAACCGAAAGCTCGATGTTCAGATCGAGAGCGTCAAGGCTGGCACGTGGATGCAGGGCGTCGAGGGCGAACGTGGAGAGTTCCACACGCTGGTCGGCAAGCGAATCGGTATTGTCGGGCTCGGCAGAATCGGATCACGAGTTGCCAAGCGGCTCGCCGGGTGGGAGTGCGAA
>JAPYUK010000022.1:293-31904 GCA_029936155.1 Dehalococcoidia bacterium | reverse complement strand
GCACGTCACCAGAAGCCCAGTCGACTTTGTAGACGTGGTCATTGCCTTGATCGATTATCCACAGACCGTCGTCAGCCGCCTGAAGTCCGTTCGGCTTCGGCCCCGGGGCATTGAACTGGAAGATCGTATCGGCGACTTTGTGTGGCATGTGTTCTCTCGTTTACTCGGATGCTTTATGAGCTTTCGACGGTAGTGTAGCGTGAGTGTCCGACGTTCGGGGCATCGCCAACGATTACTCGGGCTTCGTAGCACGAACCGACCACATCAACGGCAGGTTGTTTTCGCGGCCTTCTGGCATATTCCAAAAAACTTTGCCAGCCGGTTCTTGCATTGGGAGAATTTTAGTCGGTCTCACGCTGGTGTTCGTGCACGAACACCAGCGTGAGACCCGCTTGAAGCAGCGAATTGATTGTCTCGCCCAACCCGTGCGGCGTGTTGTACTGCCTCGTATGGACGACTTCATCAGTGCCAGCGTATGACTGGCTTTCGTCGCAACACCGGGGTTCTTCTGACTCGAAATAAGGCCAGTCCAGTACAAGATGGTCTCCATGATCGTCCTGAGGTATTGACCAAACCATTGGGTGGATTTCCAAGATGTAGAAAGTGCCGCCGGGCTGTAAGAAATGAGCCGTGACTTTCGCCCAGCCATTAATAACTTGTAACCAGCAGATCGCTCCAATACCGGCGTAGACGATGTCGAACTGCCGATCTGGGATTACCTGTGGCGATTCGTACACGTCTGCCACCGCGAACTCACCGGGCGTATTGATTCGGTGCTGAGTCTTCGAGCTGCATTGATCGGTGCTTCGGAAAAGTCGACACCGGTCACCTCGGCTCCGAGTCGTGCCCAGCTCAACGTGTCGTGACCAATGCGGCATTGAAGATGGAGAAGCGACTTACCAGAAACATCGCCTAGCTCGTCGTTGTCGAGATCGAATTGGACAATGTCGGTGATGTATTTCGGGTCGTCGATGAACTGCTGAATTTTGTAGTAGTCGGAATCCCAGTGGATCAGATCCCTATAGATCGCTGGCCTTCATCGTCGTTGCGGGGTCGTTCAAGAACGAATCCAATAACTCAGTTCCAGCACCCAGTCCCTCCGGTGGGTAGGCGTATCCGTTTTCTAACCTGGGAAGTGTGTCGACGATCTGCTTGTACCACGTAGCGTTGTACGCACGAACCGTCTCCTGGATCAAAGCGTTGGGAGCGTTCAGCGACAAGTGAACGCTGAACATGAGAGTCACCGGACCCACACAATCGTGAGGAGCAATTGGCATTGCGTAGGCGTGAGCCATCGCAGCGATTCGCTTCGCTTCGGAAATACCGCCGACCCAGGAAATATCAAACATGCAGATCGTCATCGCCTGCTTCTGAAACATCTCCCGGAACGCCCAGCGCGAAGCCACCTGCTCGCTCGCTGTCGTTGCGATGTGAGTCGACTGGCGGAACTCCGCCAGAGCATCGATATTGTCCATCGGCACGGGATCTTCAAACCAGAAAGGATCAGTCGGCTCGACTGACTTCGCTATCCGCTTTGCTGACGACAGGTTCCAGACGGAATGCATCTCGACCATCACGTCCATCTTGTTGCCGATTTTTTCTCGGATTTTCCTGAACGGCTCAGTACCTTCTTCAAGTTCTTGCGAGGAGATGAACTGGCCGTTGTTGTCGTTCGAATACTTGTCAAACGGCCAGATCTTCATAGCCGTGAATCCCTCCGACATTAAATCGTCAGCAAGCTCACCCGCATCTGTCATAAACCCGTGGTAGTCCTCGTAAGGCTGCTCTGGCCGATAGTCGATCTGCCCCGCCTTCCAGCTGCCTTTCACTTTCACTCCGTACGAGTATCCGGCGCACGTGTTGTAAACCCTAATTCGATCTCGCGACAGCCCGCCAAGCACCTGATAGAGCGGCTGGTTGACCCGCTTTGCGTACATGTCCCAGAGTGCCATATCGATTGCCGATACAGATGACGAATCAACTCCACGGCCCCGGATAGTCTTGAATCTGTGCGCCATACGATCCCAGTGCATGTCCAATTTGTTGGGATCTTCACCGAGCAAATAATCGGCGATATTTTCGTGGATGTTCGCCTCGATTGCATCCGGACCAAACGATGT
Organism: Dehalococcoidia bacterium; assembly: GCA_029936155.1. GTDB lineage: Bacteria > Chloroflexota > Dehalococcoidia > Lucifugimonadales > Lucifugimonadaceae > Lucifugimonas. Next base: position 29,784 of record JAPYUK010000022.1, on the reverse strand, counting down.
TTCACCTAGCCCAACTATGCCGTCTGAACTGTGAACCCGCGCCCAGACGATATGCGGGTACTCGGGATTTCGGAACGTTTCAATGCGGGTTATAACCGGTGCAGACGCCATCTTGAATCTCGTGAATTGCACTATGGATTTTGATCGTCGACAGTGAATAAACGGTACGCCACGCTCGACGGCAGAAGGTTAACAAGCCTGATAGTCGTTGTGTGCATACCTAGCGGGAGATTTTTAAGAAGTTTAAACTTCTAAGTCTCATGTCTTTACTCCAGATAGTGGTTCTTGCGATCGTGCAGGGGATAACCGAATTTCTGCCGATTAGCAGTAGTGGACATCTGATCCTCGGGTCATGGCTGTTCGATTGGCCCGATCAGGGCATCGTCTTCGACACTGCAGTCCACGTAGGCACACTAGCTGCTGTTCTCGTCTATTTCAGGCGCGAGTGGATCCAGTTGGTGACGGGCGTCATAAGCAACCAGTTGGTGCAGATCGACGAGGTTGGCGGTGTGATTCGCGCTCGGACGCTCGCCGTACTGATCATTGTCGGCACGGTACCGTTGATTGCCATTGGACCCTTTTTGAAGGATTCCATTGAGGTCAAGTTCAGGGGGCCAGAAGTCGTAGGGTGGCTGTTGATCGGCACTGCCATCGCGCTGACCATCGGCGAACTATTCACCAGATTCGTTCACCAAAGGACCCGTACTCTCGACACGCTGAAGACACCGCAGGCATTTACTGTTGGCCTGATACAGGTCTTGGCGGTATTTTCAGGTATCTCCCGTTCAGGCGTCACGATGGTTGCTGGAATGGCAATCGGCCTAAGCCGTGAGTCTGCCGCCCGTTTCTCGATGTTGTTGGGCACCCCCGCAATCGCCGGAGCTGGATTGCTGGTGGCGATGGATGCCATTAGCGACAACGATAGTGCCGACTTCGGAGCAGCGGCTCTCGGCGCGATAATTTCGGCGGTCACGGCTTACTTTGTGATCGCTGGATTGATGAAAGTACTGCGAAACGGTTCGTTCAGACCGTTCATCGCCTACTGCGCAGTGGTGGGCACCGCAGTAGTCATCGCCCGAGCAGCCGGAGTCTAAAACCCTACGGCTCCCTGTGCTCCCACGTTACATCGCAGTTCTCGCACTCGTCCTGCCATACGTGAACGGCTGGCGGCATCGCCACAGCAAACCGCAAACTCATCTCAGTGCCTTCGGTTACGATGTGGTGCACAGTTCCACGCGGAATCCAGACGATATCGCCCTTCTTGGCATGAATAATTTTGCCTCCGGTTAGCTCCCAGCGGAGCTCACCTGCCATCACAGCCCACCACTCGTCAAAGTTGCTGTGCCAGTGGGCGTGGTTACCCTGACCCGGCATCGATGCTATCAGCGTCCCCAGGTTCCGCTCATCTTCGATCAATAGCTTCGACCATGGCGCTGGACCCATCTCGTCGACGACTTTCTGGATCTCGATGTGCATCATCCCGGGACCCATCGGGTTGTCGACCCTCGGCGGAATTGGTCCCTCAACTACGTCGGTAACCCCTGCGTTCACACCTTCCCATGTTGTGGCCATCTGCATCTCCTGATAGTTTTTCGTCACCACAGCCAATTTGGTGTAGGCGATCTTTGTTGCTGATTTCTAGTGAGGCGGCTAACGTAGCACGATCACGCCGACCCTGAGTTGACCGTAAATAATGTTTTGGAGAGAACGCAATGCCTAAGATCAGTGGCGAAATACATGACGCTGCCACCGGTGAAATTGTTCAGGCGCGCGTACAGGTGCTGGCTCCCAACGGCGCAAACGTTGCCCCGGAAGACGCCATGTGGAAGGTTGGATCGGGCGAACCTTTCTTCTACAGCAACGGCCAGTTCTCCCTCGAAACGACACGTGGCTACCACCGAGTTCTTATCGAACGAGGTACTGAGTTCACCCCATGGGAAGGCATTATCGAAGTTGATGGCTCGTCCGATTCGTCGCTCGACATTCAGCTAGAACGCTGGTCCGATCTGCCGGATCGCGGTTGGCACCCAGGCAACACCCACATCCACTACGACGAAAAAGAAAAGAATCCTGATCGTCGACTGGCATATGACTCGCGAGTCGAAGACCTGCGCATGACGGCGGTGTCGATCTTAAAGCGCTGGGACCTCGACTACGCAACGAACAAGTACCCGCCGGGTATGCTTACCGAGTACACCGACACACACCACTACGTGCAGAGCGGCGAAGAGACACGCCACAATCTAGATCCGTTCAGCATTGGCTACGGGCACGTGATGCTGCTCAATATCCACAACCAGGTCGAACCCCTTAGCCGTGGCCTGATAGTCGATCAGTTCGACCCCGACTATCCACCGCTTAGCTATGCATGCGATTTGGCGAATGATCAGGGCGGGTTGGTTATCTGGTGTCACAACGGTCAGGGCATGGAAGCGCCGGTGGCAGCAGCGCTCGGCAAAGTGCACGCGATGAACCTGTTCGATCCTTTCTGGAGCGATATCGAGTACCTCTACTGGTACCACATGCTGAACACGGGAATTAAGTTACCGGTATCGACCGGCTCGGACTGGTTCGTTAGTTCAGCGAACAGGGTGTATTCCCAGACCAATGGCGATTTTGCGTACGAATCATGGCTGGACGGAATTCGCAACGGCAGGACCTTTATCACCAACGGGCCGGCGATATTCCTGGCGGTTGCCGGAATGGAACCGGGTGAGACCATCGAAGTCGAGAAAGGTATGCGGATTCCAATTCACGCCAATTGGAATTCTCACTACCCGGTCGAGCGTGTCGAGATAGTTGTGAACGGTAAACCCATCGCTCGTCGTGACTTTCCGGAAGGTGTGAAGATGGGACACCTCGAAGCTGAAATCGTAGTTGAAACCGACGGTTGGATAGCTGCTCGACTCGGTTCAGGTTCTCGTGATTCGTTCAATCAGCCGATCTGGGCGCATACAAGTCCCGTCTATCTGGGAGGAACTGGTGCCCAGTCCGAGGCGAGCGTCGAATCGGCAAAGTACTTCGCCGATCAAATTGGCGAAGGGATCAACTGGGTCAAGACGAAGGGCCGCTTCTACACCGATGCCCAGCGCAAAGAAGTCGTCGACCTGTTCAAGCAAGGTCAGGACTGGTACCGCAATCTGACCTGAGCGTTGTGTTCGTACCTACTTCTGGTGCGCATAGCGATGACACCCTGCGCCGGGTAAAATCGCTCCCGTCCGCTTTTTTCGTTCCGCAATCAGGTACAGGTCTTCACAGAAAATATGTCAATCGAATCGCTATTTACCAAGTACTACGATCGCGCAACACTGCCAATTCGGAACACCGAGTTCAATCGTGAGCAGCGTGGTTCGCTCGATATACGGCAAGTCATCGAAGCCGACGAGTTTCGAAACCTCAATCACAAAATCATCCTCAAAGACGATCAGGCATTTATCGTCTGGCGACAGCAGGAGTGGGGATTCGGTGAAAACTCGCTCGATGTCACGCACTTTGACGAAGGCGTAGTCCGGTCGATGAGCTTGCGATATACCGGCGACTCCGTGACCGGGCTCAAGTTGAGTTTGACTCGTGGGAACTGGCTTATCCCTGATCCTGACCATCGCTTGCCGTACATTTTTGGTCGATCCGACATGGAGACGTGGTTTCGCGTAAAGAACAACAACATGGATCTTGAGCGAGTGCGATTGGCGTTCGATAAGGAAGACAAGCACACGTTCTCAGTGAGGGACAGCGGCGTGGACAAAGAGAAGGCCGAGCACCTCTACAAGGGTGTCGAGTACCGGATCGAGCTCGACGACAAGATCAGGTTGAGCATCGACGGTAAGTCCTCACGCAAAATCAACTGGCGTGCCCAGTTTAGAGATGAAGAAATTCGCGCTTTGTACGACTACGCAATTGGTGAGGCATGGCTCGACGGCTGGGGTCCGGTAGCGGAGATAGTCGAGACAAATGGTCGGTAGTTTGCTCGCCCACTATTCGTGAACGTACTCCGCACCCAGATCGAGCGGATATAACGATTTCCTAACGTGATTGTAGTCAAAGGTCGACATGTCGGCTGATGTTGCGCCGGGGCTGTTGACAGTGATCATTTCGCTGGCAATCGGCTGATAAGCAGGCCGTGGCGAAACGACACCTTTTGCAACCACGATATCGAAGTCGTCGGGATGGTACCCGAGCGAGTAGAACTGCTCCCGACTCATGTTGCCAACCCGCGACGTGACAAGGACGACTGTGGGTCCTTCTTCAGTTTCGAGAACGACCGTTGTGCCAGCGTCGAAATAGCGCCAGCCAGCGTGCACGACACCGGTGTCTTCGAATCGCCCATCAGACATTCGTGAAATATGACCGGTCAGCCGTACAGGGTCGCCATGAAGCGAATCGGTTTTGCCGCCGACCTCAACCGTGACCGTAGTGCCAATTCCTGCTTTGAGGCACTCCGCAATCGCCTCGGGATCGCGGATCGTTTGCAGCCATGACTTAGCTCCCCGCTTCACAGCCTCAGCGAGTAAGAACGTACTGTCGCCTGAGCTTCCTGCGCCGATATTATCACCGACATCGAGCAGCACGATGGGCCCCGAGTCATCACCTTTTGTCGAGGCTGCTTTCATCGCATATTCAACTGATTCCGCCGGTAGGGGCCCGATCGGAGAGTAGAGCGCCTCTCGATTGACCCATGCACGACCAGCGATCCACCTTGCAGCCTTTTTCGCTTCGTCGAGAGAATCTTCGTGCAAGACGTAGCAGGCAAGCCCATTCTCGTGCACATCCGACCACGGATAACCCTCGCCGATCGACCCGCCAACGATTCCCGGTTGTGCAAGCACGGATTCGAGATCGTCCATGACTGCGCGCATCGGCATGTCACGCGTATCGTGCTGAAATATTCCAACAACCATTGGCGGTTGCTCTAGCCATTTCGCAGGTCGCCAGTTTTCTGTCGCCATGCGGACGACAAGATCGCAGGCGTCGTGTGCTCGTGGAACGGCGTCGGTATGCGGATTCGTCTTGTAGATCACAAGAGCATCGGTTTCATCGGCCATCTGCTGCGACACGTTTGCGTGCAGATCGAGCGTCATGGCTACCGGTACGTTCAAGCCGACAATCTCTCGCACTCGGCGTGCCAACTCACCGTCCATATCCGGATATTCCTCGGAAACCGCTGCGCCCATCTGGTTCAGCAGTACTCCGTCAAATGGCCCCTGATCCCGTAGCATTTCGAGTGCTTCACCGCCAAGCGTGTTGAACACCTCAGCACTGATCGTTCCAGCTGGATCAGTAGCTGCGAACAACAACGGGATTAGTTCGAAGTCATGTTTCTTCGATGACTGAATGAATCCCGACATCGACGTCTGAGACTTCTCGTGCATGTCGTAATACTGCTGACCGCGCTGTACCGCGTAGGTCTGAAGACCCGAGTGCCTAAAGTCATCCAGCGTCGTCTTGTTGCTGGCGAACGTGTTCGTCTCATGGTGGATTCCGAGTGTTGCGATGCGAAGTCTTTTAGTCATGGATGTGATTGTCGGTGCAACGGCCTATTTCCGCAAAAAAACCGACGGCACAATTTGTACCGCCGGTCCTGAATTTCGAATTATCGAAAAGCCTTATCCGCCGCTACCGGTGATAACCCCGGCAGACCCAGGCATGCGCCCCTTCTCATCGAGTTTCGAAGTAACTTCCGGATTCTGTCCCGCACTCGGCCACTCGCCACGAAGCACTGCTGCTACCTGCTGTGAAGCCCTCTGCGCGGCCAGCCAGCCCGAGCGAGTCGAGTTTCCAGCAATGTGCATAGCGGTAATCACGTTTTCCATTTGAAGAAGGGGGTTGCTCGGATCGACCGGCTCCTGCTCGAAAACGTCGAGACCTGCCCCACGTATCTTGCCTGACTGCAACGCAGCGATCATCGCTGGTTCATCTGTGACCGAACCTCTGCAAACATTGATGAAGTACGCCGACTTCTTCATGTGATCGAACTGTTCAGCGCCGATCATGTGGAACGTTTCGGTGTTCAGCGGCACGACCACGATGATGTAGTCGGAGCGTTCGCACAGTTCGTTGATTTCAAATACCTGCTCAACACCGTACTCACTGATAATCCACGGCGCGACATAGGGGTCGTAAACCAGCGTTTCCATGCGCCATCCCTGTCCGAGTTTTCGTGCGACCTGACGCCCGATGTTGCCGAAACCGATGATGCCGAGGGTTTGCTCGTCGATCGCTTCAATAGGCATGAAAGCTGATCGGCCCCAGTCGCCGGTGTTGCGAAGCTGATTTGTCGTTTGCACAACCTGCCGGTTTAGAGAAAGGGCAAACGTCACAGCCTGGTTTGAAACCTCTTCGGCACACATTCCGGCGCCGTTGGTTACGATGATTCCCATATCGGTAGCGGTATCGACATCGATGTGATTGAAGCCGTGCGAGTAAACCGCCAGCACCTGCGCCTGATCGGCCGCTCGAATCACCTGCTCGGTGCCCCAGCCGCCACGCATCATGATCGCGTCGGCGCCTCGAACAGCCTCCATCGCCTCGCCCTCTGACTTCGGCGATTCCTGAATGAACTCGACATCGAGATCGGCCATCTCAGCCCGCTCGTGATACAGAGGGTCGTCGGTCGTCGGACCAAGAACCACTACTCGCTGCTTTGCCATTTTTCGTTACTCCGCTAATGAATATGAGGTGGAATGTTAGGGCCTAGACGCCAGCCCGAGAGAGGATTATCGCGAGTTACTTGCCGTGCTCGGCAAGCATTACCTCCCAACTGACTGCCGACTTACGAGGCTCAACGGTCGAGCGTACGTCGGGGTTGATCAACGACATCGGCCAGTGCCCGAGCGCTATTCGCATCGCCTCTTCACCAACCTGAGATTTCGCCCTGTCAAATGCCACTTCGCTGTACGAGGCGTAATGATTAGTTACAGAGACATTGTCCATTTTCAGCAGTGGATTGTTCGGATCGATGGGCTCTTGTTCGAACACATCGAGACCCGCTCCAGCGATTTCCTTGTTTTGCAATGCGGCAATCAATGCTTTCTCGTCGACGACAGGTCCGCGCGAGCAGTTGATCAGATACGCCGTTGGCTTCATCAGGCTGAAGAACTCGGCGTTCACCATGTGGCGTGTCTCATTGTTAAGATACGTGTGCAGCGTCACGTAGTCGGAGCGTTTCGCAATTTCCTGCGGAGTCCCGACTATCTCAACGTCATATTCCTTCGCGTCCCACGAGGAGATGAACGGATCGTAGGCGATTACTTTCATTCCAAATGCAAGCGCTTTGCGAGCAACCGCCCGGCCGATGTTGCCGAGGCCGATGATTCCGAACGTTTCCCCCGAAATATGACCCATTGGTGCCAAATGCTCTCGGGTCCACGTGCCGTTTTTTACGAGTTTGTCGTGAAGTACAAATTTTCGTGAGCAGATCAGGAAGTGCAACATCGTCTGGTTGCTAACTTCCTCGGTTCCGAACGAAGCCGCGTTTGACAGGATAACGCCGTTTTCGACAGCCGCATCAAGGTCCATCCCGTCGTAGCCATGGCCACCTGAAGCAAGACCCTTACAACGCCCGTTGTTGCCTATGTGCACGAACATCTTGGGATCCCAGCCGTGCCCCTGATTAATTGCTACGTCTACATCCTTCAGTGCTTCGATTAGTTCGCCTTCGCTATCGCCTTCATAGACAACAAACTCCGCTCCCATTTCTCTGGCTGCTTTGCTCTGCTGCTCACTGTCGGGACCGAACGCGCCGGAACCGCCTCTTGGGCCTAGAAATAGAACTCGAACGTCTTTTGCTTCTGGACTCATGTATCTCGATTTATAAGTTGATTGAGGATTGATGTAGGTGGATGTGGACTAAGGCTCGGCTACTCGGGATTCACTACGCTGTCGGGTTGCCCACCTTGCCAGACTTTCGTCATATTTTCGAAGGCAAATCGTACTCTTCTCGGATAACTTTCGTAACTCTTCCCGGCAATATGCGGGGCGACTACCGTGTTTTCCAGTTTGAGAATCGGGTTATTCGGATCGACCGGCTCCTGCTCAAATACATCGAGCCCTGCTCCCCAGATTTCACCGTCTTCAAGGGCGTGCTGCAACGCGATCTCGTCAACTACAGGACCACGGCAAGTGTTTATCAGAACGCCGGTATTTTTCATCAACCGAAGTTCGCGCTCGCCGATGATTCCTTTTGTGCTGTTGTCGAGTGGGGTGTGAAGAGTCACGATGTCGGATCGTTCGAGAAGTTCGTCTAGCTCAACCCGGGTGGCTCCGAAATTCTCTGCTTTTTCACTTCGTACTTTGTCGTTGTAGAGCGTTGTCGTTTCGAATCCTCGAAGCATGCCCGCCACGTTGCTGCCGATACGGCCTGCACCGATGATTCCGACTGTCGTCCCAAATAGTTCGTGGGTGTCACGACCGTCTACTTCAGGGCGCATCCAATCGCCAGCTTGGGTGTCGGTTACGCTGACGATCAGGTGTCGAATAGTCGAGAGCATCAAGGTCAGGGCAAACTCGGCGACCGGTATGGCGTTCGCTCCACCGTTATTGGCAACCGGTATGCCCATCTCGCCCGCAAGCCCGAGATTAATACCGTCAAACCCGGCCGAGCAAAGCTGAACCAGTTTGGTTTTCTTCGCTTTACGCAGTACGTCATCAGACACACCGTGGCCAAATACGAGAATGAAATCAGCGATTTCAGCCGCCTCAGCAACCTCGGCTTCAGATGAGGCATTGGTGCAGACGTGGAGATTCCAGTCGTCAGGCTTCATGTCGTTAGCCATGTCGAGTAGCGGTAGGGCCGGTCCAGAGAATACGAGCACTTCAGGCATTTTTGAACGATCTCATTTCGTTGTTTGTTGTGAGCAGTCGCAGAAAATCTGTGTGGAACTCGGCGCATTGTAGAACTCATCACGCTCGAATGGCGGCGCGAGCGAGCATTCACCACGTATCCTGTGGACTCCTTCGCTGCCAATCCACCAGAACGAACTCTCATCCAATCCGAATGAATCCAGCTTCAGGCTCGTTAGAATCCTCAGCTCTCGAAATACTTTCCGAGCTCGGCAAACTCCCAGCGACTTCTTACTGGGAAGACGGTCCAGCAAGGTATCTGGCCGTTCGAGCCAGAGAGGCCGGATTCGAAGTTTCGCTAGACGAGTGGGGGAACGTTCTTGCGACGAAGCCGGGAAGTAATCCTGAAGCCCCCGGCATCGCATTCGTGGGCCACACCGATCATCCCGGCTACGAAGTTGTCGCGCAGGACGGGAGCGAAATAACGCTAGAAACGCGCGGCGGAGTCGGGATAGCGGCAGGACGCAAAGGAACACCGGTCGAAGTAATTGGCAGGCACGGTCGAAGAATCAAAGCGACCATATCTGGCGCAGATCCTGTCGAGGGAGACTTCGCAAAATCACGGGAGTCCGATGGTTGGTTAGGCACGGATACAGTCTATGCAAAGCTCGACGACGATACGGAGATAGAAAACCTACCGAGACCAGCGGTTCCCGATCTCACCGATTTCGAAATCGACGGTGACATGATCCGCATGCGGGCAGCCGACGACCTTGGTGGCTGTGCCGCAATACTGGCCGCACTCGAATCGATAATTGATGTACCTACCGAAGGCAGTGTGTATGGCCTCTTTACGAGAGCGGAAGAAGTGGGGTTGGTTGGTGCACGACTCGCAGCCGAACACGAAGTACTCCCCAAAAACACGATCATTGTTTCAGTGGAAACCAGCTCTGTGCTGCCGGGAGTCGAAATCGGCGAGGGAGTCGTGATTCGCACAGGCGATCGCGCTGCCACATTCGACTACGAAGGCGAGGCGTACCTGATCGAAGCCGCTCATCGAATCAAATCGGCCGACCCCAAATTCAAAATCCAGCGTCGCCTGATGAATGCGGGAGGTTGCGAGGCCGCTGCGTTCAAAGCGTTCGGATACACCGTTACTGGCACAGCCTTTCCGCTCGGCTCATGGCATAACCGTGGTGAGTTAGGTGTTGAGCCAGAATTCATCTCGAAAGAAGATTTCGTGGGTGGTGCACTGCTAATAGCCGAGGCAGCTAAGCTGGCAGGCACGAGCCCGACTGGCGTGCTTGGTCGGTTGTCCGAAACGCCGTCTGAAGAAGCCGACCGACTGAAGGCCGACCGTGCCAGACCTGAGCACGTCGAGTATTGGGCGTATTCTGGTTTCGAATAATTTTCTGATCTGATTTTCGATCGACAAACGGGTTTCGAACAACAAAACGAGTTATTGAGAAAACAAATGGAAGTAGAAGGCAGTTACCTTGTAGCACGCACACTGAAGGAAGAGGGAGTTGAACACCTCTTTTATCTGATGGGTGGTCCAAACTACGAGATCGTCAACAATTCCGAGGACTTCGGAATTAAAGTGACCGACTTCCGCCACGAGCAAGCGGCTTCGATGGCGGCGCACGCATATGCCCGGGTCACAGGCAAGCCCGGCGTAACAACTGCGGCTTCGGGTCCCGGAACACTGAATCTTCTGACAGGCCAGTACACGGCATGGGCAGACTGCGCACCGATGATTACCCTCGGTGGTGCTGGCCCAATATCCGATTTCGGCCGTGATGGCTTTCAGGAAATCGACCAGGTTGGCGTGTTTGAGCCTGTGTCAAAAGCTGTGATGCGACCAACCGATCCCGCCCGCTACCCGGAGCAGGTATCGTCCGCTTTCCGTATTGCAACATCAGGACGTCCGGGGCCTGTGTACATTGATATGAACGAAGACGTTGTCTATGGCAAGGTCGAAGAATCCGAGGCGGTATCTCCCTCGCGAGCTATCGGTCGAGCACGACCAGCCGGTGATCCTGACCTGATCAAGCAGGCAGTCAAAATGCTTTCCGAAGCCAGCAGTTCCATGATCTTCGCCGGTGGTGGCGTCTGGTGGTCTCAGGCATATGACGAACTGCGCCAACTCGTCGAACGCATGGGCATTCCGTTCTACACATCACCGATGTCACGAGGTCTGCTTCCCGACGACCACGATATGTCGTTCCCAGCAGCCCGATCAGGTGCGTTCAGAGGAGCCGATGTCGTGCTGGTAGTCGGCACTCGAATGAACTGGATGCTGACCTTCGGCAAGCGGATCGCTGAACAGTCGAAGATCATTCAAATCGATATTCATGGCGAAGAGCTCGGGCACAACCGCTCGGTTGACGTTGGTATCGAAGGCGACGCAAAAACAGTTCTTCAACAGATGATCGATGAGGCTGAACGCTCAGGCTTCGAGTCGAAAGCGACCTCGAAGTGGACCGAGACGCTTCGTGAAGCCGATCTCTCACGCCGTGAGCGCGTAGCTCCGCTCGAGAACGCTGAGACTCGTCCGATCCATCCGTTGCGGCTCTGCAAGGAACTTCGTGACGTTATGGATCGCGACGCAATTCTTGCGGTAGATGGCAACGAAATTCTTCACTTTGGCCGACAGTCGATGCCAACATATGTTCCGGGCCACCGACTTAACTCTGGCCCTTCTGGCTGTATGGGTGTAGGGCTGCCATACGCCCTCGGCGCACAGCTCGCAAAGCCCGATAAGCAAGTCGTGGCACTGCATGGTGATGGCTCGCTCGGGCTGAACATTCAGGACTTCGACACTGCCGTTCGTCACAACCTGCCAATCGTAATTGTTGTTTCGAACAACGAAGGCTGGACCGCACGGGTCGAGGGAATCAGGAAGCCGGGTCGTGAACTCGGGTTCACCCGCTTTGACAAAGTCGCTGAGGCACTTGGTGGTCATGGTGAACTGGTCGAGGACCCCAAGGATATTCAGCCAGCGCTTGAGCGTGCTTTTGCCGCCGGTGTTCCCGCTATCGTCAATGTACGCACCGACCCCACCGCTCGTGCTCTTTCAGCCTTTGTTGGCTCGAAGATGGAGTAGTGTTGAATCGGTTTTAATTTTGTGCATTCACCTGAATAAGGGGAACCAAAAGTGCTGTACGACCTGATGCTCTCCAGGCTCACCGAGTGTGGGCGTGATCGAATAAAGCACGACCCTGACCGAATCTTGCAGGTAAACCTCGAAATTGAAGATCAGAGCTGTAGTGTTGTTTCACAATACGCATTGTTGGGTCAATACGACTTGCGATCCTGATAGAAGAGTCCGACAACGCCCACATGAGACGTCTTTCAGTCGACCTCGGTGCACGCGGGCAATCGAAACCGGAACGCTTCCTGCGGAGCCGACTGAGCTGTTTATTGAAGTAATGAAGGGCGACTGATCATGACATCGGATCGAGAACTCGGCTTTACGCCGACACACAAGCTGCGGGAGATGATCGGGTCGAAAGAGATTTCGCCGGTCGAACTGACCGAATCACACCTCAGGAGAGCCGATGAACTCGATCCCCAACTCGGGATTTTTATTACTCGAATCTCCGAGCAGGCGATGGTGGTCGCACGTCATGCCGAAGCTGCGGTAATGCGAGGCGACGAACTTGGTCCACTTCACGGAATCCCGGTTCCCTACAAAGACACCGAGCCGATGGCTGGAGTTCGATGGACGCACGGTTCTCTGCCTCACACCGATAGCATCGCCAAGAACGATTCGATTCCGCTCGAACGGGTTGTGAATGCAGGTGGGATCATCACGGGTAAGACGAACACTCCCGAAAATGGATTCGCCGGAACTACGGAGAATCGGCTCGGCCCCCCAGCGCGAAATCCGTGGAACACCGACAAGACACCAGGCGGGTCGTCTGGTGGAGCATCGGCAGCGGTTGCATCTGGACTGACCAGTTTTGCTCCAGGTGGTGATGGCGGCGGATCAATACGCATACCCGCTTCGTTCGCCGGCGTTTACGGGATCAAGGCGACGCAGGGCAGGGTGCCGCGTGCTGCTAGCCACGACAGGAACGCAGGGTTCAGCATCGTGAACAACGCCACTTCGGGTCCCCTCACCCGGACGGTTCGGGATGCGGCGATCACGCTGGGAGTCATGTCCGGGTACGACCCGCGAGGCGAGTACGACACACTCACCGATGATGTTCCCGACTATCTCGGAGCACTGATCAAAGGCGTGAAAGGGTTGAAGATCGGCTGGACGCCCGACATGGGAGGGAATCCGGTCGACCCGGAGGTAGCGAAGGTCGCCGAGAAGTCAGCGAAGGTTTTCGAAGAACTTGGTGCAACAGTCGAGACCGTTGAGTTCTCACCGTCGAACTACGAAGAGGTTTTGTGGACATTTTTCGACTACTTCGCTATCAAGGGTCTACATGCCGCCAAAGATGATTTCGTAAATAGCCGTGAGCTGCTCACAGACTATTTCGGAGAATACATGGACCGAGCCAACGACCTATCGGCCGAACGTATGTGGCAGATTCTTTGCGACATCGGCTGGTATCGAAAATACGTCAACGACTACTTCACAAAATACGACCTGCTGCTCTCACCGACGCTGGCAGTACCTGCGTTCGACATCGGCGAGGCACCTGATGTGATTGGCGGTAAGCATGTTCCTCACCGGCTTTGGGGATTCACGCCGTTCACGTACCTGTTCAACCTCACGGGCAACCCTGCGGCTTCAGCACCAGCGGGATTTTCGTCGGATGGCCTACCGATTGGTCTTCACATCATCGGAGACATGCGAGACGAAGTAACCGTCCTCGCAGCCTCTGCCGCGTTCGAAAAGGCCCGCCCATGGGCCGACAAACGTCCGCCTGTGAGTTAGACAAAGGCAGTACGATCCCGCGCTGCGTGTTTTAGAACTTCGAAGCGCTAAACCGCAGATTTTCGCGTGCTCGAAGAATATCTATGTCGCCACTCACCGTGCGAATTTGGATGGTCAGTTCCACCGATTCCGGTTGCCTCGCCGATTCGTCGATATGGCTTGTAATTTCCCCCGAGCTCGAATCAAGGTCGAGCCAGACTCTGGTGTCGGGAACTACGCCCACAGTGATCTCGCCGGAAGCACTTTTAACCCGGATCTCACCACTATTCGCAGACCCGACTTTGAGGCCACCCGAAGCAGACTTCAAACGCAAATCGGTTTGAACGGATGCAATCTCGATATCTCCACTAACGGTTCTTATAATCGTAGTACCTACCACGTTCTTCGCCATGATCTTTCCTGATGCAGTTTTTACGATGAACTTACCGCCAACGTCAGCGATCTGAACATCTCCGCTTGCCGTCTGGATCTTTGCATCTCCGGTCGCATCATCGACCTCTACATCGCCAGATGCGGAGGTAATGGAAACCGTTCGGTATCGCCCCTTGCACCTAACTGAAGCGGATGCGACTCCTATTCGAAGACTGCTGTCGATAGGAGCCTGCACTTCGAACTTGAGCCTCGCATTGCGCCGTAAATAACCGGTGCCTTTCGGGGCTTCGATCGTAAGTTCATCTCCATCGAGATGGATGTCAGTAGCTTCTGCGGCCTCGCGGTCCTCTCGGCTGTCGCCAAGCGGCGTCACGGTGACATTCACTGTGTCTCGGTCTTCCGCAAGTATGTTGACCGAACCGGTTGGAAGAGAGATTTTGAGTAACAGGGGGGTGCTTCGATTGAATTCAGGCATGGAGTACTCCTTTCAAACAGCCGTAAATTATCTCGAGAATCAAACAGGTAAAACATTTCAAAAACAGGCAAAACCTCTGTAACTTCGATTGCGCCTGCCGCGTCTCGAGGATTTTTTGGCCGTAGTCACCTTCTGCGCCGACAGCAGATGCGATTGCGCTGACAAGCCAGCCGTTTACGGAGATGCCCTGGGAGTTGGCGACTTTCTCGTCCGAATCTTTCAGCGACCTCTTTACCGGTAGGGGCTGCGATCGACTGCGGACTTTTTTGGAGTGAGATTATGTAGGGCGACAGTTCCACGACGTCATAATGATATTAAACATGACGTCATGGAACTGTCGCTGAGAAAATTCGTGTACTAAAAAGGTTGAGCCTTTGAGCATCTACAGTCGAACGTGCTGTTACTACGTCCCCGCGCTGTACTTCCGAATCACGTCCCAGATTTCTTGCTCCATCGAGTTGTAGATGAAGTAGCAGTAGCGTGTCGCGCCCTGCGACTGCATCTCGCTAAGCAGCCGGTCTAGCTCAGAAGCCGTCAGCCAGTTTGACCCGAAATGTTCGAGTCCAACCCAGGGCAGGAACCGCTCCTGTCCACCGCTATTGGCGATCATCTTGGTGGTCTGATCGCGCACAGCGGTACTGAACCACTCGTCAGTCGCCTCGCCGTTGTAGTCGCTAATCGGGTAGCTCGCCGCAAGCGGATAGTCGAACATCGACCCGAACAACTCTGAAGCCAGATCGGTATCGAGTCCGTCGTTCCAATCGACCAACGTTTCGACCCAGTTGAAGATCGTTCCCCTGAAGCCTGCGACACCGCCTGACCACCAGTACTGTTTCGGCTGCTGCAGATCGATGTAACCCTGCTTGCGGGTGGTGTTGTGACCTGTCAGCGGGTCGGCGAACGGAAGGCGGGAAGAGTTGGCGACCTGCATGTTGGGTAGATGCTCTTTCACACCTCTGTACGAGCTACTAACGCTCCACTCGACCGCCGCCTGCTTGAACGAATACCAATGGTTGAAATTTGGGTGATCCCGCCACCAATCGTGACTCGCGAGCGCACCAGAAGCTTCCGACATGAACTTGCGAGCGTGGTCGGGATTGAAGCCATGGAGGAACTCTTTGAAGTGTTCTCGACCGTCCAAAATCTTCTGGAAATCCATGCCTTCGCTGGACGCAAAATCTCGATTTTCCGGAGTATCGATCTGCTCGACCCAAAGATCGTCACGATGCCCCGGCTTGATCTCCCATTTGAAGTCCGGTCCGTCTAACAGCAGCCCTGTCACTTGCGGGAAGTGCTTCGCCGTGTCGCGTGCTCGAGCGACGGTCATTGCGGGCATCTCCGGACTGGTGAAACTGGGCGCTCGCCTGGTCGTGTCGAGTTTGCCCGAGCCAAATCCACCGTGTAGGAAATATCCTTTGTCATCGACAGCGAAGATCGTGACACCCTTCGACCTGCCTAAGTCGAGCGCTGCCGAGAGTTTTTCCGATTGTGCTGTGAGGTGTGCTGGCATGGTTGGCGGCTGCCAGGAAAAACCTTCGTAGAACTCAGGAGTCGGGTTGAAAGCGGCAGTCGGAACTCGCTTCACCCGCTCGCCACCCATGGCCGCAAGACCCCGTGGGTGCGTATCTTCCGGCTGTGGGTAGATGTTTCCTTCGTCATCAGATCCCGGCTCGTCTAACAGACAAAGCCACTGCAACGCTATTTCAGTGATACCGGCGTCTTTCAGTTCATCCCAGAACGACTCGTCGAACAGTATGTCGTTGGGAGGTCGCAAGCACATGACGGGCACGAGGGGTTGCTGACCGGAGGGGTTTGATGACATTTGAGCGGGCTCCACTTGGGATTAGACTTAACGCCGGAAATGTACAACATATTGGACGTTGTTACGACATGAAGCGGCAAGCTATTTCTCGACCGAAGCGTAGCGTAGCGGATAGATCTTCGGTGGTGTACGGGGGGCAAAGTTTCGCCACTCTGACGAGCGTTTTACTCGCGATCGGGTACTTTGGAGCATCGTCCAAACCTCTGCCCATGTGCATGCCATGTCTACGAACCGAGCCGAACCCCTTTAGTTGGAATAGTTTCGTGCTTAGTGTTCCAACATCCAAACGCTACGACCGTGATTTTGAATAGCAGCGCCTCTGCCGCATATAGTAAAAAGCGATCAGCACTGATGCCGATCGCTTTATTTTGCTACTTTTGGTAGCCCCAAGGGGATTTGAACCCCTGTTTCAGCCTTGAGAGGGCCGTGTCCTGGGCCACTAGACGATGGGGCCCCGTTGGCTGCCGATCCAGGGATCGAACCTGGGTTACCAGATTCAGAGTCTGGTGTCTTACCGCTAGACGAATCGGCATCTCCGAACAGCTATTAATACTAGCAAGGCGATTCCAATTCGCCTAATGTCTTCGATGGTCAAAATCCCTCAAATAATGATCACTTCCTCATCGCCACGTAATAATTGGAGCCACGAGTTTCTGTGGCTGCTCGACATTCTGTCCAGATTAAGAGCTAGACTGTCGCCTTCATGTAGTAGAGGCAAAGCCTCTGGAGGTTAACGAATGGCGACGATCGCAACTGCCGCAGAACGAGCACAGATATCAGGCAGAGGGTTGCAATTCAAAGGCGTATTTCCGGCCAACCCAACCCCTGTTCATGCCGATGGCAGAGTCAATGAGGAGGCTCTCCGAGCGATTTTCGAAGACAATCTTTCTCACGGTGTCGGCGGGTTCTGGGTCGCAGGCTCAACTGGAGAAGGCCCGGTAATGAGCGAGCAGCAGCGTGAGACTACTGCCCGAGTCGCTGGCGAAACCATCTCCGGAAAGGGCCTGTCGATCATGCACGTGGGTGCTATCAGCACCGAGAGCGCAGCCAAGGGTGCCAAGGCGGCTAAAGATTCCGGTTGTGATGCTATTTGCTGCGTGCCTCCGTTCTTCTTCAAAGGTAACGATCAGATGACGATCGACCACTACAAGCGAGTCGCCGACGCTGCTGATGGTCTGCCATTTTTCGTCTACAACCTTCCCCAGCTAACACAGGTTGAGTTCACACCCGAACTGATGGAAAAAGTGGTTGAAGCCGTTCCATCAGTGGTCGGTTTAAAACACTCTGCTTTCACGTTCATGAACATTCGGGCTTTCGCTGATATGGGACTCAAGTGTTTCTCTGGCAATGGTGCGATTCCGTTGCCTGCACTGACCATGGGAGCGGTTGGAACTGTCGATGCTCCACTTTCCGTAGCTCCATGGCACTACGCCGAGATGTACGACGCGTGGGAGAGTGGCGATATGGAGACTGCACAACGACTGCAAGACGCGACAAAGCAGATCGTCGATGTTGTACGAATGTTTGGCGCGCCAGCAGGTGTGACCAAGATGATTCTTTCGGAACGACTCGGTATCGACTGTGGTCGCCCGATCCCGCCGGTGATGAATCTTACCGATGAACAGCGTCCAATCGTCATGGCAGCCGCGAAAGAAGTTGGCTTGCTGTAGGTCGGTTTCGGTGCTGAAAATATCGACAAAAACACTCCGGCGAATTCGCCGGAGTGTTTTTGTTTAAGCGATCATATTATGTAGCGATAACTGAAAGTGGAGCTACAATTTCATTCTGGACACGTCAGGATTTTCGCCAACTCATCCTTAAACCGACCCTCGTGAAATCGCTGCGCTCCCATATCGCTCACGAATCGTGTCCACCGCTTCACTCGTATCCGAATCCGCCATCGGATTGTCGTCGAGCAGCGAAAGCTGAGCCGCCTGTTCACCGAGGCCGTTGACGGTAACACCAATCAGCCTGATGGGATCGCCTCGTTGTCGCATGGCCGTCACCAGCAAACCGTGTGCCGTGTCGTAGATCACTTGATCGCCATCACCCGCTGCCGGGAACGTTCGTTGGCGGGTAATAGTCGTGAAATCACCGTAGCGCAGCTTGATGCTGGCGCCACGGGCACGCAGGCCCGACTTGCGAAGCCGTGCACCGGCCCGTTCACAGAGTTTTTTCAGCACCATTTCAATTTCACTGCGACTTGACACATCAGTTGCGAACGTCGTCTCGGAACTGATCGACTTGGACTTGGGTTTCTCTCGCAATGGCGCATTATCGATGGCCTTTGCCCTGCACCGAACGTAGTCAGCGTGATTTGGTCCCAGCACCCGTCGAAGCGGCCCAATAGGCGTTGCCGCAAGTTGACCTAAGGTAGAGATGTTGAGCTTGGCTAGAGCCTCTCCTGCCTTCGGTCCAATACCAGGGAGATTTCGAACAGGTTGAGGCGCGAAAAAAGCCTCCGCCTCGACCTGTCGAACCTGAAATATGCCGTCTGGCTTGGCGTGCTCAGTCGAAACCTTCGCCACGAGCTTGCTGGGTCCAATGCCAATCGATGCGGGCAGGCCTAGTTTCTCCCGCACGGCTACCCGCATTATTTCGGCCGAGTCCAGTGGCTCGCCAAAGAGACGTTCAGATCCGGTCATATCGATATAAGCCTCATCGACACTCACCGGCACAACGATCGGCGAGTATTTACGAAGGATGTTCATGAATTTCTTCGAAACCTCTCGGTAAAGTTCGTGGTTGCCGCGCATATATATCGCCTGCGGGCACAGTCGGCGCGCCACCGCCGTGGCCATCGCTGAGTGAACGCCGAACTTGCGTGCTTCGTACGAGGCAGTGGCCACAACGCCGCGTGGCCCGATGCCGCCGATTACGACTGGTTTTCCTCGCAGTGCCGGATCGGCCTGGCGTTCCACTTCGACATAAAACGCATCGAGGTCGACGTGAAATATCACGCGCTCTTGCTCACTGTTTCGGTCGACATCAGGCATGTCCGCAGGTTAGCAGGTGCGGTGGGATATCTCGAAGCTGGAAGGGCTCAATATCAGCCGACGAATAATCAGGGGCTGTGCCTGAAGAAAACGTCCCGATGGCACGTTACGACAGATCGTGGATCTGGCGCAACGTGTTCGCCATTTCGACGGCAGCATCGGCGTATCCCGCTGAATGGCCGATCCGAGAGACAGAGTCTTCAGTGTTGTCGGTGGTCAATACACCGAAAATAACTGGCTTTCCCGAGTCATCTCCAGCGCGCGCGATGCCTTCTGTTGCAGCCCGGGCGACGAACTCGTAATGATCCGTATCTCCACGAATGACGGTGCCAAGGCAGATCACCGCATCGATATCGCCCCGATCGGCTAAGCGACGCGCCGCTAGCCCAAGCTCGAACGCTCCTGGAGTGCGGACAACAACAATGTCGTCTGAAGAAACGCCAAGCTCGGCGAGACGACTCACGGCGATCTCAGTCATCTGGTTGGTGATGTAACCGTTGAAACGCGCCGCAACGACGCCGATTCCAAGACCTTTTCCGTTGAGATTCTGGTCGATATTGCGAGGCGACATTATTCAGGCGACCCGTCGTTGTTCGCCTGACCAGATCCTGAATCAGGTTTCATCTCAAAATCATGGCCCATTTTGTCGAGCTTCGTGCGCATGTAGAAGCGATTTTCATCGTTGATCGGTGCCTCTAGCGGAAGCTGTTCGATCATCTGGAGCCCAAAGCCTTCGAGACCCACCACTTTCTTGGGATTGTTCGTCAGCAGGTTGAATCGTCGAACCCCGAGGTCCTTCAAAATCTGAGCACCGACACCGTAGCGTCGTAGATCCATCGGGAAGCCCAGTCGTAGGTTCGCCTCGACAGTATCTAGTCCCTGATCCTGAAGCTCGTACGCCTTCAACTTATTCAGCAGGCCGATTCCACGGCCTTCTTGCCGCATGTAGACCAGAACCCCGCGTCTTGCGCCGGCGATCTGTTTCAGTGCCATGTTCACCTGGTCACCGCAATCGCAGCGCGTGCTGCCGAAAACGTGGCCGGTCAGGCACTCAGATTCGACTCGCACCAGCACCGGCTCTGAGTCATCGATCTCGCCCATGAACACCGCGACATGCTCCGCCGGGTCGACAAAGCTTTTGTACGCCACCGCCGTGAAGACACCGTGTTCAGTTGGAAGGCGAGCTTCTGCGACTCGCTCAACCAGCTTCTCGTGGCTCATCCGGTAGGCAATCACATCGGCGATAGTTACGATCGGGAAGTCGTGCTTCTCCGCAGTCTCTTCAAGCTGTGGTCGACGTGCCATCGTGCCGTCTTCGTTCAAGATTTCGCAGATCACAGCGGCAGGATGCTTTCCAGCCAGCTGAACCAGATCGACAGACCCTTCGGTGTGACCCGCGCGCACGAGAACACCGCCTTCTTCGTATCGAAGTGGGAACACGTGCCCCGGTTGCACGAAGTTTGCAGGTGACGATTCTTCATCGGAAAGCAGCTGAATCGTGTGCGCCCGATCAGCCGATGAAATTCCGGTGGTGATGCCAAACTTTGCGTCGACCGTAACAGTGAACGCGGTGCCGTGCGATGCGGTGTTTTTTCGCACCTGCATCGGAAGATTCAGCCGGTCGAGATCCTTGCCCAGCATTGGCGTGCAAATCAATCCACGGGCTTCCATGTTCACCAAGGTGATGTTCTGTGGCGTGGCGTCTTGGGCCGCCATCATCATGTCACCCTCGTTCTCGCGGTCCTCATCATCAATGAGGATTACGATTCCACCCTTTTTGATCTGCTCGATCGCCCGTTCGACCGATTCGATGGCTCGAACGTCGACTGTGTCGGGTATGCGTGGATTTATCGTCATTTTGGAGGTGCGTATTTTTAGGTTCTGCGCGCTATATTTTAGGGAGGCCGCCGAGATACGGTTCGATAAGCGTTGCGACGTACTTGACGGTTACATCGGCTTCAAGATTTACCTTCGAGCCTTTGAGTCGCTCATTGAATGTCGTGTGATCATACGTATAAGGGATAACCGCAATACTGAAGCTTTCGGAATTTTTGTCGACTATCGTGAGGCTAGTTCCATCGACAGTGATGAAACCCTTCTCAACGACGTTTGTAATTATATTCTTCGGAGCCTCAATTACGATCACCCTCGAATTGCCTTCCTCGATGACCGAGCGGATTCTACCGACGCCATCTACATGCCCCTGCACCATGTGCCCACCAACCCGATCGCCGTAACGTAACGATCGTTCAAGGTTCACGCTGTCGCCTGGGCCGAGTTCACCAAAGTTAGTCCGAGTGCGGGTTTCGGGGACGGTCTCGACCGTGAAAGTTGAATCGTTCTCTGCCAACTCGGTGACTGTCAGGCAAGCGCCAGCAATCATGATCGACTCAGATATCTTGAGATCGTCTAGCACCTGGTTGGCGCGGACCACAAGAGTTTTGCCGTCGTAGGATTCGACAGTTCCAACCTCTTCGATTATTCCCGAAAACATGTATCGATATTGCCTGTGAGAACGTTTTTACGTGGTCTTCGAAACGTGGCCTTGAATAAGAATATCGCCGTCGATGACCGTGTGGGTGAGGTTTTCAAGAGACAGTATCTCGCCGATCGAGTCAATTCCAAGTCCTTCGAGCGGCCCCTGCGCTTTTGATCCACCAATGATTTTTGGTGCGATAAACGCGGCAACCTTGTTCACGATACCGGCTTCTACGAAAGCACCGGCAAGACCTGCTCCAGCCTCTATCATCACGTTGTGGAGCCCGCGCCGGCCTATCTCACCGATCACCACCGCGAGATCGACTTTACCGCCAATGAGAGAAGCTTCTAGAACCGACACGCTGTCGGTCGGTGGATCAATATGCATGTTGTCGCCAACCACCCATAGAACTTCTCCCGGCTCGCTCAACAACGCTGCGTCCACCGGCATTCGAGCGCTGGTATCGACGATAACCCTCAAAAGCGGTCGACCAGTAGCGTCTCCTTGTGAATCCCTTGCTGTAAGCCTTGGGTTATCTGCGAGCACAGTACCTATACCGGTTACTAGTGCATCTGTTTGTCGACGCATCTCGTGAACTCGAGCCCGTGATGCTTCATTGGTGATCCACTTTGATTCACCGGTTCGAGTAGCAATTTTGCCATCGAGACTGGTTGCCAGCTTCAACGTTACGAGCGGGCGTCGAGTTCTGGTGTGGTGAGTAAATCCCTCAACAATCAGCTCGGCGCGTTTGGTCTGTTCATCCGACGCTTCCCGAACCAGTTCGACCCCGGCGACCTTTAGTTGGCGAAATCCGTCTCCCGATACCCGGGGATACGGATCTTCGGTCGGGCATACAACTGTCGTAATCCCCGCATCGATGATGATGTCGGTGCAAGGGGCTGCAAAACCTTTGAACGAATGAGGTTCAAGTGTGCAATAGAGAGTCGCACCTTTAGCTTGCTCGCCTGCCTGTGCAACGGCCATCGCCTCAGCGTGTTGCCCCGGGCGAGGTTCAGTCGCACCCTCGCCAACAACCACGCCATTGAGAACAACCACAGCTCCCACAGCAGGGCGTGGCGCTACGCCGCCCATCGCCTGTTCGGCTAGTTCGAGTGCCCTGTCTAACGGGGTGAGCGGACCGGGTGATCTAACTATGGCAGCACCTCAAGACACGTATCCTATAAGTAACGTCCAATGACCAATTACGATTGCTTGATGTGGCTGTCAAAGTCGAGGTGGGTACGGCTGGCAGTTGGCGACTCCTGTCCCTGGTAACGGCTACTGAGTTCCTTCGAGCCGTACGGACGATCCACCTCAGTGGTCATCTCTTGGAACGATATCTGACCGATGCGCATGCCAAAGTACAGCGTGATCGGAAGTCGAGAAACGTTCGCAAGCTCAAGGGTTAGATTGCCAGACCAGCCGGGATCGATGAACCCTGCAGTCGAGTGGATCATCAGACCAAGCCGACCCAGTGAGCTTTTACCTTCGATACGAGCCACTAGACTGCTCGAAAGAGACAACTTTTCGAGCGTGCTGCCGAGAACGAACTCACCCGGGTGCAGCATGAACGGCTCATCGTCGTGAATTATCACTTCGTCGGTGAGATTTGGAACTTCCTTCTTCAAATCGATATATGGAAGGGTCGAGTTTCTGAACACGAGGATCTTGTTCGCAAGGTGAAAGTCGACGCTGGCTGGCTGCACATCGCGAGGAGAATATGGTTCGATGCCGATTGTTCCGGCTTCGACTGCTTCCTTAATGGACCGGTCACTGAGGACCATGCAAATTTTCCTTTTTAATCGACTAGAGTGATCAGAATATCCAACTTTTGGTCAAGATTGGATTGTAAGCGTTCGCCAAGTGTTGCGGGTGGGCATGGCAAACGAAATGCGGTGGGCGATAGCCACTAATATCCCTCCTCCCGACCGTGGTGGAGGGATCTCATTGCCCGATTGATGGAATCGCACCCCGAATTGAGTCAACATAGTCCCTGTCGAATCACCGATTCGCCAATGACTACCTAAGGTCCCTCCGCTCCGCTATCGCTGCGGTCGGGAAGAGGGAGCTCCTGAGGAGAAGTGTTATCGAAAAAGGCGGATCCCACCTGGAACCCGCCTTTTTCGATTTTCGTCAGTAGATCGAATCTACGAACATCTAGCCAGCGATTGCAAACACCGCCTGCACGGTGACCGAGAGGTTCACGTCGCCTGCCGATATTGGAGTGGATTTGAATCCGCTGTCCATCGCCGCCATTTCAGCCTGCGGGAAACTCCTTGCCATCGGCACGTCGCTGCCAATTTCGGTCAGGTAAACAAGCTGCCCAAGTGTCACACCCATCGCTCGGGCGTAGACATCGGCTTTTGCCAGAGCATCTGCTGCGGCCTGTTGGCGCATCTGTGCTCCAAATGCTGAAGAATCGTCGACGGTGAACTGGATCGAGTTGATCCTGATCAGGTCGCCACCAGCAGTTGCTGCGGTGTCGACAACCGGGCTCAGATTGTCGATGTCTCGAACGGTTATCTGAACAGTGTTGCTCACGGTGTAACCGGTAATACGAGGTTCACTATGTCGACCCAGCGCGTCTGATACTTCAACCCAGATCGTTTGTGGGTAGATGTTGAAGTTCGTCGTCACGATGTCGTCTTCGGATACGCCGTTCTCTTTTATCGCGCTCAGAACTTTTTCCATCGCAGCAGCGGCGTTCTGGCGAGCGGCAGAAACTGTGGTTTCCCGAGACTCAACACCAATCGAAACCTGTGCCACGTCGGCCGGAATTTCGAGAGTAGCCTGTCCGGTTACCCAGATGCCAGAGTTCGCTATGCCACTCTGTGCTGCATATGAGGGCTGGCCGTAAGAAACAGGTGCACCGTATGCGATAGGTTCGACTGCCGGTGCGTCGAAGCCGGACGCAATAACACCGCTGTTCGATACGGAAACCGATCCGACTGCCGTTTTACCACCCACACTGCCTGGCGCACCAATTGCCAGTGTGGAGTCGCTGCTGCCCTCGTTCTCACTGGAATCACTGGTGCATGCGACAGCAGCCAGCGAAAATACTGCGATTGCAGCTACAAGTAGCCACACAGTGGGCCTTCGAAATTTGTTTGTGGTCATCATCTTGTCCTTGTCGTTTTTTGTTTGATGTTACGACTTATCGGATGTTGATTCGTCGCTGTTATAAGTAGTGACGGTGAACGCCCGGGATTTGTTCCACAGGTAGTTCCCGCAAGTAGGCGGTAGCCTCTGTGTAAATGGGAAAGGGCGAAGTCGTCGAATCGGCGATCAAAAGGCCAACAAGTCGGCTCAAATTCCCGACCGCAGAGAAGGGAAGTGGAGGGGTCTTCGGTGATGAGAGTGCGGCGGCGTGACGCGTGTGCCATGCAAACCTCGTCTCATCACCCAATCGGGCAGCCGAGAATTTCTAGAAAAAATGACCCTTCGACGAAACTGGGGATGTTGTTCGTTCAGGACAGGTATCTACTGCTACCGTCTACTCGCCGCGTACTCGCCGTAGACCAGCCCACGCTCCGATGGCGGCAAGTGCGAGAGCTGCGAGTGCTATCTGAAGTTGTCTGAGAGGTAATGTGAGTCCTTTGCCCGCACCCATCGCCGTGCCACTATCAGCTCCCTCAGCTACGCCCTCTAGCGCACCAGCGCCGGCTAGTGCGCCCTCGCCAGCCCCATCCGCAGTGCCAGCCGTATCGATCGACCCGCCCGTGCCGAATGCCTCGGTATCTTCGTTAACTGGCTCGACGATAGCTCCATCCTTTGCGGATGTTTCAACATCTTCTTCAGGACGAGCCACTCGTGCCGTAGCCTCCGTTGTCAAACTTGGTGGCTCACCCGCAGGTGCTATTCGACTCGATTCAGCATCGCCCTTCTCAGTAACAATCACGGTTACCAGTGGGCCCGGAGCCGCTGACTCTGTCACAGCTTCGGGAGCCGTGGCCCGTGCTGGTGCCGCCGTGGCCGCCGCCGCTCCTGCTCCTCCAGATTGGGATGCTTTTTCGGTTAAAAATGTTGAATCGTCGGATGTGCCGCCTGCTGCGGGGGCACCGGGTCCTCCCATCTCACCAGCAATACCAAGTGCGCCAATTGACGCGGCTGACTCTACGACGACTGCGACCGAAGCCGAATCGTCCCCGCTCGATGTCTGGTCAACCACCCCTGTTATGTCGCCCAGCGTCAGTAGCGCCACGCTGAGCGCAGCGATACCGGCGATAACCCCCGGAGCCAGTGCCAGCTTTCGCTGGGGACCAAACAATTCTGCAACTCTAGATAGCGCTGAATCCGATCTCTCAGCTCTGGCGATCAACTCTGGAGTCACTGTAAACGATCGAGGAGCTTCGACTTTTTCTACCCGTCGAAGTACTTCTAGGAGCGCCCGTTGGGTACCGAGATCTTTTTCGAGTCCAGGGTTTTCACGCATCATCCGCTCGACAAACGTTTGCTCGTCTGCGGACGCGCTTCCCTCGACGTACGCATTTACTGCGTCGACACTCGAATCTGTATGGCCGATCAGCCGATTTAGAAAATCAAAAACCACTCGCTAAAAGTTCTCCATGTCTTATAGACGCATTGAGGCCGGTAAGAGTTCCGGTTCTTGTTGAACACAGTCACGCATCCGAGCCCGAGCACGGTTCAAACGCGACTTCACAGTGCCTATAGAAACGCCAATCGATTCCGCTGCTTCGTCGTACTGATAGCCCTCGACGTCGACCATCACCATCGCAAACCGGTGATCGTCAGACAGGCCACCAAGGCAATGCTCGATGAGCCGTCCCAACTCGGAGTTCAGGGCATCGGCCAACGGATCGGCAGAGTCGTCCTGAACGGTTTCCGAAAAATAGACAATATCTTCGTCGATAGATGTTTCTGGACGCCGCGCCATCTTGCGCAAATGGTCGAGAGCGGCGTTTTTAGCGATCCGGAACAGCCACGCCCGAAAAATTCCGCCTCGATAACTCGACATCTTGCGAAATGCCGAAATGAAGGCGTCCTGTGTGATGTCTTCGGCAGTAGCTCGGTTCCTGACCATACGAACCACGACACCGAAGACCGCGTCCTGATGCTCGATGACCAGACGATTAAACGCATCATAGTCGCCGTCGCGCGTGAGTTGAATGAGTCGTTGTTCGTCGAAGGTGGTCAAAATTAGCATCGAAAATGTCGTGAGCTACATGCTACTCATGACCCAACACGGCGATATTAGGTATCCGAAACGTTACTTGGCGATTACGTGGAACTCGGGTCGCACTTGCTATATTCGTATTATGGCGATTATTCGTCCTACAGATTCCTAGGGCTCAGGCAAGGCGAGCACGTTCTATGCGGGCAGCGGTCCGAGATACAGGCGAAACGATCATCACAGCAGTGGTGATCTTCCTTGTGCTGCAAGCAACGACGCAGAGTTTCCTCATTGAAGGAGCTTCGATGGAGCCAACTCTGGTGCAATCTGAACGCCTTCTGGTGAATCGATTCGTCTACACACAGTCTTCGTTCAGCTTCTTCGGCAGCGAGGGTTATCTGTTCGATGGGCCAAAGCGCGGGGATATCGTAGTGTTTCACCCGCCAACAGGATCTGAAACCGACTTCGTAAAACGGATAATCGGCATCCCCGGCGACTGGATCGATCTCGACGGCGAGTCGGTGTTCGTAAATGGTGAAAAGACTGACTGGGTCGACGTAACCACCGCGCGCCGGACCGATGACTATCCAATTCAGGTGCCGCCGGGCGAGTACTTTGTGCTCGGCGATAACCGACGAGTTTCGGTCGACTCTAGAAATTGGAAATTTGTTTCCGCCGACGCCATCGTCGGCCGCGCATGGAGCGTCTACTGGCCAGTCGTCAACTTCCAGTTTTTTAGCTAGCCGTGATTGGACTGCCTCACCTGGCAGCTCAAGAAAACGTACCTAAGGCACCATGAAATCGGCTACTCGCTCGCCGATCATCATCGCTGGTGAGTTTGTGTTGGCTCGCGGACAGTCGGGCAGAATCGACAGGTCAGCAACTCGCAGACCTTCGATTCCGTGAACCTGCCCATACTGATTCACCACGGACATCGGATCATCATCTGCGCCCATTCTCGCCGTGCACGAAATGTGATGCATCGTGCTGGTGTTGCTAAGCAGCCAGTTGTCGAGAGCTTCGTCGGATTCGAGATCAGCCGCCAGCGGATCTTTCAGCTCCTTCAGAATTCCCTTGTAAGCGGGATGTTCACCAAGTTCGATCTGCATTCGAACCCCTGCCCGCATTCGTTCGCGATCGTACGGGTGATCCAAAAGGTGATAGTCGAGCTCAGGCTGGGTATGCGAGTCGCTAGAAACGAGCCTTAGTTCACCCGCCGCCTTCGCAAGATAGAGACCCGCGCTCATGATGAACTCTCGAAGCGGCGAGCTCCAGCGCATCACGGTGATCATGTCGTTGCGTGATTCAGACCCTTGAGCTGTGTATCTGAGTGCTGTTTTTTGAGGTCCAGCGTCGACGTCTGGCATCAGAAAATCGTCTTCAGCGTGCCAGCGAACCGCGGCTGATGGATGATCACGCAAGTTTTGGCCAACGCCTCGCATATCAGCGATCACCTCGACACCCACCGCTTCAAGCTGCTCTTTGCGACCAAGCCCAGAAAGCATCAACAGGTGAGGCGACCCGATGGGACCTGCGCTGAGTACCACTTCATCGGCAAATACCTGGCGCACCTCACTATTCTTTTCGTACTCAATCCCGACTGTATTTTTATTTTCAATGAGGACGCGAGTCGTGTGACTATCTGGGCTGATAGTGAAGTTCGACCGATCTCGTGCCATCGTCAAATAGCCAAGTGCCGTGCTCCATCGGATGCCATCCGGATTGTTCAAGGGAAGCGGGCCTACGCCGCTCGAAGCCGGATGATTGTGATCGTTAGTTCTCGAAAATCCCGCCGAGGTTGCTGCTTCGATGAAGGCCGCTTGATCCGGTTCGAGCTCGTCGGCTTGGTAGCGCCGAACCACTATTGGTCCGTCATTGCCGTGGTACTGGTCGAAAATGTCGAGATCGTTCTCAAGCTTCTTCATATACGGCAGCAACTTGTCGTACGACCACTCATCGTTGCCATCGGCCACCCACATGTCGAAATCTTCCGGTATGGCTCTCAAATACACCTGACCGTTGATCGCACTGGTTCCACCGGTAATCTTCCCTCGCGGCACGGCCATTTCGGTGTGCAGTGGAGTTGCCTTTGCAGTGAATGCCCAGTTGTGAACACCGTTGGGATCGATTGCCAGGTCCGTACCCGTTGCATGGCCCTGTCGGATCTCGTCTGGAAGTTCATCGAAATTCGCATAGTCAGGCCCAGCTTCGACCAGCAGCACGTTGATAGACGGATCTTCAGAGATCCGAGTAGCGAGAGCTGCACCAGCCGAGCCAGCGCCGACGACGATTACGTCGTAAGAAGAGTTCACCATTCGAGAGAAATACCTAGAGTGCAGGGTTAGTTGGCGGAGTTGCTGACCAGTCGTCGCGAGAACGGCCGTTCTTATCCCACACGACCTGCCCACCCTTGACCGTCATCTCGCAGACGATTCGCTTATCGGCCTTGAAAACACGGTGTGACGTACCGTTGTCGACGAGACCGAAATCACCCTCAGTGACATTCAAGATTGCGAGATCTGCAGGCGCCGTCTGACCGAGATT